>NZ_CATYRA010000003.1:0-382758 GCF_958411575.1 uncultured Bacillus sp.
ATCGTCCACTTTTTTCATAAATGAGCCTGTAAATTTGTCTAGCTGCTTAAAAATGACTTCAGGGCTGAATTTACTTACGACATCGTCCACTTTTTTCATAAATGAGCCTGTAAATTTGTCTAGCTGCTTAAAAATGGCTTCAGGACTGAATTTACTTGCGATTTCGTCTACTTTCTTCATAAATGAGCCTGTAAACTTGTCCAGCTGTTTTAGAAGCGTCTCCGGACTGAATTTCGTGGCGATTGCATCCACCTTATTCATGAATGATGTTGTAAACTTATCCAGCTGGGACAAAATTGTTTCTGGACTGAACTTTGCCGCAATTGCATCCACCTTACCCATGAACGATGTTGTAAACTTATCCAGCTGTTCCAGAATCGTTTCTGGACTGAACTTTGTCGCAATTGCATCCACCTTGCTCATGAACGATGTTGTGAACTTATCCAGCTGTCCCAGAATCGTTTCTGGACTGAACTTTGTCGCAATTGCATCCACCTTGCTCATAAATGATGTTGTGAACTTATCCAACTGTGTCAAAATCGTTTCTGGACTGAACTTTGTCGCAATTGCATCCACCTTGCTCATAAATGATGTTGTGAACTTATCCAACTGTGTCAAAATCGTTTCTGGACTGAACTTTGTCGCAATTGCATCCACCTTATTCATGAACGATGTTGTAAATTTATCCAGCTCTGTCAAGATTGTTTCCGGGCTGAATTTTGTGGCGATTTCATCCACTTTTTCCATGAATGATGAAGCAAATTTGTCCAGTGCTGTCAAAATCGTTTCTGGATCAAACATGCTTGCAATATCACCTGTATTTCCTCCAGCTGAAGGGGCTGCTTTATCGGGTGAACCTGAGCTTCTCATGCTGTCAATTCTTTTCTGCAATGAATCCAGCTTATCTGACACCTTGTCATTAATAGCCAGCTCTAATTTGTTGTCTTTTCCTGTTAAGGCATCAATACCTGCTGAAATGCGACCGACTGTTTTCATGACGTGATCAATCACGCGTATCGTAACAGAGTAACCATTTTTAAGTGCAGTTTCCATATAACGCTGTATTTTTTGCACAGCCGGCGAAACTTGATCTTCTGCACTCAACACGATCGTAAAACCTTTAAAACCTGCAACGAGCTCTCTTAATCGTTCAAACCTTTCTGTTGCTTGATCACTAGCGCCGATGTTAATAGATACGGATGCCGGCAATCCTTGCAATTGAGTTTGAACCTGCTGAATGACAGCGCTGGCGTTATCCTCAGCTGAAATGGAAATCATTTGAGAACCAAGCTTTTTCTTTAGAGATTTTTGTATGCGGTCAATAGTTCTTAAAATAGTTTTACTATCTTTTCGTATATCGATAGCGCTTTTTCGCTGCACCATTTTTCTATATTTTTCAAGCGCTCTAAATCCATTTTGTACCTTTCTTAATTTTTTGCTTACACGGTCTTCCATATCAAATCTTGCTGTCAGCTTGGCCAATTACGATGCCCCTCCTTTCTTTGCTTGTTTTTCAAGGAGATCCAGCTTATACCCGATCAGTCCATACAGCAGTGCCTTAAAATTTCTGGGCGCTTCGTAGAGCGCTAATAAATCTGATGGGGAATAGTGAAGCTCGTGCATCGCATAGTAGAGATACACGGCTTCTTTATGCCCATCTTTTATTAGTTTTTTGCTTCTTCTTCCAGGTCTTCTAATTCATCTTCGAATCCATTAATCTCAATCGCTTTGTTGAGCCAGTTTGCGTATTCGCCTCCTACAGACAGGACACGTTTCGCAACTTCTACCGGGTCAGCCGTTTTGTAAGCTTCTCGAAGATCTTTTGAACGGAAGTCAGGGTAAACGGTTGATTCAACTGCGATTCGGGCATAAAAGCGCTGGCTGTCTAAATCCTTTACACGGCCTCTGCCTTTGACATTTTTATACGTTGTTGTTTCTTTTTCCAATTCATCAATGCGCTCCGTCGTAATCGCTTTAAAAATAAATGGCACGACATTCCCTTTTTTATCAACAAAACGCTTTGAGATCGGCACTTTGATTTCCTCAGCTTCAATTGTTTTTCCCGGCATAAAAAAGGAAAGATCATATACGTTTTCGTTCTTCTCGCTCATGTAAAAAACTCCCTTATCTTTTAATTGATTTCATCATGTAAAAAACAGACCTTTCTGAGAAAGGTCTGCGTATGGCTTGTTCAGCTTTGATTAAAACGTGTCAGAAAGTTTTTCAGGCACGTCGAAGTCTTCGAAGGTAAATGGAACTTCTTCCTCTAGCGCTTCTGAATCGACATCAAGGCTTGCGATTTTGGCAGAGTCAAAGTTGACGTCGTACAGCGTGACTCGCTCTGTGCCTCGTCCGGAGGACTTATCATCCAGCACAGCTTGCAGCGTAAAGTAAGGATCACTGCCTTTTTTGACGTAGTCCATCATCAGAATCACGAATTTTGATGTGACTTTATAAAACGTTGCTGTTCCAGTTCCGTTTGCCCCTGTTGTTTTATGGCCTGTCATGCGGCGGCCCATAATGTTTACTTCAGACTTGTTTTTCTCCACATTTGCTTCAAATGTTTTGATATGCGCCATTTCTTCGCCATCGAGAAATAAGCGTCCTTCTTTACCTGAAATCGTGTTTTGTGCTTTTAATGCCATATTAGTTTACCTCCACATTAAAGTAGAATTTTTCTGCTGCGTCGACAGGCTGTACAGCCAGGTCAATCAAGAAACCGTCACGGTCTTCATTCATTGAAATTGTAATATCTTCATCAGAATCAAAGCCAGTGATGCCGCCAGCATCCTGAAGAGTTGTCATGTATTGCGTGATCATCGTTTTCACGTATTGAAGTCCGTCTTCAGACGCCGGAATATCGCTTCCGCTTCCTTTTCTTGATTTAATTAAGGCTTTCAGCTCGCGTGTTAAATCATTATTCACAGCGTCCAGGACACGGACGATTTTGTTTTTCGCAAATTTTTTGTTTTTCTCAGCTGTGAACGTAACGAGTGAGTTAATGTCCTTTTCTACGCTGACAGATTTATCGCGGGCGTCAAATGTGAATAAAAATTCGCCTTTGCCCAGGCGTTCAACTATCGTATCGTGGTCAAGGCGGTGTAACACATCAACGGCGCCTTCGTACTCTACAAATGTAAGTGATTGATTAAAGGTTGCTCCTGCACTCGCTCCAGCTACCCAAGCTGTTGCTTTGTCCGGCGTAACTTCCGTGCCATCTTCCAGCAGTACACCTTCTGTTACGTTGATGATACCTTCATAGTCACCGGCATAATTGGCTGTGACCCCTTGCACTTTTTGTCCTTGGCCGTCGCGAAGGCGCTTAATGAAAGCAGCAAATGTCGCCTTCAGCTGATCACCTTCCGCAACAGGCAGCACAATCACATCAAAGTTCTCCGTTTCAGCCGCGGCTAAGAAATCTGTATAGTCGGAGTTGACAGGAGCTTTATCCGTACCGCCGGATAAACGGATTCCTGCAGATGCATTCAGTGTCTCAGCTGAAGTGTCTCCTTCTGATCCAGTGAGCGGAATCGTTGAGGACAGATCGCCTGTTCCAGTAAAGGTGACATAGCCGTTAGCTGTTAATTCTTCAGCCTTTTTGACAGTTTGTTTATCAACCTCTGATTCATCCATATACGTTGTTACATCAAAAGAAGCAGCATCCAGCACATTTGGATTAATACGAATGATAATGTCATTTCCTTTTGTTCCGCCATATACCGCAGTGGCTTTGACGCCTTCAGCAATATCAGCAGACGCTCGGACACCTTCGGTTAGACGGTACATCAATACCGTTTTCGCATTCTTCTTTGCTTCACGCAAAAGCAATAAAGATGGATCATCAATACTGAGGCCCACTTTTTTGTTGAGATCCTCAACGCTGGAAATGGAGACGAACGTTTTCGCTTCGCCCCAGCTTGATGCGACCGGAAGTGCGACTGTCCCCCGTTCACCGAGCGACACCCGCTCCTGCGCTGTCGTTTTAAAGTTAAAATAAATGCCTGCACGTTCTTTTTCTTTGCCTGTTGTAAATGTTCCGCCATTCATGATGACATGACCTCCTTAGTTAGAAATGTTTGAATCAATTGATTGGCTTCTGATTTCGTCATACGTGTTTGATCCACGCCAAATAAAGCCCCCTGAAGGATATCCGGCTTAACGCCGAACAACTCCTTCGCGTGCTTAATCAAATCCGCTGTATCAAAAAGAGCTTCCCGGCTCTCTGTATGTACAGCCTTCTTCTGTTGTTTGTTCTTTGCCACCGCTTATTTCACCCCACTGTTCATGTCAATATCCTGTAAGACAGGCTGTTCTGTTTTGTGATAATAATATCGGCTGCTCCACCTGATCACCATGACCGCCTCGCCCCTGTCTCCTATCCTTGTCTCAATTCGGGTAATGCGAACCATATCCCCCGTCTTCTCACCGGATTCACTGAGCAGCGGAACCATATTTCTCGCTTCTCTGATAGCATCTGCGAGCCTGTCCGCTTCATCCAGCGCCTGAACGGAGTCATGATGAAACAGCTTCACATTGAGACTGTAGGTTTTTTTAAATGTGGAGACCGTATCTGTTTCCTCGAAAACAGATGGCGATGAGACGTATAACGACGGCACCTGAAACTGATCAGGCAGCTCACGTTCATAAATGGGAACAGACCACCGGCTGTACAAAAACGCCATGATCGATCCTGTTTCGCTGTTCATCCTGCTCCTCCTTTACAGATTCTTCAGCCACTGGCGCAAGTTGCTTTCCAGCGATTTTTCAAACAGCTGTTCATATAAAAGCAGCGCATGATCCCAGTAGCTCGTACCCGGGATCCATTTTCTCTTGAGCGCCATTCCCGTTGAAGCCGCGGGATCATAAATAAACCGCGAGCCTTGGAAATGCCCCGGCACCCATCTCACATCTTGTTTTGACGTCCAATGGCCGTCATTAAGAAATGAGGCGTAATCAAGCTGTGTACCCACCTCAAGCGAAAGCCCGCCGCTTTGCACAATCCAAAGATTGTCTTCTGCGCCTTTCTCGAACGAGCTGAGCAGTTTTTCTGTATCAATCGTTTGTGTGCTGATGAGTTCAGATTGGACGATCTCCAGAAAATCTTGCCCGCACTCCTCAAGCCACCGGGACGCCTGACGTGAAAAGCCGCCTGATGCCGCTTTTTTTAATGACGTGTTTAGCTGTTTCAGACCCGCTATTTTCATAGGCTTTCATCCCTGACCGCGATGACTTCCCAATGATGATGTCTGATCCTTTTCGGCAGCTTTAGTATATATTTATGATTCTCCCACATGATTTTATCGTTCACGCGGATGTCCGCTGACAACGGAAAATGGACGAGAAAGCTGTGATATACAGTTTGATCCGGCTCCTCCTGGATCAGCTGCTGCGTTTTTTCAGAAAAATAGCAAGGGACATCTTGTTCATCGGGTGTGTCCGGATATGAAATCACCGGCTGCAGCTTATCTGCCGGAATCCCGAATCGGCCTGCAGATAGCGCTTGCGCCGCTTCATGAAAAATGTCGCAGCGGTGAATGAGCATCTGCTGATAGCTCATAAAGACCTCACCTTCAGTCTGGAGGATTCAGGGACGTAGCCCGGTATGATAAACTCTTCAAGCAAATGATACACCTCTGGCCGCTGAATGCCGCCTTCTCCGGAAACCGTGTACGAATAATCCCCCATTTTTTCAGACTGGTAGCTTGATGAGGCTGATTCATCGCTATTTACAAGCGCAAAATACTGGGCAAGCTTCAGCAAAGCCAATTTCGCCTTGTCGGGCAGCGGGTCATAAACGCTGTCTTCAAAGCAGTGGCCCGTGATGAGAGCCGCTTCCGCTTCCGCCTCAATGATATCCTGCGCCAGCAGTTCTTCCGGCCTGTTTTTCACCCGATCATAGACCGAATAGGAGGCTACGTCAGTCGGTTCAATGAGCATGAGCTGACCACCCCGTTTCTATTATTCTTTTACGTTAATTAATTTCGCGCAGGCATCCTCTTCCTCAAACTTGCTGTCCAGCTTGGCCGTTAAGACAATAATGAATTTACGGGAGCGGATGTCTTTGTCGACTTCAATTCGGATATTGCGGGAGAAGCCGAGAATGATATTTTTCGGATGTGTGAGAATGATATCAGAAGCGTCATATTGCGCGTCTCCCTCACCGACTGTGTACGGCTGAATATTGGATACCCCTTTAACTGGTACGCCGAATGCTGTTGATAAACCACCCTGAACAGCCAGATCCCCAAGGTTTGTCTGGCGGTCAGCCACACGGTCCTTCCATTCAACTTCTAAGCCGTGAGACGTATAGAATCTGAATTCCTGAGGAATACGCAAATATTTCGGCGGAACAGCTTTTAAGCCTTTCTTGAATGTCGCTCTGGACAGTTCTTCACCGTTCATGTCAACGATGTGGGACACCGCTTGTTTGCGGATGCCGTCCAGCTGCGCCAGATACGGATCAGCTGATGCTGTATCGCCGTTTACAATCAGCTCTTCAATATCAACGGCTGCGCGCTCTGCTAAAATTTGCATGATCGTCTGTTGTAGGCCGTCTTTTTCAATATTGTTTTCAAGTGTGTCATACGTAATGTTGATTTCCGCAATGACTTCTTTCGTGTTCAGCTGGACAGTGCTTGTCGTTGGAACTGTCAGCTCGTCGTTTGACAGTGCTTTACCTTCTTGAGCAGCCCGCAGAATACGCTGGCCGAATCCGATTTTCTCAAATTTTTGCGAGTCATTTTCCATTTGAATCACGCGGGATTCACTGAAAATGGTCGGCGTGTTTTGCACCATGCGGATAAAAGCCGATGCTTGCGCAGGATTCATAAGCCCGCCGCTTTTTAAAGCAGAAAGCGACATTTCCGCTTTCCGAATGATCTCTTGATTTCTCAATTGATTTCCTCCTCTTTGACTGGTTTACAGCAGTCCGCTCCAGATTGATTTTTTAACTTGCTCTGTATTGCCGCCCGCATCGTCCGCTGTCTGCTTAGATGCGCCTCGCGCTTTTTCCAAAGCCTCGATTCGCTCAATCAGCGGGGCGAGCATGTCCTCAACGAGCTTTTTCAGACGCTCGTCATCACCCGTCTGCTCCGGCTTTTCCTCCGTGTCTGTGTTTTTTTCAATCCGCTCAAGCCGTTTGAGCAGAGGGTAAAGCGCATGCTCGAATGATTCTTTCATGTCTTCTTTTCTCATTTCTTCAGTCTCCTTCCCTGTTTTGTCAGCCAGCATCTGCTTGAATACACTGAAAAATCCCGCCTTTTCAACCGGTTCTTCCTCATACACATCGGCAGTGCCCGCCATGCTGTAGCCGGTGATAATTCCAGCCTTGATCTGTTCCCACACCTCGTCAGACGCTCTCGTCACGAGCACCCACGAACCCTTTGCAATCTGCTTTGACCCGATCATAAACTCATCAGGCGCCACATATGACTCGACCACGACGCCAGTTCCGCCCTCAAAGCTGTGATTGATATCAATCTCCCGTGCCTCCGCGAGAAAGCCGTGCGCCGCTTTTTCAATTTCCTCAGCGGTCATAAAATCGCCGTGGGCATCAGGAACATCAGGCTCATACACGATTCCGTACACGAGCTTTTGTTCATCCTGCTCACTTTTTGTAAACAGCCGAACCTTTTTTTCAAATGACGGAGGTCCGGCTGACTTCGTAAAGAAAAATTCTGTCTGGTTAGCCGCCTTGTCCACATAGCTGACAAAGCTGATTTTGGCATTTTTTAATTCCCGCGCCACCTGCTTGATTCACCTCCCTTCAGGACGTTTTGATGTCTTCGATGCTTTCTTTCAGCTCCTGCATGAGCGCAGTCAGGTTTGTCTTTTCCGCATCCTGTCCTGCAGGCCGTTTATAAATTTCCTCAGGCCACTCCTCCAGCGTTTTTCCAAGCACCCGTCCGGCAAGGTCGCGTAAATCATTCGGCGAGACTGCTCCGGCTGTAATAAAAGGACCGAGCACTTTCGCAATCTCAAGCGGATCACGAAAGTCCGGTCCTTTTAATGTCAGCCTGACGTCATGAATATTCAGCTCCGGCAAAAGCAGCGTGTTCAGTTTATTCACGAGCGTTTTTCGCTCCGGCTGAAAGACCTGCTCTTCCGTAATTTTTCTAGCGGTATCAGCTGTCGCCCGGTTGTATTCCTGAGCCTCGCCTGTATACAGCGGCGGGAGGCGGAACGCCGAACGCAGCTTATTTCTGCTTTTTTCATCGTATTCTAGAAACAAGGCGTCGTTTTGCAGAATTTCCGCCAAGGATTTGATTTCCACTGACACCGGCGTAATATCCTCGCCTCCATGGAGATCCTTCTCTTTTGCGATTCCTTCCGCTTCAATCAGAAGAAATTTATGCGCGTTTTCCACGCCTTCAAGATCATTCATGTACTCTTGCAGCTCCCGGTAAGAAGTTTCCGACAGCATCCCGTTTTCCACTGTGATGGCAGCGGGTACGTGACGGCCCTGCTTAAAATACATAAAATTGAGCTCTTCCGCTTTTCGGGCTCCGTATAAGTTGACAATATTGCCGACCCAGCGGGGCACGCCGTATACACCGCTTCCGATTTTGAGGTGAATGGCTTCATTCGCTTGATACTTTTCTGCTAATGTGTTTACATATTCACCAGTGCGCATATCCATTTTTCGCGGATCGCCGTATTCCTTGAAAAATACTTTCTTTCCATTGATCATCTGCACATATTTTCGGAAGCGTTTTTGCCTTTTGATCCTTTTCATTTTCCCATTTTCTTCATATGCAAATGAGACCTCAACAGGTTCACCGGCTCCGCATACACGCATATTTTTCACATCTAAATATTCAATGCCGGCCGGTTTTCCCATCCCGTCGCGAAGCACTTCCATAAAACCGTTGCCTGTTTTTTCTCTGTCTTCGATGGCATAGCCTAAAATCATTTCGGCTGATTCGTCAAAGTGAAGGCATTTATAAAAGGCTTCAAGTCTGGCCCATTCATTTTCCGCTCTTTTCTTTTTCGTCTGATCAACGTCACTTGCGTTAACATCAAACGTGTACTCAACATCGAAACCAAAACCTGTAATATTCACTCTGTACGCATCAATGCATTGCTGAAGAATGGTAGAGTATTCAGCAATGGTTTTGAGCTCGATGATGTTGTAGGGCGGTGCGATAATATCCTCTCCGTACAGCTCAGAAAAGTCATCTTCATAGATTTGCTTTGTCTGAGGAGCGGCGGCATTGGCTTTGAACACAGTCGCTCTGACTGTTTGATTGTGCATCATTTATGACCTTCTCCTTTCCCGGTTCGGCCGGATTCGTTTGTGTGCTGTCTCTTTCATATCAGCAACCTCATAGTCATCAAGCGCATACCAAATGGCAGAAAGCGTATGCGGGTCAATCGTGAATTCATCCTCTATCAGCGCGCCGTTTTTATCTTTAGCATACGTTAGCGTCTTGAGCTCATAGATGACATTTTCACAGCGGTCCGAACAGAAGATCTTTTTGAATCGTTTCACCTTTTTGGTGTATTGAAGTCTGGAGCCGGGAAACTTTCTGGCTCCGACCATCCGAAACCCCTGCTGGCGGAAATATTGGATGCTTTTCGGCTCAGCAGAGTCGGCTTTGATCAATTCTTGTGTGTCAATAAACTCACGAAGCTCCTCAGCCGTCCTGTCATCTGTCATTTTGTTTTGATAATACTCCCAATAAATATAGAGGTATTTTTTTTCAGGGTCGACAGCGAGCCGGACGACGGCATTGTAGGATTCCTCGAATCCAAAATCCATGCCTGTGCGAAATATCGGCTTGCTGATGGCTGCGATGCGTTCTTTTACTTGGCCATGCGGGAGCACCTCGAACTGCGGCAGCACTCTGATCCCATTGACGCCGAATCGCCCTTTCCGGGCAATCCGGTACAGGTCAGGATCATACACCTTGAGCCCGTCGAGCTGTTTCACATAGCTTTTCGGGAGAAAGAGGTTGTCATTTGCTGTGGAATGATGATAATACGTATCCCCCTTAACAATCGTCCTCTTTTCGTAAAGTTCTCTGTCATCAAGCACAAACCGTTTTTTGCGTTCATCCCGAAAAAAATGCCGGTACGTCCAATTGGAGGTGCCGACGGGATTAGTGGTGCAGATCATATGAAGCTTCAGTTCAGGGTGGCGAAGACGTCCGATTAATTCCTTAAAGCCTTCATACTTCACTTCTGAGCACTCTTCTATCCATATTAATGAAATATTATGAACTGATTTCAATTTCGCCGGATTGTCCATTCCTTTGAACATGATCCGGCTGCCGTTTTGAAACCGCAGCTGCAGCGGGGAAGAAAGGGATGCCACAGCCTTTGTGAGGCCGAGCTCTTCGATCACCTCTTGAAACAAGGCAAAGGTCGAATCCCGATGGGTATCGAACACCTCGCGGATGACAAGGGCCGTCCGTTTTTCCTTCAGCAGCTTTAACACGATTTTCAATGCCGTATGATAGCTTTTGGATGAGCCGTAGCCGCCGACGAGAAACTGGTACGTCTGCTCCCAATTGAATACATAATCTTCGAAATGAGGGTTGATTTCTTTTACAATCATGGCTTGGCCTCTTTTCGTTTGATCATGATTTCAATCGGCTCTTGGCTGTCATCTTTCTCCGCTTTTTGTTTGGCAAGCTTTAATTTCTCATTTTCAATTTTTTGTTTCAATTGATCCGGAAACAAATCAAAATATAAGGACAGCTTCTCGAGCGCCTTCATTTTATCGGCAAGCTTGATGGCGATGCCTTCTTTGCCGAGCTTCGCTTCCGTCACAATGGTACCGTCAACGAGCCCGGAATCTTTGACATCGACAAAGCTGATTTCCTTCATAATCGGATTATCATCTTCATCAAACAGTGGTCCCGATTTTCCGACAGCCTGGACCTCTTTTTTTCCGAAAGTCACATAGTCCGTAATATCCGCAAAAGCGATCTTGATATAAACCTGCAGCACGTCCATCGCTTCAATAAACATTTCATTGACCATTTCTTTTTTAATGCGTCTGATTTCAGCAGCGACCTTCTCATTCTTTAACAGCCGGCTGCCCGTCACATGGGCGCTGTCCGGAGAATAGCCCGCTTTGATTGCTGACTGTGTGGCATTGAAGCTTTTGACGTAATACAGGCAAAACAGCCGCTGGCGTTCATTTAATTCCTCATTGTCTATCCTGCGCTGTTTTTGTTCGTTTCTGGTTTCAGAAAACAAGGCTTCTTTCCATTTGTCTTGTTTTTTCCAGATGCCGATTGTTTTCGCGGAAACGCCGATTTTGTCGGCGATCGCCCGATTTGTGATCTTTCCTTGATGTTGTTGATAGATTGCTAATGCTTGTTCGCGCTGTTGTGTTTTCATGCTACGGCATCACCGCCACCTCCAGCATGGATGTCTATTCATAAAAGCGGCTGTTCTTGCCAGCCGCTTATGTGTCATGCTCTATTCACTTATAGGTGGCAAACGTATGACAAGCTTTCAGGCAAGCGATCGATTCATTTCCTCCTGCTGTCTTTGCATCTTTACGATCGCCCGTTTGATGGTCGTTTGCACAGTCGATTTTTTTACACCGAGAAGATCAGCGATTCGTTCATAAGAAAAGCATTCTACCTTATGCAGCAAAAACATTTCTTTTTCTCTGCCCGTTAACAGGGATAACGCTTCTTGGATTCTCTCTCTGTCTTCTTCTGATACCTGTCCGTCCGGCTCAACCATCATCGTGCTGGAAAATGATTCGATGATTCTCGGATCCTTGATCATCAGCCGCTGGTAGGCATCACGCCGGTCAATCGCCCGTCTGATGCCAGGCTGTCTTCCTTTTTCAAGCCATTCTGTTACATATTCAAGATCCGTGATGATATTTCTAATGATCTTTTTATCCTTCAGCTCCTCAGCTGAAAGCACGGATTCATCTGCTTCAGCGAGCGGTTTATATTGTGTTCTTGTTTGTTTTAGCGTGCGTTTATATTCAAAAAGTAAGTCTTGCATTCTATGATCCTCCTCATTTTTGGCAATAAAAAACGGACACCAATCAACGCACAAATGCTGTGCAGTTGATCAGTGTCCGCAGGCTTTCCGTCTTGGACGTATTCAGTTTTCGCTTTAATTTAATTTGTAGCCGATTTCAAATTCCACGCGGGCAAGGTCTCCCTTTCTCGTTTCGACGAGCGTTTTTCCATGCTCCGGCGCTTCTGTGATCCATGCTTCTTGCTTGATGCCATCTACAATGATCACTCGGATTTTTCCGTCCTCCAGCTGGCTCTCCAGCGTGATAGAATCAATATTTAGCAGTTTTTTAGGATTGATCATGTTTCTTTTCCTCCCTTTCCGGTGCAGCGCTTGTTTTGGCTTTTTCTAATAGCTGAATAATGCGCTCCTTTGAATGAACAGAATTCCCTTTCAGAAAATCAAGAGCTGCTTTAGACGCTTCCAGCAGTTCAGGCGCAGCCGCCATCAAAGCGGCATTGCTTCTTTGCGAATAAGAGCTGAGGTCAAATACAGCGGCGATCAGCCGGCCGTTTGAATATGGGAATCTTTCTTTTTCTTCTTCACTGTACGCTGAATAAATATAGATCGGTTTCGTATCCCCGCACGGGACAGCACGCCACGGCGCCGGGCTTTTCTCTGCTTGTTTTGTTTTTGCCAACACTTTCACTTCCCGTCATCCTTATACCATTGTTCAATGTTTTTTTCTGTTCGCTTCGCCCGAAACAGCAAAGCAATTAGAGCAGTCAGCTGTTTAATCATGGACATTCTGCCTCGCTTTTTCCGCTGTCAACATTTGCTCCAGCTTTCGAATAACCGGCGTTAAATCAGTGCCGGACCGGCAGTTCGGACATGGATGAAAAACGGCTCCAATTTCGGTAGGCTCCACAATGACTTTCTTTGTTTGACAAAGCTTGCACATTATCTGACACCCTCCAATCTATGATTCAGCTCGTACGCTGCTCCTTTGATAATCACTAAATAGTCGCTGCACATTTCGTAGATTCTCGTGCCGAGCGCTTCATCGACCCGTACAAGTGTTTCAATCGTCAGCTCGCTCGAAAGCAAAATTGGTTTATGATTTAAGTAGCGGTAGTTAAGTACCGAATACATTTGCTCTAATTGCCAATCTGTGGCGCGCGGTTTGCCATTAACCGGTTTAAACAGATCATCTATGAACAGTACATCTGCCTGCTTCATCCGGCTCAGCTTCGCTTCCAAAAGGTCAAAGTCATTTTTTAGATCGGTAAAGCCTTCCACGAACGGAAAATAAATGACCGGCACATGGCGTGTTCTCATTAATTCATTGGCAACAGCGGTCAAAAGGTGCGTTTTCCCTGATCCGGGCTGTCCTAAAAGGGCAATGCTGTTTTTCCGGCTCTCCTTGATTTGTTCATAATCGGCCACATACTCTTTTGCGCATTCAAACGCGTCTTTTATGGCCTGCGGCTTTCCCTGCGTGCGGAATTCTCTGAAGCCCAGCTGTCTGAAGGCGTGAGTAATCTCGCTGGCACCGAGCAGCCGCTTCACTTTCCGTTCTGCCATGCAGCTGCACATTGTCCAGACTTCCAGGCCGTTCTGCCGGATGAGATAGCCTCCCTGATCCTTGCATCGCGGGCAATCATACCGGCTTGCGTCTGATTCGGCCGGTTTGTCCGCCAGTAATGGACGTCTCCCTCTTCGCAGCTCCTCTAAAATTTGCTCGATTGTTCGTTTTGTCATGTCTTTCCATCCTTTCATGTTGAATTGCGGTATTGTTTTTGGCCTGCTGCGCTAAAAATCGGTCTTCAATGAATTTTGAGCAGTAGCGAAAGGCCTTGATTGTTTCTGAAGCGGCGGTTCGCCGGTTTTCAAAGGCTTGAAAGCATTCCTCAAGCCATTTGATTGTTTGTGTTACAGGAACACCGATGGCGACAATACGGGCGATGGCTTGATAATCTCTGGAGGAAGGATACACGGTGCGTCCTTCTTGAGCCGAACGTAATTGTGTAAACCGCTTCGCAATGTGATCCACTGCATCATCAGCAGCAGTATTTATATTTGTTTTATCTTTATCTGAGCGGACGTCTGTGTCCGGTGCCTGCGGCGAAAATGGCCGTTCCTTTATGCTCCGGTGTGCAGTTTTGTCCGATCTGAAGCTGAATTTTTTGGAATGCTTTACAGAAATCATCAGTCCGTATGGCGCGCGGACAGCTTTTATGTACTCATGGGTTTCGAGAAGTTCCAGCCATCTTCTGACGGTTTTCTCACTCACCCCGAAAACAGCCGCCATTTCTCTCGCTTTTAACGGCTTATGACCGAGTACGATTCCCCAGCTTACGCCGTCTTTTTTAATTTCTTTTGTTGTTGCGCTGATGAACCAGAGAAACAGCCATAGCGCCGGACCAATTTTGTCATAATGTTCTGAATTCAATAACCCTGAATACGTAGGAAAAGGATAGCTTTTATCGGTTTTCATTGTATGCCGCTTCTCCTTTTAACATCATGTATGTTTGAAACTGTTCTTGCGTTTCAAAGTGGAACACCGGAAGTCCGCATGCCGTAAACGAAATGGTGCCGCCAGATTGTCCGAGATGGCGCTGATCTATGGGATTTTCACTAAAAACAATTTGGATGGGATACATGTGATATCACTCTCCTGATCTGTTTTGATACTTTTCGTATCAACTGTTACCAAGTATAAACGATACAAACTGTATCATCAAGTTATTTTTGATACTTTTTTTATCATAACTTTATTTTGATACAGATTGTATCTATAATCATTAGTAACTTAGGGAGTTTAAAAAAGAGAGGTCATAGTATGATAGGCAGCAGATTGAAGAGTCTCAGAGGGAAAAGGACACAGGAAGAAATCGCATCTCATATCGGTGTGTCGCGGGCACGATATTCCCACTATGAAAACGGGCGAAGCGAACCTGATTACGACACACTCCAAAAGCTGGCTGATTACTTTCAAGTAACGACTGATTACTTATTAACAGGGAAAGACAAAAAATCCGATGACGATATGTTCTCAGATCCCGACTTGCAGGTAGCATACCGTGATATGCAGGATTTTTCCCCAGAAAGCAAACAGCAAGCCATTGAATTTATCAACTATTTAAAAGAAAAAGAGAAAAACCGGAAACCGAAAAATAAATAAATATTTCTCTGTTCTCTAAAACATATGAAAAATAGACCGATATAAAGAAAAAAGTGTTTATTTTTTTAAGAAAAGGGAAAGATTTCAACACACTTTCCAGTCCTATTAGGGCTTTTCTTTCTCGCTAAAAACAGAACACACGTTCGAAAGGGAGTATTCAATTGGGCGATTACTTATCACATCTGGAGGAATACGTAAAAAATTTATACAGCCGGCTGGGCATCACCTCCCCCCATCACATTGACATGCTGAAAATCGCAAAGGATCTGGATATTTGGGTTCATTTTGAGGATATGGGGAGCATGATGGTTAAATACGATGGCATGTACAGTATCGTATTGAATCAAAGAAAATCACGAGAAGAGCAATGGGAGGATTTTGGCCATGAACTGTGCCACGTGTTAAAGCACGCAGGCAATCATTTTCAAATGAACAAGCTCTTCAGGGAACTGCAGGAATTTCAGGCGAATCAATTTATGTACCACTTCTGTGTGCCAACCTTTATGCTGTTGCAGATGGAACTGCCGCAATGGAGAAGCCAGGCGCTTGCCACAATCGCGGGGGTATTCCGAGTAACAAAGGAATTTGCTGAAAAAAGGCTTGAAATGTTTGAACGGCGTAAAGCAGGTATTCAATTTCAGAAGCGGCTCGCTTACTTATTATCACACAAGCGGCCAAATGTGTACGAGGAAGACGATCAGCAGCACTTGCAGGTCGCTGAAGAAAAAGCGTTATATCATATCGGCAAATATAGCTGATCAAACACGGGCTGGGAATATAAATCCTCAGCCCGGCAGAAAAACTAACATTTTGACATTGGGGGAACTGTATTATGCACCCACATAGGCGCCGGTTTAAGGTGAGGCGCAGGCCCGAACGCAATCGGAGCGGGAATATACCTGAACTCGCCCCGGCCGTCAAAAGCTTCACCATGAGCCCATCTGCCTTGTGAGCTTTCATCCCCTCTGGAGAAGTTAAACAGGTCATAGGCCACTTCCCGCTTTTCGAGCTCACGCGGGAATGTCGTTGGAACGACAATATCCCGTTCTCTTTCTTCCAGCTCTTTAATGGCCGCATACCACATATTTTGATGATAAGTATCCCTTGCAATCAAAAATGACAGCATATCCCTTACTCCAGGATCATCGGTCATCGCATACAGCCGGGTCACCTGAAGGCGCCCTTGTGATTCCGCATTTAAATTTGCGCGGAAATCCGCCAGCAAATTCCCGCTTGCAATAATGTATTTTGCATTCCATGGATAGCCCTCACTATCTGCTGGCATTGCACCCAAACCGGACACAATCGCATGCTGAGGATTCATTCCTGACATCACTGCTGCAATGGCGGGGTTGCTTTTATAAGCATCCTCCTGTACATCGGCTGGTGCATTATCCAGAAGCCTGGAAATCATCGTCGCCAACATTTCTACGTGTGCAATCTCTTCAGTACCTACGTCACATAACAAATCTTTATATTTGGCGTCCGCCCTGCAGTTAAAGCCTTGAAACAAATATTGCATCATGACACTGATCTCACCGAATTGGCCGCCCAGTATTTCCTGAAGCTTTTTTGCATAAACAGGATCGGGACGTGCTGGCTTTGCTTGATATTGAAGCTCTTTAATATGATAAAACATATTCATTCCTCCCTACACTTTCGCACACCCCCAGCGTATGAAGGAATAGGCCGATCGTGCAGGTCCCGTTATATCTATTCATAAAAGCCAAGCTTAACGGCTTCCACATATCGATAAAACAGATCGTTTTGTGTGTAACTTTCTTCACGGCAGCCAAAATTGCGGAATAACGCCTTTCGCTGTGCCGTGCTTACTTCCAATTGCAGTCCCATTTCCCTCTTCGTCCGATTGACAATATTTTTCGGATGGACACCTGCCAACCGGTCTTTCTCACTGGTGAGCTCGGCGCTAAAGCCCGCTTCATTCAGCTGCTCACAAATGCGCTTGGCTTTTTTACGGTCCGCGCCTCCGACCAATGTATGCGGAGTTTTTGGATCATGATACCCATGAAATGCTAATGCGTAATGGTGGGCATTCACTTTTTCTAAAGCCAGCGGCTCGTCAAAACGAGTGCATGTCAGGTGCAAGGAACGGTTGTTTCGCTGCTTCACACCTTCGAACAAGTAAATGGAACATTGATCGGAAAATGCCCGCACCAGCTCACTGACGCCAGGCTCAATTCTGCCGCCGTGGGGACCGAGGACGATAAACTCACTTTCTTTTTTCTCCTCATAAATAATCCGGTACTCCGATTCAGAAGCAGAAAGGGCTGCAAAGTTGTCATACATATCTTTCATTTTGAATGCTCTCCTTTACCAGTCAGCACCAGTTTACTCTACTCACCTATGTATGAAAACCTTTTTTATAGTATGATTTGATAGAATACGTATTAGGAGGTATATCATGGGATTTATTGATGGATTACTTGGCAATGCGTCAACTCTGTCAACGGCTGCGGTGAAAGAAGAGCTAGGTCATATTTTACTCGATGGTGAGAATGTCGATGCCGCGTTTAAATTGGTTCGCGATTTAATTGTCTTTACTGACAAGCGGCTTATTCTTGTAGATAAGCAGGGAATCACAGGAAAGAAAACGGAATTTCAATCGATTCCGTACAAAAGCATTTCTAGATTCAGCGTGGAGACTGCCGGCCGCTTTGACCTTGATTCAGAGTTGAAAATTTGGATCTCCGGCGCAGAACTTCCCGCTGTCTCAAAGCAGTTTAAAAAAGACGAAAGCATTTATGATATTCAAAAGGTTCTTGCCGCAGTTTGTATGTAAGAAAAAAACGGAAGCTTGGCAGCTTCCGTTTATTGATTACAGCTTTTCCTCTATTTTCGCTTTCGTTTTCGGACCGTAAATGCCATCTGCCGTTAATCCGCTGACAGACTGAAAACGTTTCACGGCATTTGCTGTTTTCGGGCCATAAACGCCGTCAACGCCGTGATTTTTTGCTCCTTTATCAGGGTAAAAATAAAGGGCAGCTAAAGCAGTCTGCACCTGCTTTACGTTTGTCCCTTTCGTTAGCGGGCTTGTCACTTTGATCACTCCCGATGGGAGCGGATAGGAAGACGCGGCATGGCTTTTAGAAGAAGTTGCCGCCTGAGACAGTTTAATCACCTGTCCGACTTTGATGTGATCAGGGTTGGTGATATGATTTATGCTTTGCAGCGTTTTCACACTGACACCATGTGATGCGGCAATCCCCGACAGTGTATCGCCTTTTTTCACATGGTATTCAGACGCCGAAGAAGAGGCTGAAGCCTTTTTCGCTGACACGACTCCGTTTAATTCCTTTTCAATTGCCGCCTTCACTTGATCCCAGCGCCCCTCTGATAAAATACGATGTGGGCAGTACTTTCCGCTCCAGTCCTGATGCTTTCTCACCCGGTCTATTCCCCAGCCGCGCTCTTTCAAAAGCTGAGCGACGAAAGAAATCGCCAAGGCTTCGGCCGCCTCATATTTTGGCCCTCCCGATTTGCTGTAGCAAATCTCAACGCCGATTGATTTGCGGTTTCCTGTACCGTTTGTGCCGTCACCCGTGTGCCAGGCGTTTCGGTTTAGCGGCAGACCCTGAATCACCTCTTTATCATCCACCGCAAAGTGAAAGCTTGTCGAGCTGGTGTTCCCAATCATATAGCTGATTTCATTAGCCGCTGACGCATCGTTTGCCGTGTTGTGAATGGTAATATATTCAGCGGACATTGCATTGGGGCACTTCAGCGCGTATTTTGCTTCAGAAACTAAATTTTTCTTCACTTGAATGCTCACCTATCATCTCTCCTTTTTATTTTTTCATAAATAGGTGGCATTCGTAGGACGAAAAGCTCATATCATCCGTCACCGGTTTATGGATAATTGTGTTAAACTGAAGTTCGATAGGAGGGGGATAAGATGAATACGTACTTAATGCTGACAACGAGAACAGATCAATTCAAACAGAAACATGTAGCCGGCCACTATGAATTTTTGGATCGCTTACAGGCAGAAAAGCGCTTAAAACTGTTCGGGCCATTCAGCGATGCCACAGGCGGAGCCTACGTCATCGAAGCAGGTTCACTGGAAGAAGCGGAGGAAATCGGACATGCAGATCCTCTGGTGACAAGCGGATCTTCTATGCTGACCATAAAAGAATGGAAGCTGAAATAAAAAAGACCCCTGAGGGTCTTTTTTGTCATCATCATGTTTGATTGCGTGCCGCAATGTGGAATGTTTTCCCCTCTGTGTCTGCTGTTTCTCCTGCATGGACCATCACCTGAGTAAAGCTAAACCCGATCGCAACGAGCAACAAACCTGACATCCATTTAGATTTCATATAAACAATCTCCTCTCTGGATTTGTTTTTGTGCGTGCACCATTTTCTCATAAAATGAAAGTGCTTTTTCGGGCTGTCCATTTTCTATATAGAATTGGGCAGCATCATGCGCCAGCTCTTCAATATAAGGATACAGCATATGTTCTTCAAGAAATTGAAAGGTGTGTGAGACTGATTCTGTGTCAATGTTTTTTCCGTATAACGCATGTAAAAATTGAAAAAGCTCCACGAATAATTCATCACTGTATTGACGGGCGATTTCCAATCCTTCACGATACTGTTTTTGCGCTTCGGCATCATTTTTTTGTTTATACAGAACCTGTGTTAAAGAGTAGATAGAATGCGGAAGATTATCGAACTTTTCCGACTTGCAAATAGAAACAGATTTCTCAAAGTATTCGGCTGCCTTTTGCAGTTCACCCATTTTCTCATAGCAGTTGCCGAGGTTGTACAGGGCAGAACTGATCAAGCGGGGATTGCCTTCTTTCTTTGCAAGGTCTAAAGCCAGTTCTAAGTGGGGCAATGCTCTTTCTGGATACTGCATATCATCATAATTTCCTGCAATAACGAATTCACATTGGATTCTGCGGACGGTGTACGTTTCATACATTTGGTACGTTTCTAATGCCTGAACGGCGTAGCTCATCGAAACATAGGTTTGTTTTAAATTGTAAAAAATTTCAGCCATTTTAAAAGCGAACTCGGCCTTCTCAATATCATCCGAGACGAGGGCAAGATTCTTTTCTGCCCGTTTATAATACATCATGGCACTGACAAACATTTTCTGCTTAAATTCATACATTCCTCGAAAAAAATTAAAGTAATACTCAAGAAGCCCTGTCAGCTTGTACTGATTCCCTTCAATGTCTTCTAATAATTCTGAAAACTCTAGCTGCGACGTGTCCTCTCCAAAAGGCTTAATGTAATCCAGCATGACACGATGTCTGAACTCCATTAAAGAATAATACAGCAGCAAATCTTGATCTTCTTCCATATCCTCGATTTCTCTTTCTACTTCGAGCTTGACCCGTTCGGCTTCAGCAACGTGGAACTGCCGGATATGGGTATACCATTCATTAATTTTAAGCCCGACATAAGAGGACGGAATCGTCTGCTTCATCCTCAATTAATCCCCCCTTTTGAGTTACCCGAGATATGTCATATTTTATCATATTTACAAGAAAAAGAAGAACGCAAAAAGACCGCAATTGTCGAATTTCGGCTAACCGCAACAAAAAAGCGCGGGTTTTTCAAAAACCCGTGCTTTCTTTTAGTGAAAACCGACTTTGTTTCTTTCCATCCAGCTTCCCTGCCGGCTTTTTCTTTGCTCTCCTGTCATGTCTTTCACCATGGTTTCAATATGATGATTCCCTTCTTGGTGCCATTGAAGGGCTGAAGATACATATAATTCTCCCAGCTGTGCAAAGGAAAAGCCTTCTGTAAGCTTTGCGGCGTTTTTTATTTCTCCTTCACTCAAAAAGATGTCAAAGCCTCTCATTTTCATATATTCCAGCCGCAGCTCTTCATCCGGAAGCCCAATTTCATAGGCACGGTCAAACCGTCCTGCACGATTCATCAACCCTGGATCGATCTCTTCTGGATAGTTTGTCGTGCCGATGAGAAATAGCCCCTCTTTTGATGTCGCGCCGTCCAAAGTATTGAGAAAAAAGGATCGCACATCCTCCGGCATTGAATCTATATCCTCGATGACCAGAACTGCAGGAGCGAGGCGTCTCGCTGCCTGAATGACTTCTTCTATTGTCTCGCTCGACGTAAATTCAGTAATTTGCCAATAGGCAACAGGTGCATCGATACTGCCTGCGATCGACTTCACTAATGTCGTCTTTCCGTTTCCAGGAGGTCCATATAACAGAATGCCGCGCTTGTAAGGGATGTCATACGTTTGATAAAACGATTTATCACTATGAAAAAACTGATCAATTGATCTGTATATCTCTTTTTTCAATAGCGGATTCATGATTACCTGACTCCGCTGAACCTCTCTGACAATGGCTTCCTGCTCTCTTGAAGTCCCTCCATCTCCATCTGTAAAAACGGTCACTTTCCGTTTGCTTTTTTCCCAGAGACGCGGTCTGACTCCCTCCAGAAAGGCACGCATTTTTTCATCGTTAACCGCAAACAGACAATCAAAACTCATGATGCTCCCATCTTGAAAATATGGAATTCTGGCAAAAGCAACTCCCTTTTCAGGATACGCGTATACACTGTTTCTTATAGACTTATGGACTGTATAATCCGGTTCTTTTTCATCTTCATCGTAAGCAAAGGTTTTCTTTTCAAGCTTTTCAAATATATATGCCACATGCTCAGGCTCCAATGAACCGCTGCGGACATCTTCTACAAGAAGCTCCCAGTATTCCGTGTTCGGGTCATCACTGGCATAGAGCTCATAGAATACACCGTATTGATCATAAAGCGTCTCTTCAATACGTGTGATAAGGTAACCGAAAGTGCTGTAGCCCGCCGCAGCTCTTTCATTCTCTTTTTCTTCGTACTGATAAATGAAAGGTATGTTTGTCATGTTTATACTCCATTTCATGTTTTGTGAACGTTATATATACGATTGACATAGCATTTTGTTTCATCCCACAGCATATTACTTGTGAATTGATAACCGTTGATATAGGATTTCATTGCACCATTAATTTTTTACATATGGAGGAGATCATATTGAGCCAATCCAATCAAATTGTCAGCCATTTTTTATCCCATCGAAACGTGACCAATGAGCTTGCTGAAAAAATCAGCAAAGACCATTACGGCTACAAACCGGCTGAAACGTCAATGTCAGCGGAAGAGCTGGTCAAACACATTCTTACGTCTTTCCACTTGTTCGCAAATGTCATTAAAGAAGGCAATGCTTCACCATTTCAAAACAAGCAGGAAGAAACAGAAACAGATCTCAATGTTCTGGCAAAAACATATACAGAAAAAACGGCCGCTATTCTTGAACAGCTGACTGAAGAGCAACTGGACAGAGAAATTGATCTGACAGCCACTTTCGGCAGAAAAGTCACAGGCAGCTCACTGCTTCAGCTTGCAATGGAACATGAAATTCACCATAAAGGCAACCTATTCGTTTATGTGCGGGAAATGGGCCACACGGAGCTCCCTTTCTATCAGCAGCGCATGTAACACAAACGAGAAAAAAGATACCTGTTTAGGGGTATCTTTTTTTTATGCCTCCGGCTCACTTCCAGATTTCGTCCAGACACTCATTATAGGTCAAATGAATAAAGATATTGAGCAAACCAAAATTTCAAACAGCTAACGTGCAAAAATTCAAAACATTTAATTGATTAACGTGACCTAATCATATATAATCTGATAAAAATAGTCGGGTTTTCAGGAGGCCTTTATCATGAGTGTAAGCATCATATTGATGGGTTTGTTTGTCGGAGCCTTAGTCGGATTGACGGGAGTGGGCGGAGCGGCCTTATTAACTCCTCTTTTAATTGTGCTTGGAATTAATCCTTCCATCGCGGTCGGTACGGATCTTGTATATAACTCGATCACAAAGCTGTTTGGCGTTGCCTCCCATTGGCGGCAGAAAACGATTAACTTTAAATTAGTAAAATACTTAGCCATCGGCAGTATTCCGAGTGCGTCCCTAGCCATTGGCATACTGCATTTGTTCCCCGCCTTTCATCAGCATCAGGAAGAAATTATTAAGCATGCTCTTGGCTATGTGTTAACACTAGTTGCCATTTCAATCATCGTTCGTTTGTTTTTGGATAGAAAACTGCGCCCGAACCGCTGGCAGCTGATGCCGCTTGAAAATAAGCGGGCGCTAACGATTCTCATTGGTATCGTGTTTGGGTTTATCGTTGGATTAACATCAATCGGTTCGGGGTCATTATTTGCAATCGCCATGATTTACTTATTTAACATGAAAGCGTCACAGATTGTCGGAACCGATATCGCGCATGCTTTTCTTCTCGTTACGGCAGCAGGCATTTTGAACGCAAGCTTCGGAAGCGTAGATTATATGCTGGCAGCTAATCTGCTGCTTGGCTCAATTCCCGGTGTGCTGATCGGAAGCCATCTCTCGCCTCGATTCTCTCCGCGTCCGCTGCAATTTATTATGGCGTCCATCATTTTGGTCAGCGGCTTAAAATTGATCTAATGAAAAAGGCTATCCTCCGGAGGATAGCCTTTTTCATTATAACGTCACACCCGATTTAAAAATGGCAAGTTCCCTGAAATCATTTTTTTCATGGTTCACAAGTTGACCGCTAGCCACTTCAATCATATAGTGGATAAATTCCCGCAGCACAAATTCCTCATGCACATCATCCTCAGCTAAAAGACCTGCGTTAAAATCAATCCAATGCGGCTTCGCCTCGTACAGCTGGGTGTTTGTCGCTACCTTCACTGTCGGGACAAAGGTGCCAAACGGCGTGCCTCTCCCCGTTGTAAAGAGGACAATTTGGCAGCCCGCCGCCGCCAATGCGGAGGAAGCGATCAAATCATTTCCTGGCGCGCTCAAAAGCGTCAGCCCTTTTGTCTTGAGCACTTCGCCGTATTTCAAGACATCTGCGACAGGAGAAATCCCCGCTTTCTGCGTGCAGCCCAGCGATTTATCCTCAAGCGTAGAAATGCCGCCTGCTTTATTGCCCGGTGAAGGATTTTCATACACCGGCTGATCATGTTTTATAAAATATTGTTTAAAATCATTGATTAAATGGACAATCTTATGAAACACTTCTTCATTGGCAGCCCGCTGCATCAGGATGGTTTCCGCACCGAACATTTCCGGGACTTCCGTCAGCACCGTGCTCCCTCCCTGTGCGATGATATAATCTGAAAAACGGCCAAGCAGCGGGTTTGCTGTTATGCCGGAAAAACCGTCCGAACCTCCGCATTTCAGCCCGATTTTCAGTTCGGACAGCGGAATATCTTCTCGCCTATCCCCTTTGGCCGATTCATGAATCTCCTTCAGTAAAGCAATGCCTGCCTCCATTTCGTCTGTCACCGACTGGGATTCGAGAAACTTCACCCGATTCAGGTTCACGTCCTGCAGCGCTTCCTTCATTCCTGCCAGCTCGTTGTTTTCACAGCCAAGCCCTAACACCAAGACACCGCCGGCATTTGGATGGCGAATGGCATTCAGCAGGATTTGCTTCGTATTTTCGTGGTCGTCGCCAAGCTGCGAGCATCCGTATTGGTGTTTTAACACGAGCACATTATCGAATGGAGCGATATTCCCCGTTTCTCTGACAAAACGCTGGAGCATTTTTTCAGCTATCCCATTGACACAGCCGACAGTTGGCACAATCCACAATTCATTGCGTACACCGGCATCTCCGTTTTCCCTTCTAAATCCTTTAAACGTCTTGTTCTCATTTGAGTACGGGTTTTCATCAAATCTCGGTGTATAGCTGTATGTTTGGATATCAGACAGGTTTGTTTTTGTATTATGGACATGAATATGCTCTCCGATCGATATATCTTGTGATGCATGCCCGATTGGAAACCCGTATTTGATGATGCTGTCGTTTTCTTTGATAGGCTGAAGCGCAATCTTGTGGCCTCTTTTTATATCATCCTTGACTTCAATCGACATGCCATCCGCATTCAGCCGCTCTCCTTTCTCGATATCTCGCAGAGCAAGAAGGACATTATCTTGTTTATGAATCTTTATACATGACTTCATCGTACCTCTCCCCTTTGTGTACAGCATTGTTCAAGAGCCCGCTGCATGCCCAGTTCATGAATATGATTCAAGTAATCAGCAACTCTCTCACTCAGCCTCGGTATCTCGTTGAGATTTGCCCCCCACAGCCGCTCTTCGCCTAACACCCTTGAGGCGATACGGAGCATGTCTCCATTCTCCTGATTCCACACCTCTTTGAAAAATTGAAGAACAGCCGGATCATCCTGCAATTTCTCGTTTCCCTGATAAAAATACAGAAGAGCGCTGAAAGAAAACACCAAGCGTTCAGGAAGCTGTCCCTTCTGTTCAGCATATTCCTGAATGGTCGGCAGGTTTCTCGTTTTGAATTTGGAAACAGAGTTCAATGCAATGCTTTCTAGATAATGCTTAATATAAGGGTTTTTGAAACGGTTCAGCACATCATCAGCATATTGAGAAAGCCTTTCCATTTTTAAAACAGGAAGAATGTCGTCACTGATCATCTCTCTAATAAACTGCCCTACTTCCGGATGCTCGACAGCATCCCGCACAGTTTTCAATCCGTATAATAAAGCAACTGGCGTCATTGCCGTATGAGCGCCATTTAAAATTCTCACTTTTTTAATCCTGTAAGGGGTCAGGTCGCTGACAATCTTTGTATGGAGCCCGGCAGCTGCAAAAGGCAGTTCTTCCCCAATCCAATCCGGCCCCTCAATAACCCATAAATAATACTGCTCCCCCACAACAATCAGTTCATCCTGATAGCCCAGCTCCGCAGTGATCTCACCAATGCTGTCGACAGGAAAGCCCGGGACAATGCGGTCTACTAAACTATTACAAAACGTGTTGGCATCATGTATCCACTGTGTAAACCCTTCTTCCAGCTTCCATAGATCTGCATAATGAAGAATCGTTGCCTTCAACTTTTCTCCATTATTCTCGATCAGCTCACATGGGATCAAGACACAGCCTTTAGTCTGATCTCCTTTAAAAGCTTTATAGCGAAAGTAGAGAAACGCAGTTAATTTCCCAGGGAATGTTTTTTGAGGCCGATCCTCTAAACGATCTTTTTCATCACATACGATACCGGCCTCTGTGGTGTTGGAAATGATAAACCGCAGCTCTTCGCTTGAAGCCAATTCTTTAAACGCTTCATAATCTGAAAACAGATCAATTCCGCGGCTGATTGAGTTGATAATCATATGCTCGTTTACCGCTTCTCCGTCTTTCATTCCCTGTAAAAAAAGCGTGTACAAACCATCTTGCTGATTTAACCTTTTGATTTTTTCTGACCCTCTTGGCTGTACAACTGCGACGCTCCCATTAAAATCAGTGTGTTGATTCATTTGATCAATCTGCCAATCGACAAACCCTCGCAGAAAGTTTCCTTCACCGAATTGGAGAATTTTTTCCGGATACTGAGTATAGTGATCGTACACGTTTTTATTGAGCTTCTGCACCTTCATTGCCTCCCTCTCTCATTTATGCACACGTTAACATTTTTCCGTATAAAGAATGCCCACTGAAAAACGGGGCATCACTTGGTCAATTGTCTAACTGAATCACGCACCATAAACGCTGTATTTTCCATGATTTTTTCCGCTTTTGTTCCCGGCTCGCTGATCAGCGACAATAGTTTTTGCGCGCCAAGTACGCTGATTTTCTCTACTGGACGCTTCACTGTTGAAAGCCTTGGCGTAATGTATTGCGAAAATCCAATATCATCAAAACCGATCACTGAAATATCATCAGGGACGCGCAGCCCCTTTGCGAATATCGCATTCATCGCTCCGATTGCCATGTCATCATTCGAACAAAAGACAGCAGTTGGAGGATTCGGCAGCGCCAGCAGCCGCTCCATCGCTTGAAAGCCGCTTTCCATATCGTATTGCCCTTTGACACTGTATTCATGTTTGATCGGAATATGATGATGAATCAGTGCGGCTAAGTAGCCTTCCTTACGCTGATGGGAAGATTTAAAGCCTTCGATTCCCTCTATGATGGCGATGTCTTGATGTCCGTTCTTAATGAAGTATTCTACAGCTTCCTGAGAGCCTTCTTTGTCATTGGACAAAATATTCGTAATGCTGCGGTCATCAATATCGCGATTCAGTACCACAAGCGGGATGTTTTTTTCTCGAATATGGTAAATAAAAGAATTATCAATGTCACTTTGGCTCATTAAAATGATGCCGTCATATCTCATCGGCGTAACGGAGTCATAGTTTTTCAGATCATCGATGCCGCGCACATAGAGATTGTAATCCTCACTTATGGCTTGGTTTACGCCTTTGATTGTGTCAGCAAAGAAGCTGTGTGAAGTTCCGTTTGTGATGCTTGTAAAGAAAAGCCCGATCGTATGTGACTTTTGCATCGCCAGGCTTTTCGCGTTTACATTTGGTGTATAGTTGAGCTGTGCTGCGAGCTCCAGTATTTTTTTCTTCGTATGTTCTTTGATATAAGGACTGTTGTTGAGCGCTCTGGAAACGGTTGTGTGAGATACGTTTGCGAGTTTTGCGATATCTTTTATGGTTACCATCTAATTCCCTTCCTTATCATACCGGCTGCGATTATTTACTGTATATTGTATCATCAAACATACCGCCTCTCCCACTATATTTCCAGATTAATAAGACACCGGATTCTCCGCTTCTGTTCCTGCTGGTTTGCCGATAATCGGACGGACAAAACGAATAACAGCTAGTGAAGCGAAGACAGCTAACCCTCCGGCAAGCAAAAATGCTCCAGAAAACGTGCCCGTTCGATCAACAATAAAGCCGGTTAAAGCCGGGCCGATAATTCCTGCCGTATTGGCAAGGAAATGCATAAAGCCGCCTACAGAACCAACATTGTTTTGGTCAACCACATCTTGAATGACAGCCCAATAGATAGCGCCTGTCAAATAGAGAAAGAACACTGATAAAGCGACAAGTGTAACAGCGCTTGCAGTAGTTGTCACAAGCCCGGCCAAACCAATCAGGACCGCTGATGAAAACAAACATGAGACAAGCACAACCTTGCGCGAGAACAGCACACCTTTTCGTGTTGTTTTTTTGTACACATAGTCAGAAACAAATCCCCCCGCTGCAAGGCCGATAAAGCCTAAAATCCACGGAATGACCGTGATGACACTCATCGATTCAACACTTAGTCCCCGCTCTTCAACAAGGTAGCTCGGAAACCACGTCAAAAAGAAGAAGAGGATGTAGTTGTAAGCGAAAAAAGCAAACGCCGTAAACAGGACTGTTTTTTGCTTCAGGTAAAAGGTGAGCGGAATTTTTTCTCCAGGAGGCGTTTCTGCTTTGATTGCCGGTGCATCCCCCATCGCTACTGGCGGCTTCTCTTTGACAAACTTGAACCAGAGCACTGCCCATATTAATCCAATAATCATAATGAGAACGAAGGATACTTTCCAGCTGAACGCGACTGCGATCATGCCGACGATCGGGCCGGAAATGGCTCCCCCGAGCGGCGTTCCGCTGTTGGTCACACCGACAACGGACGCCCGCTGAGTCGGCGGGAACCAGTTATTCACCATTTTGTTGATGGTCGCAGACAGCGGGCCTTCTCCCATTCCGAAGAGGATGCGTATAATCAGCAGGCTGACAAAACCAAAGGCGAGGGCGACTGCTCCGCTAAACAACGACCAAACGACCATAGCGATAAACAAGGTCATCTTTGCCCCGTAGCGGTCAGATGCCACGCCCCCAAGAAAGTTAAAAATGGCATAACCAATCGAAAAACTGCTGAAAATCAAGCCCATTTGCGTGGCAGATAATGTGAGATCATCCTGAATAAAAGGAGCTGCAATGGAAAGCGCCGAGCGATCCAGGTAATTAATCACTCCTGCCAGGAACAAAAAAAGGATAACGGGAAGCTTATCTTTTGAGAACATCTCAACCTCACCCCTATGTTGGTTCAGCTTCTGTTGCGCTGCTTTCGTTACACGCCTGAATAAGCCATAAATCCACCATCGACAGGAACGGTGATCCCGGTGACAAAACCGGAATAGGATTCATCCGCCAGCCAAAGAAGTGTGCCGAGCAGGTCCTCCGGTTTTCCAAAGCGCTTCATCGGTGTTCCCGCAATAATTTTGTTTGAACGTTCGGTTAAGGTTCCGTCTAGATTGATCAGCAGATCATGATTTTGTTTTGTCAGAAAAAAGCCTGGGGCAATCGCATTGACCCGCAGTCCGGTTTCGGCAAAATGAACGGCCATCCACATCGTAAAATTATTGATCGATGCTTTGGCGGCACTGTAAGCAGGAACCTTCGTCATGGGTGAATAAGCACTCATGGAAGAAAGATTAATAATCGCCGGTGAATCAGCCTTCAGCAGCTCTTTTCCAAACACTTGAGAGGCCAGAAACGCACCGGTGAAGTTGGTGGAGAATACAGTTGAAAAGCCCCCCTCATCCATATCAAAAAAGGATTGGCCTTCTCCCGCTTCTTCATATGTCTCCACATCGGTTATCGCGTCAGGATGATTGCCGCCAGCCCCGTTAATTAACAGATCGACAGAGCCAAGTCGGCCAAGGATGTCCTCCTTTGCCTGCACAAGTGAACCCCTGTCCAGCACATCCGCACAAACAGAGCATGCTGTGCCGCCAGCCGCCGTAATCTGCTTCACGACCGCTTGGCCTTTTTCAGCCGTCCGATTCAATATCGCCACCTTCATGCCATGGCGGGCAAGCTCCCGGGCCATCGCTGAACAAAGCACGCCGCTGCCGCCAGTGATGACAGCCGTTTTACCAGCCAGGTTCTCATGCAGCGGGATCATACTTCCACCTCTTTTTTTGCCATTGCTTCATATGCGTCCCACAGTCCATTTAAGTACATGATGCCAAGGGCCCGATCGTATAGACCATAACCCGGGCGGCATTGCTCGCCCCAAAGATGGCGCCCATGATCCGGTCTGACATATCCTTTGTAATCCTGCTTATGCAGTTCTCCCACCACGCCTTGAATGTTGATCGAACCGTCTTTCGTCAGGTGAGATGTTTCAATAAAATCGCCATTCTCAAAAATTTTCACATTGCGAATATGTGAAAATGGAGCAATGCCGGCATACGTCTTAGCGATTTCTACCATGTTGTTAGCCGGACTGGCTCCCATTGAACCTGTACATAAGGTGATGCAATTAGACGGTGAATCTGATATCGCCCTTAGTCTCTTATAACTATCCTCCCCTGTGATAATGCGCGGAAGCCCGAAGATCGGCCAAGGCGGGTCATCCGGATGAATAGCCATTTGAACACCGTGACTTTCTGCAACCGGAAGAATTTCCTTCAAAAAGAATGATAAATTGTCCCATAGCTGTTCTTCATCAACCGTTCTGTAGGCCGCAAACAGCTCTTTGATCCGGGCTAATTTTTCGGGCTCCCACCCCGGCAGTGTCATGTCAGTTGCTTGCTCCATCGTCTGAATCAGCTCTTGGGGCTCAAGGCTCTCCACCTTGGCCTTTTCAAAAAACAGAGCGGTTGATCCATCTTCCAGCGGCCGGAACATATCCGTGCGTGTCCAATCAAAAACCGGCATAAAATTATAACAGATCACTTTCACGCCAAATTCTGCAAGATTGCGGATGGTTTGTTTGTAGTTTTCAATATACCGGCTGCGTTCATCGTTTCCGAGTTTAATCGCTTCATGAACATTCACGCTTTCTACAACTTCAGCATGAAAACCATAGGATTGAATATATTCGGTCTCGGCTCTGATTTCTTCTTTTTCCCACACGTCGCCGACAGGTTTTTGATGGAGAGCCCAGACGATGCCTTTGACTCCGGGAATTTGCTTCACGTGTTCAAGTGTGACTGTATCGTTGCCTCGGCCATACCATCGAAATGTGATATTCATGTGTACACCTCCGGATTCAGTCGATTAATCAAATGTGATAACGGCTTTCCGCACCTGATCTGGATGCTCCTTGATAAACTGAAATGCATGATGGACGTCATCTACGGAAAATGTATGGGTCACCAGCCCGTTATGCGTTAACTGTCCTTTATTCAAAAGCTCTACCACCTTGGGAAACTGATTGGTCTGCAATCTCGATCCGGTTATCGTAACTTCTTTTTTTGTAATCGGCAGCTGAGAAACTTGTGCCGCTCTTTCATCAAATCCAAGCACAACCACATGTCCCGCGGGAGAAACGACCTCAACTGAAAGCTCAAAAGTCGCCGGCAGACAAACAGCATCAATGACCACATTGGCCCCTTCATTCCCAGTCCATTCCCGGACTCGCTCAGCAACATTTTCTGTTTGGGCATTCACGACAGCGTCGGCACCGTTTTCTTTCGCAAATGCCAGCCGCTCGTTGTTCAAGTCAGTCATCATGACGGCAGCTCCCGCCAGCTTAGCCATTTTTAACACACAGATCCCGATGGGCCCCGCTCCCTGGATCAGAACGGCATCACCTTTTTCCACCTGGCCTCTCCACACTGCCTGGGCGCCTATCGTGTAAGGCTCGGCCATGACCGCTTCTTCCCAAGGCAAGTCCTTTGAGACAACGTGAAGCTGCCTTTCCGGAAGCACAATATATTCCCGCATGCCGCCATCCTCATGTACGCCAAACACAGAAAGCTTGGCACAAACATTCGGGCGCCCTTTGCGGCAGGCGTAACACGTTCCGCAATAGGAAATCGGCTCAATCACAACGTGGTCACCGGCTTTTAGGCTCTGCACATTCGCACCAACTTCCTCCACTTGTCCCGTTACCTCGTGTCCGATGACTCTCGGGAGGGTGGCGAGCGGGTTCGTGCCATGATAAATGTGCATATCTGAGCCGCAAATCCCGACTCGCTTGACTTTTACGAGCACTTCATCATCCCTTGAAAGAAGCGGCTTCTTCATCTCCGCAGTCACCAGATCATATGCTTTTCGCACTTGAACCGCTTTCATTTTTCTCACCTGCTTTTTAAGAATTCATACACGCTCCGAGCAATTGATATGCCGTGTACCTTATTTCTTTCTTCATGCAGCTGCTCGATCTCGCCGGGTACATACACTCTCTCGACTCCAGCAGCCGGCGGTGACTGCTGCAATTCATTGAGCATGGCATCCATCTGCTCTAAAAACGCATCCCGGTCGGTAAAAAAGGAAGGATTGATCGCGCAAACGTAATGTCCCAGCTTTCTTTTTTGATCAAGACCGCTGTACATTTTGGCGATATGAGGGCCAAAAGCCGCGCCCGCCAGCAATCCGGAAAACACATCCACCATAATAGATAGTCCATAGCCTTTCGGGCCGCCGAATGTTGAAAGGGAGACGACCTTGTAAGGATCGGTTACTGCTTCTCCGTTTTCATCGACTCCCCATCCCTCAGGAATGTCTTTGCCCTCTTCACGGGCCTGCAAAATCTTCCCAAAGGCCACTTTGGATGTCGCCATATCTAGGATAAATGGTTTTTTATGCTTAGCCGGGACACCGTAAGCAATCGGATTTGTCCCTAAAAAAGGTGACCTCCCCCCAAATGGAACAACGATACTGTCCGTATGCGTCATTGCCATTCCGATCAGCTTTTCTTCAGCTGCTTTTTGCACAAAATAGCTTAGCGCTCCGCAATGGCTGCTGTTTACAGCCGTCACCATGCCGACTCCGTTTTTCTTTGCCATGTCAATTGCACGGTCCATCGCCATATCACAAATCACATGGCCGAAACCATCGTCTCCGTCAAGCACGCCGGTCACAGGCCCCGTTTCTTTAAAAACAGGATGTACTTTAGGATTGATCCCTCCCGCCCTTAGCCTGTTCACATAATGTTCTGTTCGCAGCACACCATGCGAATGTACGCTGCGCAAATCGGCGTGCACGAGGACATCTGCTATTTTTTCAGCGTCTCGTTCATTCAAATGGGCACCGATCAGCTTGACCCGAACGAGCTCCTTTGCTTCTTCAGCCGGTATCGTTACCGTTTTCAATCAAGTGCCTCCTTTCTTTTCAGTTCTTCGGGCACTCCTGAGCGAAAACCCTTACAAATACATCATATTTACAAATTATTTTAAATATTCTTTATATTGCGTTGTCAGCTCTTTTGATGAAGATCCTGAACGATCTGTGCATGCTGCTGGTCTGTGAGTTTATAAAGAAAGCCGATAATGATCATCGCTAATGCCAACGCAATGGCCGGATACAGAAGCAGAAGCGCTTTGATTCCGATTAGCGCCTGTGCTGTCTGGACTGCATTCGGCACATAGCCGATAAGCCCCAAACCGATTCCCGAGAGAAAACCGGACAATGACTGAGCAAGCTTTCTGGAGAAATTAAAAAGTGAATATGTCGTTGCTTCTTTCCGTTCACCGGATTTCCATTCGCCATAGTCAATAATATCGGAGACAAGCGCCCACGTGATGCCATTTGGGATACTGATTCCGATAAAGGCGATACTGGCAAGAATCGTAAACACATAAACGTTTGATGGCAGCATAAAGTTGATCAGATCCGCTGCTACACTGATGCCGAAGCCGATCATTGCCGTTCGTTTCTTTCCAAACATCTTGACGAGCTTTGGCAGAAATACGACGCCCAAAAAGGAAGAACCGATAATAATAAAGTTCATATAAGCCATTAATTCAACGTTGCCCAGGTTATATTGTGCGAAATAGACTAGCATGGCGGATTTAATGTTGTATGCAGAAATTGAAAAAATCGTCATCAGGACAAGGGTTAACAGCGGTTTATTCGTGATAAATGTTTTGACGACAGATGAGAGTGTTAATTTTTCTTTTGGCGCTTCCGATATGACAATGCGCTCTTTGCAGTTGCGGTAGCAAATATAAAACCAAATCACGCCGAGTGCGGCGAACAAGCCCATGACCACCGGGTAGCCGACCTTCGGATTATCAAACTTGACGAGCAGCGGCATTACGGCCACACTTGTGATAAACAAAGCCCCAAGTGATCCGATTTGGCGGAAAGTCGAAATAGAGGTCCGATCCTCAGAGTTTTGAGTCATCGCTGCCCCTAATGAGCCATACGGAATATTCACAAATGAATAGCCGATGCCCCAAATCATATAGGAAGCATATGCATAAATGAGTTTTCCAGTTGTTGATACATTGGGAGACAGAAAAATAAGAACAGTAAGCACCGCAAGCACGATGCTGCCGATTAATAGATAAGGCCTGAATTTCCCCCGTTTGCCGATATTTTTGCGATAATCAATAGATGAGCCGACAATTGGATCTGTTATCGCCGCAAACAGCTTGCTGACTAAAAAAATGCCGCCGGCCATCGCAGCCGGGATTCCCGCTACATCAGTAAAATACTTCAATAAATAAATCTGGCCGAGATCAAACATAAAACCGTTGCCAAAATCACCAAATCCATAGGAAATTTTCTCTTTCAATGAAAGCCTTTTCTCCGTTTCGATCGACACAACCTTATTTGCCAGTTCAGTTCGCATCTTCCACCTCTGTGTCTTAAGAATTTTCGGGTAGTGGTCCGCTCAGGGTGACACTTGATCGCGATGCTGAGCGGACATTTGGTTACACGTTTGCTTTCTCTTCTTGAAATTGAAAGTAGTGTTTCGCATTGTCATAGCAAATTCCCTGCACAATGCTTCCCAGAAGCTCCATATCTCGCGGCACTTCGCCGTTTTCCACCCATTCCCCGATCAAATTGCAGACGATCCGCCTGAAATACTCGTGGCGCGTATAGGAAAGAAAACTTCTGGAATCTGTGAGCATGCCGATAAAGCGGCTGAAAAGCCCGACGTTTGACAACGCTTTCATTTGATCGAGCATCCCGTCTTTTGTATCGTTAAACCACCAGGCTGTGCCGAATTGTATTTTTCCCGGGGTAACACCGTCCTGAAAACTGTTGATCATGCTGGCGATGACATAGTTATCGTTTGGATTAAGTGAATATAAAATCGTTTTCGGCAGCTTGTTCTTCATCTCAACTGAGTTCAGCAGCTTGTATAAAGGCTTAGCAATTTCTTCATCATTCATAGAATCATAGCCTGTATCAGGCCCAAGTCTCTTCATCATTTTTGTATTCGTGTTTCTTAAAGCGTTGATATGAAACTGCATCGCCCAATCGAGCTCCGCATACAACCCGCAAAGAAACTGAAGCGTATACGTCTTAAATTTCTTCTCATCTTCATAGGAAACCTCTGTTCCTTGTAATCTGTCAGAAAAAATCCGTCCCGCTTCCTCTTTTGTCGTTTCGGCAAATACCATCGAATCTATCGCATGATCAGACACTCTGCCGCCGGCTGAGTGGAAGAATCGCACCCGTTTTTCTAACGCCTTTAGAAACTCATCGTAGGTTGTAATTGAAATGGCTGCGGCATCTTCAAGTGCCTGCACCCAATCTGGGAAGCCTTCACGATTGATCTCAAGTCCCTTATCCGGCCGAAATCCGGGCAGCACGCTGACAGGAAAATCTTTGTCTTCTTTTAATAATAGATGGTATTCAAGAGAATCGACAGGATCATCAGTTGTGCAAACGACCTTTACATTTGATTTTACGATTAAATCCCTTGCCCCGAAGCCTGCTCCTTGAAGCAGTTCATTCGTCCGTTTCCATATAGCCGGCGCGGATTGCTCATTTAAAATCTCATAAATTCCAAAAAAACGCTGCAGTTCTAAGTGAGTCCAATTGTAGAGCGGATTGCCGATCGCCATCGGCACGGTTTTCGCCCAAGCCATAAATTTCTCCTCATCAGGCGCATCGCCGGTAATGTATGTCTCTTCAATCCCATTGGCTCTCATGATGCGCCATTTGTAATGGTCTCCATACAACCAGGCTTCTGTGATGTTTTGAAATGTCTTATTTTCATAGATTTCTTTCGGGCTTAAATGGCAGTGGTAATCAATAATCGGCATGTCTTTTGCATAATGGTGATAGAGGCTGACAGCGGTTTCATTTTTCAGCAAAAAATTTTCGCCCATAAAGGGTTCCATGTCCTCACCGTCTTTCATTCTATTTCAAAATGTTAACGTTAACATTTTGATTTATTTTTATTTTACCTTTATATTCTTCTGGGATCAATCTCTTTTTTGAAAATGAAATGTTAACGTTAGCAATAAAAACAAAAAAAGACATTGCCGGAAAGCATCCCGAAAGGAACACTTTTGGCAATGTCCGAGTTCACAAAAAGGATTAGTAAGCCAGGCTGAAAAGTCCTTTAATGTGAGTTAAGTAGCGTACGTTACTTGCTTCTTTCATCAAGGAAGCAGGAAGACCTTTAAGCGGTGTAGAATTTGCACCAATGATGGCAACCGCGTCTTTGCGTCCGAGGCTTGCAAGTGTACCAGAGTTTACTGGCTTGAATGTTTCAAGCGTTTTGCCTTCTAAGTAAGCGAATAGGTTGTAACCGATCAGCTCACCCATTTGCCATGCGATTTGTGCAGTTGGCGGGTATGGACGGCCGTCTGGAGCGAAGTAAACTGCGCTGTCTCCAGCAACGAATACATCTTCGTGAGATGTAGATTGCAGGAAGTCATTTACTGTCGCGCGTCCGCGATTCACTTCAAGACCTGATTCACCGACTAATGGGTTACCTTGTACGCCGCCAGTCCAAACAAATGTGTTGGCAACAACTTTAGATCCGTCTTTTAGATCAATCACGTTTCCTTCTACATTTGTAACAGGAAGACCTGTTAAGAACTCAACGCCGCGTTTTTCAAGGCTTGCAGTCGCACGCTCGATAAGATCATCCGGAAGGACAGGAAGGATTTTCGGACCTGCTTCAACCAGCTTCAATTTGATTTCTTTATGGTCTACGCCGTATTTTTTCGCAAGGTTCGGCATGATATCAGCAAGCTCACCGACAAGCTCAACACCTGTTAAGCCGCCTCCGCCGATAAGGATTGTTGCATCAGCTTCGTTTTTCGTTTGAGAGTACTCGCGCACACGATCTTCAACATGTTGGAAGACTTTGTTCGCATCAGCAGCAGATTTCAATACCATGCTGTTTTCTTCAAGACCTGGGATGCCGAAGTAAGCTGTTACAGAACCAAGACCTACAACAAGCGCATCATAAGTTAATGTAGAACCGTCAGCAAGCGCAACTTCTTTTTTATCAACAGAGAAAGAGCTTACTTCCGCGATTTTAAGATCAATGTCTTTGCCTTTGAAAAGTTTTTCTAATGGCATTGCAACCGCTTTTTCAGACACGTTGCCTGCTGCAAGGCGGTGTAATTCCGTAATGATTTGGTGAGTTGGGTATTTGTTTACCACAGTCACGCGTGCTTGTTCTTTTGTATAATGTTTGCGAACTGTTAAAGCAGAAAGAACTCCGCCATAACCAGCGCCTAGAATGACAATATGTTTTGACATCGTATATCCTCCGTCCTTTATATCAATTTGAATCTAAGATTATTTTTGGTTTTCGCGTTCGTTCATGACTTCAAGGTAGCTGTTAGCAAAACGGAACAGCTTTTGAGCTTGAGGATCTTTCAGCATGCGCAACAGGCCGAAAAGACCAATCGTTTCGTTGCTTGCTTCCGCGCGGTCTTTCGCTTCGATTGCAGTCGCAGCTACTTCTTTCGCTGTTTCTTTTACAGGCTCAAGAATTTCAGTGATCGCACCGACAGTGTCGCTTTTTAGCACTTCGTCAGTTGCTACAGACTGAGCGAAATCATAAGACTTCGTTAAAATATTCACTAACTCAGTCAGCTTTGGAAGCTGGTCAACTAAAACGGTCAGTGATTCTTGAACTTCCGGCTTTAACAGCTGATCAATAAGATCTTGCTGGCTTTGGCTGACAGACGCATTTGTTTGATCGATTGTTTCTGGCATATCCAATTCTCCTTTACTATAAGCAGTTTGCAGATTTTTTGTGGAAAGGGTAGTGCCTCTCCCTGGTCTCATACTTGAAAGCATAAGAATAAGGATTGTGAATTCATGCACAATCATTTACAAAAATAAATGTTTACTACCCAGTTTTTCATCTTGCCATATTCAGTATTATTTTTATCTCAAAAATAAACAATTGAATAAGTCAAAAATCCTTTACTCTCTCTGAAAATAGCAAACACAAAAAACTCCAATTCGATTACCTTCTATATGATAACACTTTTTGAACAAAATTTGAACGTGAATTGCTTCGATTATGAAATTAATTTATATGGAGCCCGTGTCATAACATTTCTGCGGCACTAGTTATTGACAATCCAGCAATTTTCTCCCCTTCACTTTACCCATATTTCCAATAGAGGTTCTCTTTTTCCTGTAATCGGATCTTTCGCTGGCAATGACACATGCTTGATCTGTTTCATCGCTTCCTTCCGTTCACTCTGCTCTCCCGTCTTCATATCATAATGAACGCCTCCCGGATAAGCGCCAATGACGGTAAAATCGGAACTAGCGCTTAGCTTTTTATGGCCAACTCCGGCTGGAATCACGACTGCATCGCCGGATTTGAAAGGAATAGCAGCCCCTTTTTCTCCCCCAAACTGAATCACAGCCTCTCCCCGAACTGCAATCAGGACTTCATGCGTATTGCTGTGATAATGATGGTATGGAAAAACACTCCCCGACCAGCTGTTTGACCAGCCATGCCGGTTGACGATCCGCTCTGCCTGACCGGTGTCCTTGAGTGCGTTTTGATACACAACGAGCGGAAAATCAGGGTGATTCGGAATCCTGCCATCATCCTGAAAAAAGTACGCCTGTGTCTTTGCTTCCATCAATTTCACCTCCATTTTTTGTCTTCCACACATAGCGGTTCGCAAAACATGTTTATTTTCTCACGACTCCATTGATCTGTGCGATATCGAATAGTATAGTATAAAAAAATAATGCCAGAATGAGGGATATCATGAAAGCAATCGTTATCGGAATATTGGCTTCACTCTTTTTCGCCGTTACCTTTATTTTAAACAGAGCGATGGAGTTATCCGGAGGCAGCTGGCTTTGGAGCGCTTCGCTGCGTTTTATTTTTATGGTGCCGTTTTTATGTTTGATTGTCATCATGAGAGGGACATTCACCCCTCTCTTACAAGAGATGCGGAAAAAGCCGATCTTTTGGATCAAATGGAGCTTTGTCGGCTTCGTGCTTTTTTACGCGCCGATCACTTTTGCAGCTGCATACGGTCCAGGTTGGCTCGTAGCCGGGACCTGGCAAATCACAATCGTCGCCGGTGTTCTGTTATCTCCATTTTTCTATGTCAAAAAAGACATGCCGGACGGGCCGCAGCTCGTTAGGCAAAAGGTTCCCCTTGTTTCACTTGGCACTTCCGTGATCATCCTGATCGGAGCGGCACTGATACAGCTTCAGCATGCAGAATCGCTTTCTGGGAAGATGCTACTTTTCAGTGTGCTGCCGGTTGTCATTGCGGCTTTTGCCTATCCGCTAGGAAACCGGAGAATGCTCGAAGAATACGGGGGCCGGCTTGATACATTTCAGCGTGTGCTGGGGATGACCTTGGCAAGCCTTCCATTCTGGCTTATAGTAGCAGCTTACGGCTGGTGGTCAGACGGCCTTCCGACAGCAGGGCAAACCGTTCAATCCTTTATCGTGGCCGTCAGCTCAGGCATCATTGCGACCGTTTTATTTTTCTGGGCCACTGATATGGTAAGAGACAATCCGCAAAAACTCGCAGCCGTTGAAGCAACTCAATCCGGTGAAGTGATTTTCGCGCTGCTTGGTGAAATTGTTCTGCTGTCAGGCGTTTTCCCGTCACCTATTTCATTTGCCGGTTTATTCATTATTATAGCGGGGATGGTGTTACATACCTTCACTTCACAGCCGAGAAATCCGAAAAAGAAAACACAGTCAAATCTGACCGCGTAGCATCTGCCGGAGAACGGGTGAAAGCCTGTTCTCCTTTATTTTTACTACCAAAAGGCATCTGTTTCACGTTATATTTAAATATAGTGTAAGCCTACTTTACTGAAAGGTGATTATTGTAATGGAAGCAATCAATCAAACTCAAAACAAACCAGCCATCTCCTTCAGATCAGTTAGAAAAAGCTATGAACAAGACGGACAAACCTATGATGTACTGCAGGATGTCACCGGAGACATTCAACAGGGCACAATCGTGGCCGTTTTAGGTCCTTCCGGTTCAGGCAAAAGCACTCTCCTGTCCATGTGCAATTTAATGAGAACGCCTGACAGCGGCGAAGTAAATATATGCGGAAAAGAAGTCCGAGAATGGAATGTCAGTGAGCTGAGGCGAACGGCAGCCCTCGCATTTCAATCAGCGCCCGTCCTCGACGGGACAGTGCGTGACAATCTAAGTCTGGTCCAAAGGCTTCACCAATCCCAGCTGTACTCCCCTGAAGAGCTCGCTTCTCTTACAGGGCTCCCGCCAGAGCTGTTAGACAGAAGCGCCAAGGACTTATCGGGCGGACAGCGGCAACGGCTGTCACTAGCCAGAACGCTCGCAAATCCTTCCTCTATTCTATTATTAGACGAAATCACGTCTGCCTTGGACCCTGTTTCTGCTCTTGAGATTGAAGAACTGATCAAACGGCAGCAACAAAACAAAAAACTGACGGTCATGTGGGTGACTCATAATATGGAGCAGGCAAAACGAGTAGCCGATACCATTTGGTTTATGGCGGATGGCCGGCTGCTGGAAACCGCAGAAACGGAGACATTTTTCTCCACCCCGCAGCATGAAGCAGCCAAAGAGTTCTTGAAGGGAGGCACCCGGTAATGGATTACCTTTCTCTCTCTTTAACGATGATCTTTGTTTTGATCGCCTTGTTTTTATCAAAATCCTTTAAAGCCGGCGTAGAAAAAGACATGATCATTGCCACCATCCGGGCAGCGGTACAGCTGCTTATCATCGGTTATGTACTGTCGCTTATTTTTCGCGGAGACCATCCTGTTTTTATCTTGCTGATGGTGCTGTTAATGTTGGCAGTAGCAGCGCAAAATGTTATCAAACGAAAGAAAAATACAATCGGTTCGTTTTGGAGGGTGTTCGCCGCGTTAGCGATTGTAGAAATTGTGACGCAGGGAATTCTGCTGTCTCTTCATATCATCCCGCTTACGGCCCGATATGTCATTCCGATCAGCGGAATGGTCATCGGAAATTCGATGGTGCTTTCCAGTCTATTTTTAAACCGGCTCAGCTCAGAAGTCGAAGTTCGCAAAGAAGAAATTCAATTAATATTGTCTCTTGGAGGCACACCGAAACAATCCATACAGCGCATTCTTACTTCTGCGATGAAAATGAGCATGATCCCGACGCTGGAAAGCCAGAAAACACTGGGGCTTGTCCAGCTTCCCGGCATGATGACAGGCCAGATTCTAGCCGGAGCAGACCCGATTCAGGCAGTGCGCTTCCAGCTCTTAATTGTGTTTACAACGATGTCTTCAGCCGCGCTGACTTGTGTGATCTTAAGCGTGCTGACATACCCGTCATTATTCACCGCGCATCAGCAGCTGAAGCAGAATGGCTGACAGACAAAAGCCGCTTTCCAAGGGAAAAGCGGCTTTTTGTACTGGTTATTCCGTTTCTTCATAATACTTGGACAACTCAACAATCATCGCGCCCATCCGCTCAATCTCCGGCGCAAGCAGTCTCGTGATGCCTTCTTCCCGCAGTGCTTCAGCAGTCACTTTTCCGACAGCCGCAGCGATGGCCCGCTCTTCAAATACAGCCTTCACTTCATCGATATAGCCGCGCGCCTTGGCAAAATCAAACAGGGAACGAACCTGAATTGCCGTTGTAAAACAAACGGCGTCGATCTCACCGTTCATCAGCTCCCGGCATAACCGCTCCACCGTTTCCTCCTCTGGCGGGATGTGCTGATAAGGCAGGATCGGCAGGACAGACGCGCCCTTTTCTTCAAGAAATGCTATGAGGGCCGGCGCATTTTCTCCATGAAGCTGCACCATGACTGTTTTTCCTGAAAAGTCGTAAGGTTCCAAGGAACGGATTAAGCCTCTTGTTGTCCCGTCTTCATCCGAAGCTTCCGGTGTGATCCCAAGCTTTTTCAACGCAGACAGCGTTTTGTATCCTCGGCATGCCGCTTTCGCTTGGCGAATGGCCTGCAGAAACTCGTCTTTCAGACCGATTTTCTCTGCCATATCGACAAGAGTCTCCGTGCCGATGCCTGTCGTGAAAATGACCCAGTCAGCTTTTTCCTCCGCAAACGTCCGCAAATCCGGCTCTACCTGCTTCTCTGCTAGATAAACCGTGCCTTGGAGAGGCCGGATGACAGGAGTTCCGCCCTGTTTTTCAATGATCGTGCTGATTTCTTCCGTTTTTCGGGAGCCCCCGATTGCCACTCGCTTTCCATGTAACCCTTTTCCCATACCCGTTTCTCTCCTCTTTGCATAGGCTTTTTATGTATACAAGTTTAATAAAGCTATTGTGGCGCAAACCAAGGGAGAAATCAAGATAAACCCAAGCCTCTAAAATCCATTTGAATACACCTGAAGCTTGCTGTAATATAAACAGCAGACACGTTTGTTAACGGAGGATCGATCATGGAAACAAAAAAAGAAGAATATGAAACAAAAGGCTACGATACATCGATCGTTTACGAATTCAACGAATATCCGGACGTCCGCAGCGGGCGCTGTGATAATTGTGATTACACACTGTTCAAAAGCTCTGTAAAAGGCGGAAAGTTTCTTAGAGAATGCCGAAGATGCGGGTTGAAAAAAAATATTTAAACAAAAAACCGAAATCGCATTTTGATTTCGGTTTTTGTGATTTATTGCGGTACAGCGGATTTTTTCATAAACGCTTCAATCTCAGCTGCCGCACGCTCCGCTCCGCCTGCTTCTTTTACATCCTTTTGCATACTCTTGACGCGGCTGAGCAGCTCTTGATCACCGGATACGGCCTGAACCGCTTCCTGCAGCTTGGAAACAGTAACTTCTTCTCTTTGCAAATAAACGCCAAGACCTAACTCATCGACACGCTTTGCGGTGAGCTCCTGCTCATACATTTGCGGAATGACGACGAGCGGCACACCGGCATTCATCGCTTCCATCGTACTGTTCATCCCGCCATGAGAAATAAACAAATCGGCTTTCGCTAACACCTCAAGCTGCGGCACGCTTTGGCGAATGGTAAAGTTAGCAGGGGTATCATCCAAGCTTTCAGGATCAATCGATTTCCCGACCGACATGATCACTTGCCATGAAGAATCCCGAAATGCATCGATGCACATCTTGTAAAATTCCGGCCATGCGTTAAATGCCGTTCCCAAAGAAATCAGCATAAGCGGACGATCACCCTTGTCAATCAACAGGCTTTCTTGTTCCGTCCGTTTTCCAAGGGAAGGGCCGACAAAACAGAAACGGTCATCGAACGTCTCATGCTGAATCTGAAAGGATTTCGGCATAAAGACAATATTTAATGCTTCCGGCACAGCTAATTGTTCAAATGAAACAGCCGGCAATTGCTCTTGCTCCAAGTAGGCTTTAAATTCAGCCTCGGCTTCTTTTATCTTTTTCAGCATGTCTTCATTTCCAAGCTGAAAGGATTCATTTTGGGCATATGATGAACAGAGCTTGATGACCGGCACATTAAGTTTATCAGCAAACAATTTTCCCGCAAGTGCGACAAAGTCATAGATGATCAGATCAGGCTGATCATCTTTATATAACTCCTCAAGCTGCGGCAGAATGCTGAGTGATTCTTTCAATAGACTGAGCGTCGCGTCATTCTTTTCCATCATCTCCCTGATTTGCTTAGGATCAATATTCAAGGATGTATGATAAATCAATGCTTCTCCACCGGCTTGCTGAACAGCGGGCGCAAATTCCTCAGTCGTCGCATACGTGACACGATGCCCTTTCTCACAAAGCTTCTCCACTAATGCTAGCGTAGGATTGACATGCCCGTACGCAGGGATATTGATCATCGAAATATGGTGCTTTTTCATGAATCTCCAGTCTCCTTATCTATTAAATGTTAACACGGAAGCTCTTTAATCCGTATATCACGCTGTTTTCAATCGGAGTGATACTGACGCACTCCATATGAGGAAAAGCTGAAATCAAAGACGTTAACGCAATCTTTGCTTCAAGACGGGCAAGCGGTGCCCCAAGACAAAAATGGATGCCGTGTCCAAACGCGATATGCGGATTAGGATGGCGGTGAATATCAAACAGGTGTGCCCTGTCAAACTTCGTTTCATCACGATTTGCAGATGCCACAAAAGCCAGAACCATATCACCTTCTTTAATGAGGTGTCCCCCGATCTCCGTATCCCGTTTGGCAATTCGCCTCAAAACCGGTGCAGGCGCCCTAAAACGCAGGGCCTCCTCGACTGCCTGAGGCGTCAGTTCAGGATGGCTGCGCAGTTCATTGTACACATCCGGCGTTTCTAATATGCTGTACATCGCATTTGAAATCAGGTTTGTTGTGGTTTCATTCCCAGCCACCAGCAGCAGCGTGCAAAACGGAACCAGCTCTTCTCCGGACAGCTTCTCGCCTGTTTCTTCCGCTTCCACTAAAATTGAAATGATGTCCTGTGCCGGTTTGTTCCGCTTTTCTTCAATGATGTTGGCAAAAAACGCGGCCAGTTCTTCCTCGCACTTGTTTCGTTCTTCCAAAAAGGCTTCTTCAGCTTCTTCACTTTTATCCTTCGGCGTACTGACCAGAAGATCAGACCATGTTTTAAACTGATCCATATGCTCCGAAGGCACTCCGAGCAGCTCAGATATCACGATAACCGGGAGCGGATATGAAAAATCGTGAACAAGGTCAAACTCGCTTCGCCCCTGAAATTTTTGAATCAGTTCATCTGTGATTTCCTGAATTCTCGGTTCCCATTGCTTCATCACACGCGGCGTGAAGGCTTTATTCACTACAGAACGGATTTGCGTATGCCTCGGCGGGTCCATGTTAATGATGGAATTTCCAATAGCGCTTGACTGCTGCGGCATATAACTGGAAAACAGCTCTTTATCCCCAATGACTTTTTTGACATCATCATAAAGAAAAACGCTCCACACTTGGTTTTCTTCATCAAAGGAAACAGGCGCATCCTTTCTCATCGATTCGTACCATGGAAACGGATGATAAGCATCCTGTTTGTTTTTTCCATTGAGCAGCGCTCGCTGCAAGGCTTGCCGGCGGTTTAACACACTCATGCATTGTCACTCCTCTTGAAAGAATTCAGCAATTGACGTTCTTCTTCACCTCCCGCTTTCAAAAAAGAGAGGAACAATAAATATAGACAAATCTATAACAGCAGGCAGGCGATCAAGATGTCCGATGCAGGCATCATATATTCCCCCTCGAATTTCGTTCATCTTACCATAATCTTTCAATTTTTTTCTATTCTGCACTGCCGTTTTGGCTCACAACGTGACCTTAGGCATAAGCATGCAAATTCAATATGCATTCAATTGCACCGCTCCGATCAGAAAACACCCCTCTTTCCAACCAATAGCACTAACCTAAAAAAATGACTTTTCCATTATATAAAGCAAGCTGATTCTATGATTAAATAAAGGGTAAAAGGTGAAGGAGAGAACAACATGGCAGCACAGACCAATTTCAAAAAACAAGTTGTCGGCATCCTACTTTCACTGGCATTTGTATTGTTTGTGTTCTCTTTTTCTGAGAGACATGAGAAACCGCTTGTTGAAGGAAAAAATCAGGAAAACTGGCATGCTGTCGTTGACAAAGCTTCTGTAGAGATTTACGGCAGCCGATTAGTTGAAGAAAACAAATTAAAGCAAAAACTCGGCCTTAAACAAGCCGATTCTATTATGACCCTTCTAAAACTAGCCAACGAAAAACATATTGCGCTATAACAAAAAAGAGCCTTCCGGGCTCTTTCTTTGTTTAGTCAAATATTGTGGCCTTTTCTGGATGGCGCATAAAATCAAACAGCATGCCGAGCTGTGAAGGTGTGTTTCGTTTTGGAGAAAGCGGCGGGAGCCTGTCTTCCGGGAAAAAAGCGGCATGGTTCGTCTCAATTCCTGTTTCCCCCTGCCCGCCTGTAATACTGCATTCAATGAAGATTTTATAATAATGATAAGGCTGAGGCGGATGAGGGTGCTTATGGCTGTCTAGCACGGCCAGCAATCGGGACGGTTCAGTATCGTAACCCGACTCTTCTTTGATTTCTTTGATCACATTTTCAGCCGGTGATAAACCAATCTCGCAAAACCCGCCCGGCAGCGACCACAGCTCATCATGCTTCTCCCGAACAAGCAAAATCTGATTCTCTCGAAATACTGCGCCGCGAACATCCGCTTTCGGTGTCGGATAGCCTTTCTCACCCTTCCATAAATCAGTGATGACTTCAATTTCCGTTTGCGAGTAATCCGCCATCATCTCTACGCTGAGCTTCATCAGCTCTTCGTACCTTTCCCTGTCATACACATCCTTGGAAAAAGCGAGCCCCGCCTGTGCGATCGCCTGAATCCGCTGCGCCCGTCCCAGCCATTTGGTTTGCACGATTATCACTCATCCTTTCAAGTTATTTTTCACTATAAAAAATGCACGTTTCCCACTGATGAAAACGTGCTAACGGCAAATTAAGTTCTAATCTAACTTCACCAAATAATCAATATCGTCCTTTACTCTCTCTTCAATATTACTGCTTGTGGTATCAGCGAAAAACGGATTATATACCAGTGTGTAATTTTTCTGTTCACCTTTAGGGATTACATAACTGACTACACCTGTAACCTTTTTTCCTGGCACTAGTGTTCCTCCCATAAGGATCCTGTCCTTCTCTTCTATAGAAAAAACAGGCCGGATTGATTGATCGTTCTTGTCTTTTAAATCAAACCCGATAAAATTGTAGCTTATTGAATCTTTTCCTATGTTTTCTATTGTAACTTCTATAATTAGCCGTTCCTCTTCATTTTTTATTGTTTTTGGCTTCGCGTCTACAGCTCCTCCAACTTCCGTATATTCACCTTTTTGCACTCTATCAACTTTATTCACTGTAAGATTCGTATGTCCTGCTTTAAATGTTTCTCCTATTTTATGTATTTGATCATCTTTTTTAGACTTCGATACATTGCCTTCCTTCAGTTCTTTATCAAGTTCCTTTTCAAGCTCTTCTTGCGTTTTTTCTTTCGGTTTTTCCTTCTCTGACGCATCGCTCGATTGGCTGCATGCGGAAAGCGCAAACCCGATCGTCAGAACAAATAATAGCAATAAGACTTTTTTCATCACTGTTCCCCCATCTAAAGTAATCGATTTCTATTATAATCAGATTTTTCCTTTTCTTAACAGGTAGAAAAGTAATGATTTTTTCTGTCTCATTCATTACAAACTTACTTCTTTCTAGTCTTTGAACATTTTTTACTAGTCCATTAGACCTTTTCACCAAAAAACCCGAGCTGGCAGCAGCCGGCTCGGGCAGGTGATCAATCTCGCTTATTCATTTCCCTTTTCTCTCGGGGTTCCTCATGATGTTTTTGGCGCTCTGGAGGCTGAGTCGTGCGTTCCAGCTCCTTTGTATCTTGTCCCATTCCTTTTAAAAAGGAGAAAAGCAGTGTAACTGCTTTGTTGATTTCCGGGTCTTTGAGCGAACGGATGATATCAAAATAACCTGTTTTCTCTTCGCTGTCCTTCTGTTCCACGGCATTTGCCACACCCGCATTCACTTTCAAAATGAGGGGCTCCAGCTGTTTCACATCCAGCATGCCTAGCGTTCCAACCAGAAGAAGCAGATTTTTCAGCGTATTGGCTGTTTCCTCTGTATCTGCCTTTTTCACTAAGATATCAAGAACTTTATCCCCTTGGCCAAAAAGGCCGCGGAGCAATGGCAAAACACCGCGCTCGTTCATGTGGCCCATCATATGCAGCGTTTCAAGAATGGCTTCCTTATTTTCGACTAATGCATCTTCAATTTCTTTCATATCACGCTGTCGCTGATCCTCTTCGGTTATCTCGATTTTCTGAATTCGTTTGATCGCTTTAGCCATTATGCCCAATCCCCCTTTTCACAGCGTCGCCAGGGAAAATATAGTCTTTTCGCGCCCATTTCTTTTGTACCTGCACACCGATTTGCGGCTGCGGATTGCCGTTGCGGTGATTGATCTTAGGCAGCGGATTGTTTCCATCGCGCTTCAAAATTTCCATCTTGGCTGATGTTTCTTTGTATGCAGGCGTGTCGGTATCCTTATCAGCATGGCTGCCTGTTAACAGGTTGATCGCTGCTTCCCCTGAATCGTTCATTGGCAGATATACTTCCTTCCCTTTGACACGATCAGTGATCAAGCACTTCACTTTGACATTTCCGAAAGGCGATGTGAGTCTGACAAGGGTTCCGTCCTGAATCCCCCGCTCTGCCGCAAGCTCTGGAGAAATTTCTAAGAACACTTCCGGTGTTTTCTTCGAAATCCCTTTTGATTTGTAGGTCAGGTTCCCTTCATGGAAATGCTCCAAAAGCCGGCCATTGTTGACGTGGATATCATATTCCTCACCGAACTCTTCAGGCTCAGTCCACTGAACAGGATAGAGAATGGCTTTGCCGTCTGGGAAAGGGAAGCGCTCAGTAAAAAGTAATGGCGAATCCTTTCCATCTGCGCTTACAGGCCATTGCAGGGAGTTGTAGCCTTCAAGGCGTTCATAGGTGACGCCGGCATAAATCGGCGACAGCATGGCTGCTTCCTCCATAATGTCTCCAGGGTGTTCATAGTGCCAGTCAGCACCGAGCTTATTGGCAACCTCCATAATAATCTGCCAGTCCGGCTTTGAATCGCCCAACGGTTCAAACACCTGATACAGCCGCTGAATACGGCGTTCTGTGTTTGTAAAGGTTCCCTCTTTTTCAAGGCTCGGGCTCGCAGGAAGAACAACATCAGCAAACTCGGCTGTACGTGAAAGGAAAATATCCTGTACCACAAAGAAATCAAGCTTTTCATAGGCGGCGTGTACATGATTGATATTGGAATCGACCAGACCCATTTCTTCACCTTTTACATACATCGCTTTCAGCTGGCCGGAATGGATTTTTTCGATCATTTCGTGGTTGGTCATGCCCGGCTCCTTCGGCAGCGGCACACCCCACGCCCGCTCGTATTTTTGGCGGACTTGTTCGTCCGTCACTTTTTCATAGCCCGGCAGTCTGTCAGGCATGCTTCCGAAGTCACTTGCTCCCTGCACGTTGTTATGGCCGCGCAATGGGTAAGAGCCTGCTCCCGGTTTTCCGTAGTTTCCTGTCACAAGCAGTAGATTAGAAATTGCCGTGCTTGTATCACTTCCGCCAATATGCTGTGTCACGCCCATTGCCCACAATGCGCACACACTGTCAGCCTGACCTATCATCTCTGCCATTTGGATGAGGGTTTCCTGATCAATTCCGGTTTTCTCCTCGGCATATTCAAGGGTATATGGCGTCAGGCTTTTTACATATTCATCTCGTCCGTTCACTTTTTCCTGCAAAAATCGTTCATCGGCCTTGCCGTTTTCAATTAAATATTTGGCGATGGCATTCAGCCAGACGATATCTGATCCGGCACGCGGCTGGACAAATAAATCAGAGCGCTCTGCCATTTCGTGTTTTCTGATATCCGCTACGATCACTTTCTGCCCTCTCAGCTTATGAGCCCGTTTAATGCGAGTGGACAAGACCGGATGCGACTCAGACGTGTTCGAACCGATAATCAACACAAGGTCCGCTTGCGCGATATCTGTAATCGACCCTGAGTCACCGCCATAGCCGACTGTCCGAAACAGGCCGGCAGTCGCGGGAGATTGGCAATAGCGCGAGCAGTTGTCCACATTATTTGTGCCAATGATCCCTCTGGCCAGCTTTTGCATGAGATAGGATTCTTCGTTTGTACATTTAGAAGATGTAATAAAAGCGAGTGAATCCGGGCCAAACTCCTCTTTTAAATCCGTGAACTTGCTGGCGATCAGCGATAACGCTTCCTCCCACTCCGCTTCACGGAAATGGTCGCCTTCGCGGATCAGCGGCTTTGTCAAGCGTTCCTCACTGTTCACGAAATCCCAGCCGAACTTTCCTTTTACACAAGTGGAAATGCCATTGGCCGGCGCTTCCTCCTGCGGCTCGACTTTCAGAATGTCTCTGCCCTTTGTCCAGACATCAAAGGTGCAGCCGACGCCGCAATAGGTACAGACGGTTTTCGTTTTTTTGATTCGCTCATCACGCATGGCGGATTCCATATCGGAAATAGCGAGAATCGAGCCGTAGCCTGTCTCTACGCCTTTTGTGATCTCGATCATCGGACGAAGCGATTCGTGATCAATGCCTGTTAAATATCCAGCTTCCCCCTCCATTCCTTTTTCCATCATCGCGTTACATGGACAGACGGTGGAACAGTGGCCGCATGATACACAAGACGACTCATTGATCGGCACATCGTTATCCCAAATGACGCGCGGGCGTTTCCGCTCCCAGTCAATGGTCAGTGTTTCAGTTACCTGAACATCCTGACACGCTTCGACACAGCGTCCGCACAAAATACATTGATCTGGATCATACCGGTAAAACGGATGAGATTCATCCTTATGGTAAGGCTTCTGGTCAAACGGGATGCTTTGGTGATTGATTTTCATTTCCTTCACCGTATTATGTATTTCGCATCCCCCATTGTTGTAATCGCAAACTGTACAATAAAGCTCATGATTATATAAAATCTTGTCCATCCCGATGACCTGCGCTTTTTTCACATCTGGCGAAAGCGTATCAATAACGTCTCCATCCTTTAATTCAGCAGAGCACGATCTCTTCAGCTCACCATTGATGCTGACGATGCACGTATCGCATGTTTCAATCGGCCCTAAGCTTGGATGATAGCAGACTTGCGGCACTTCAATCGAACTGTTATTCAAAAGCTGAAGCACCGTCTGTTCTTCGGACGCTTCCATTTCAACGCCGTTTATTGTGATGTTTTTCTGTTCAGCCATCTCCATTCCCCTTTCTTGCTTGTGTATATACCGAATTACCCATTTCTGTTCCCTTACAAGGGATCACTAAAACATACAAAGCGCACTCACATGTTTTAGTGCATCATCACCGGGAAACGAGAGGGTAGAATGAAAAAGGAGGGATCAGCATGAAAAAAACAATGTCTGTTCTAACCGCGACAGCAGCACTGACAGGCTCTCTTTCCGGCTTCGGAGCGGCGTCCTTTTCAACACCGGCAAAGGCCATAACTCAAACAACCTCGATCTCTGAAAACACAAACCAATCAGCCGCCGAGCTTGTCAAAAATCTTTACAACACCGCCTACACAGGGGAAATGCCTCAGCAGGTGCAAGGCCTTACCATTAACAAAAGCACGAAAGGCGATGTCCATGCTAAATTAGGGGAACCGGAACGACCGTCCGGAGGAGACAATCGGTTTGATTTATATCACTGGAATATGGGGAACCCGGGCTACGGATTTTCCTATCATAAAGACATGACAATTTCAGAAATCCGCTACTTTGGAACCGGCGTGGAACGGCAGCTGAATTTAGGAGGAGTTACCCCGGAAGTGCTGCGGAATGAAATAGGCCCCGCGAATCGAGTGTTAACCGTCCCGTTTACCGATGAAATCGACTATGTATATGACACAGGCCGATATGAACTTCATTTTGTAATTGGCAAGGACCAGACCGCTGACCATGTAAACCTTAAAGCAAAATAAACCCATCATGCGGCTGTTCAGCCGCTTTTTTATTGGACAAATAGAAGATATATTCCTTACAATACATGGGAGATGAAGCAGAGACGGGGTCATTTTCAATGAAGCGAAATCGATGGATATATGCAGCGTTCACCATACTGATCATAGGTCTGGGGCTGGGAGCTAGAGCATTCTCCAGTGTACTGCCGGATGCCCTCAATACTTACCTGGGGGACTCTCTGTGGGCTGCCATGATCTTTACGGGTTGCGGGTTTCTATTTCGGAAAATGAAAACGATGACGACTGGCCTTATCAGCCTTTCCTTCTGTTTTTTCATTGAAATCAGCCAGCTGTATCATGCCGAATGGATCGACCGGATCAGAGACACTTCTCTTGGCGGACTTGTACTGGGGTACGGATTTTTATGGAGTGATATCGAAGCGTATACACTTGGAGTTGCCTCTTGTGCCGCTATAGAGCTGCTGGCTCTGGGAATCAAAAAGCGCCGCTGTATGTGACGCTTTTTTCATTTGGAAAACAGCCCGCACTGAGAAAGAATGGTCTCCGTATCCAAGAGCGTGGCCTCGCTTATCGTGACTTGATGTTTATCCATAAATGACTGAACGGCATGATATCCAACTGCATAACCCGCAAAAGCCGATAATCCCGCAGGCTCAAAGCCTTGGACTTTCGCAATCGGATCACCAAACATATAACGGCTTACTTCCGAAAAGCCTTTCACATCCAGCACCTCATTGATGACTTCAATGGAATACTGCAAATCTTCTTGATCAAAACGTGTTACCCAAGGACCTAATTGCTCCTCGCCAAACAGCTCTCTGGCAAATGACTCAGCCAACCCTTCAATCACAAGATAATCCCCGACACTCACAGAGCCATGATGAAAATCAACATACGAAAACCGCAAATTATGATGAAACTCATGAGCAATAATTGAAGGTATCCTTGGCAGGTTATAGCTGTCCGGATTCATCCATACATGTATAAAGCCCGGTATCCCGCCAAATCCGCAGTAGCCTTTTTGCAGCTGAAGCTTATTTGGGTCAGCGATGTAAAGGCCGAATTTGATCTCGTCTGCATTCACCCGGAGCTGTTCGCGCTCTGCAAAATCGATACATTGCCGTAGCGCAGATTCAGCTATCTCTGCAGCATATGATTCTTTCAGTATTTGCAGTGCTTTCTGCCCGGCTTCAGCATCACGGACATCCAAATAACCAAGCATTTTCACAGCCATGATTACATCATAGCCGCTTTGCTCCTTCGCTCTCAGCGGAACTTGGATAGCGCTCCACATCTTTTCAAACGGCCTCATCATCGTATACCGAAACTCATCCTCTCTTTTCTCTTCTACCATTGAAAACAGCTTTTCATATTTCTCAAAGGTCTTTTCCATGACAAGATTCATCCTGATTCCCCCCTTGTCAAAAACATACGGTATGCCGCAGCGTAAGGGTCAACAGGGAAAATTAAGCCATTTTTCACCTGTAAAATCATCCAAAGCCGCCGATAGGTAAGGCATAGGAGGTGGAACGATGGATATTCCTGCTTTATCAGTTGCGATGCATCAAGCATCCCTTGCCCAAAATGTTGGTATCGCCTTAACGAAAAAAATGCTGGACACCGCCCAGCAAAATGCCGATCAAACCTTGAAGATGATTCAGCATCCGACGCTTGGACAGACCATTGATGTAAAAGCTTAACCCCAACACCAAAGGCGGCCAATAACTCCATCCTCCCGGCCGCCTTTATTGTTCACAAAAAAGCATGCATGTTTTGATTGTTCCTCCGTATGATTTATTGTTTGCCATATTAAGGAGGTCATAAAGGACATGAAAAAACTGTTTACGAAGGCTTCATTGGTGTTATTCTCAGTTGTATTTGTTTTTGCCGTCAAAGGAGCGCCTGCCAATGCGGAAACCCACGCCTATGATGGAAAAAGCCCTTATTACAATGATTGTGCATCCAGCGGCTCTACAAAAAAATCCTCAAACTTAGTGAATGCCAACAATCAAGTCATCGGAGTAGTCGAGCTTAAATTCAGCAGTACATGTAAAACGGCTTGGGCAAAAATCACGATGAATAACACATTGACGGCAGGCTTTGAAGCAAATGCGGAGATTACCCGGAACACGGACGGAAAGAGATATAATTGTGATTCTGCAGGCGGCAACGGAAAAGCGGTTGCCGGCCAAAAATCTTGTTATACGCCGATGGTATATGATTTAGACCCAAGGACTTCTTACGCTTTCGGCAAGTATTCAGGACCCAACCTGAATGTTTGGGCCACCACAGGCTCTTATTAAAAAGAAAAAAGGCTGTCCGGGCAAAATCCGCGGCAGCCTTTTCGTATTAATTCGCTTCTCTTTGTTTTTTAACCTCTTCAAGCTGAGAGACCGTCACCAATTGATAGCCTTGATCAGTGAGCTTTTTGATCATTTCATCGGCAGCATCAGCAGAGGTGCGGTAAATGTCGTGAATCAAGATGGTTCTTCCATCTCCCGCCTGACTCATGACACGGTCAACGATTGTTTTTTTGTTTCGGTCTTTCCAATCTTCCGGATCAACATCCCATAACGCGACATCCATTTTCAACTGACTCCGCAGCTCATCATTAATGCCGCCGTATGGAGGTCTTACGAGCGTCGGGCGGTATCCGCTTATTTTTTCAATGATATCTTGCGTGTCATTGATTTGCTTTAATGCCTCTTTCACTGAAAGCCTTGTGAGAAGCGGATGACTCCACGAATGGTTCCCCACCTCATTTCCTTCCTTCAGCATTCTTTTAAGCGTTTCCGGGTAATATTGCACCCTGCTCCCGAGAACAAAAAACGTGGCATGCCCCTTATATTTCTTCAAGGAGTCCAGAATCTGATTTGTTGTCGCAGGATTCGGGCCGTCGTCGAAAGTAAGCGCAATGACTTTTTGATTAGGATCAACCGTTTCCTCTTTGGGTAAAGAAATCACTTCATGCTTCGGCTTTTGTTCTTTGATTTTATTTTTGTTTTTTGCTTTATCAATATATTGTTCTTTCACGATGTCTTTCAAAAGGCTTTTCTTAATGGCAATCGATTGCTCTCCAAGATAGCCTGCTGCGACCTGATATGTATCAAAATAAAATTCGATATAATCTTCTTTGATGGCAAAGCGGCTGAAATTATCTTTTTTCGGTGCCGTTCCTTCTCTTAATAGCGCATCGTCTGCAGCAATGTCCTTATCCTTTTTCAGCTCATGATAAGCGATTAATGAAAGCTTATGTAAATAGTCAGCGTCCTCTTTGAAAAGATCATCAATTGAAAGAAAAGCTTGCTTACTAAAATCATAGTTAAACGTTTTTTTCACGGTTTGCCCGTGTGCACCGCCGATATATTTATATTCATTAAATACAATCGCTACAGTCTGCTTGGCATAATGGACAATTTTATAATCAACATTTAATTCGTTGCGCGTTGTCGTATGTGCCTGATCAACGTCTTTTGTTTCCTTCTGAAATTGGCGAACCTCTTTCTCTGCGAAACTCTTTAATACCGAATCCATTTTTTTATTTTTGAAAACGGGATAGTTGACCGCGTAATTGAAGGTTTTCCCGTCATTCACGAGCGTTGCAATCTCCACATTCCCATACTGAGAATCAGTTTTTACTTTATTCATAACCGTTTCTTTTTTTAATGAATTATGAAAAAAGCCGATAAGGCCCGCCACACATACAACTGCTATTAATACATGAAACCATTTGATTCTTTTTGCAAACAACCCAAATTCCTTCTTTCATAACCGTTTCGATTTATTTTTCATCAATTAGAACTGTATCTATTTAGAAATGTTTTTGTAACATTGGAGTAACATTTATTTCACATTTGTAATACTATGAGATTTAGAAGTTCTTGTCAATCCTTTTTTCAGGGATTTCATCATAAAAAAAATCCGATTTCACGAATGTACATACACCCAACCCGCACATCAAGAATATGGTAAAAGGAATAAAAAAACTAGGGAGGTTTTCCTCTTGGATTATCCTTTGAATGAACAGACATTTGAACAAATTATACCTTATGATGAAAGACAGCCTTATTATTCGCGCCCGAGACCGCCATTTTATCCGCCTTATTATTACCCAAGACCGTTCTATCCGTTTTATCCACGTCCGCCTTACTATTACCCGCGCCCACGCCCGCCTTACTACCCTTGGTACGGTTACGGCGGAGGATATGGCGGAGGATACGGCGGAGGATACGGATATTAAACGCCGTTTTACCAAAATGGGGGCAGTCCAGCTCCCCATTTTTTTGTTTTAAAAATGACAATATCATGACAAATATAGGAAATAATTGTAATTCCATAGCCCTCTTGTTACGATAACAAAAGCATGCAGTTGTGAGGGAGGCGTCTATTTTTGGGGAGTACAAGAGATTCTGCAGCTCTATCTGAAACGAAATACATAAAAGCTTCGAACCGGGTAACAGTTTACGATTTTATCAAACTTGCAAAACCCGGCATTATCATATCAAACTCGATAGCAGCTTTCGGCGGATTTTGGATCGCGTTTGCAAGCGCAGAAAAACCATTAACCGGAATGGCTTTTTTGATGACAATGGTGACAGCAATGCTTGGAACCGCGTTTGTCATGGCTTCCGGCACTGTTTATAACAACTTTTTTGATCGGCATATGGACGCAAAAATGGCACGCACCCGCAGCAGGGCCTCAGTCACAGGGAAAATCCCGCCAGCCATGATTTTAACGTATGGCTCTGTTTTAGGAATCGCAGGTCTTGTTATGCTGTATTCCCTTAATCCATTAACTGCCCTTCTCGGACTGGCTGCCTTTATTTTTTATGCGATTATCTATACAGTATGGGTGAAACGAACCTCTGTGTGGAGCACATTTGTCGGGAGTTTTCCGGGCGCTGCGCCTCCATTGATGGGGTATTGTGCCGTAACGGGAGACATCAGTATGACTGCAGTGCTGTTGTACGCGATTATGTTTCTGTGGCAGCCCCCGCATTTTTGGGCGATTGGGATCAGACGTAAAGAGGAATATCGGGCAGCAGGTGTTCCGCTTTTGCCCGTTGTAAAAGGAAATCATGTAACAAAAATAAAAATGATTCAATATATTGCAGTTCTGGTGCCGGTCACGCTATTAGTGCCTTTTTCTCTCGGCACCGGACATATCAGCCCATTTTATTTCTTAGCTGCCCTGGTTCTCGGAGGCATATGGATCAAAAAAAGCATCCAGGGATTCAAAACGGACGATGACGTCAAGTGGGCAAAGGATATGTTTGTCTACTCGCTCATTTATTTTTGCTTGCTGTTTTTGATCATGATGGTTGATTCATTTGTGATGTTTTTGATCAGATGATGTTATGCAAAAAGAGCCACACATTAATGTGACTCTTTTTTGTTTGGAAAAACAGCATCTAATAGAAATGTCACGATCAAAAACACAACCATGCAAATCAAAAATCGGACGATTTCACTCAAAATCCAGCTATCAGCAATACGCATACCATCTGTTTCTCGGAGGGTTGCGCATATTGAAAAAATCATGAATATGTTTTTTAAAGTTTCTTTGTTCATGAAATACCATCGCTTTCTTGAAATGATTACTGAAATGCAAAATAAATGATAAGGTAAAATCCAGCCAGATATAAAACATGTCCGCAACTTTGCATGTTTTATTTAAATGAAATCCTTGTTTTTTTCACCAGCCATTTGCAAAGTTCAGGCAAACAGATGAAAACCGCTTCAGAGAAAAAACAGATCTTTTCCGATAAACTAAGCGGCGGATAGCTCGAACCGTCTGCTGCTGTTCTCTCTCCTAATGAAAATAAGAACATTAGAACATGAAGTAACGGCATGAAAAAAATAAATAGTAATCTTGATAAGTGAATCGGGACATGCACTTTTTTCATAAAGCCAATACAAGAAAAAATAAACCCATAAACGAAAAGACAGTACGTCCCCCAACTTATTATTGGATGTACACTAAAGTATAAAAGTAAAATTGCTAAGAAATACATGTGATTCTCCAATCTATAAACTCGAACTCTTTTTCCACCATCAGGTATTATAAGCCAATAACAAACAAAAAAATAGACTTTTGTCTTTATATGGATGCTAGGCAGTAAAAGAAATTGTACCGACTACCTATATGATAGTTTGCCTATGTTCATAGATTTGGAAATCTACAAACCCGCTGCCAAGGTTGATATCAAGAGAGCGAGCTTGTTGCAGACTTTTTCATTAGAAAACTTACGCTTGTCATTGTTAAGGGTTCATTGAGATGTGGAAAAGAATTTCATGTGTTGCCATTTAAAAAGAAGACATTGAGAAAGTGGACACTTGTAAAGGCCTTATTTCTATTATCAAATTTTACTTTTGCCCTTCACCCATGTTTTCGGAACATCTTTCTTACTCTTACGTATACCTTAATAGGAGGGATCAAACGATGAAAGAGTATGAATTCGTAAGAGTTGAACTGAGCACGATGAGAAGAAGGCCTAAAGAAGACTACCAGCAAATCATCCACGACTACGCGCAAAGAGGCTGGACATTCATTCAGATTTTCGCTCCCAGTATAGATGGGTATGGAGCAGCCGCTTATTTTGAAATCATATTTGAAAGAGAGGTGGAAAAAGCTTAGTCTATGTGCCTAAGCTTTTTCAGTTTATCTTCATTGCGTGCCATCTATACAATTTCTGCAAATGCGGCATCGCATGCTTTCGCTAAATCTTGTGGCGCTAATTTCAGCTGCAGACCGATTTTCCCTGCACTGACAATGATAAAATCCAATGTTTCAGCGGCTGCATCAATATAGGTCGGGAACGATTTTTTCATGCCAATCGGAGAGCAGCCGCCGCGAACATAACCAGTTGCCCCTAATAATTCCTTCATTGCAATCATTTCTATTTTCTTTTCTCCTATTATTTTTGCTGCCTTTTTTACATCTAATTCTTCTGCAACGGGTACAACAAAGACGCAATAATCTTTTGCTCCTGCTGTTGCCACCAATGTTTTATATACATGTTCTGAAGGATAACCGATTTTTTCCGAAACAGAGATGCCATCTACCGGTTGGCCGTCTTCTGTTTTATACCCTAATAACTCATAGGAGATGTTCTGCTGTTCTATCAAACGAACCGCATTTGTTTTTGCCATTTTTTTCGCCATACTTTCACCCCACTATCGAAAAAATCCTAAAGAAATACTGTAATTAATATCTAAATACTATCATCGAAAACAGACATATTCTATTAACCTGCATATTCAAAAGAAAAACCTCTAGAAAGCCAAAACACGAAACAAAAAATGGAATGAACGACATGTAACAACATACAATTTGTATGAATGTAAAATTAAGGAGTGGTTGCTTTGTATCATTATTATTATGGTCCTGCGTTAATTCCTTACTTTACACATAATCTTAACACTCAAAGAAATCCAGACTTTTCAGAAAGACAGCGAAGAAGAGAAATCACACTGAATGTAGATGGCATTATACCGCCATCTTCCTCTGAGGATCTCGGAGACGGCTTTTATTCCTTCGCATGGACTGGCCAACAGGTAATAGATCCTGGTGAATATCTTGTTTGTCATCTTGAAGGAAGAGATATAAAAGTGGTGAATGGCGGGTTTGCTCCACGCGATACTGCTCCATTGTATGCAATCGCAAGCTTTCCAAGGAGAAGAAACCAATGGGTCATAATCATTCATAATCCTGTTCAAACCCAAAGAGCGATATCACTTTACTTAATTGCGAAAAGGTAGTACAAAATGTTTTCAGCAGAAACAGAAAAACGGGTAGGAACGCTTAGATATCAGCGCTTTCCTACCCGTTTTAGATTTATGATATTGCATCTCTCCCCGTCAAGGCAGTGACGAAAGGAGGTTGAACGCCGTAGAAATTCGGGTTCAATAAAACACTTCATTTCAAATTCAACTCATGTTCTTCATCATTCTCTGTTGCCCAAGAATTTTTGCACCGATACATATTTCAATATGTTACCGTTATTACCAGTTAAAAGAAAAGAGGATTAAATATATGGTTCTTCTAGAAACAAATCGGTTACTTTTAAAAACGATTGATATTCCCCTTCTTGACGCTGCATCTAAACAAGATCATCAAGCCATGAAAAACCTAGGTTATGAAACAAATGGTGAATGGCCAAACCCTGATTTTTTTGAAGCCATCCCTTATTTCCGCGAGAAAATCGTTGAAAACAATGGGACAAAAGGATTTGATTCATGGATTATTCTAAAGAAGGACAATCATGAAATTGTGGGAGGAACCGGATTTTTAGGTGACCCGGATACGAATGGCATGATCGAAATCGGTTTTGCAACAAATAAAAGCCATCGCCGCAAAGGTTACTGTGTGGAGGCTGCCCAAAAATTAATAACCTGGGCATTAAGCCCAAGATGTAGTTAACGGTATCACAGCAAGATGTGAACCTGATAATGTTGGTTCGCAACATATTTTGGGAAAGTTAGGATTTACATTGGAGCATAAATCAAAAGACTTTATGCATTGGAGATACGTTACAATGTAAAAGCCTAAAAAGGCTGGCTCCATGTCTGCTTTGTTGAAGCTCGTACAGAGAGTGAAAACCCTCCCTCTAAACTGAGAGCGGGTTTTTCTTCAGACAACGATTTTTGCAGTTTTCCTTACTCATCTTTTCTATCTTTATCGGTATCTTCAGCATCCTCAACTGGATCTTCAGGATCAGGATCATTATCTTTTTCATCATCTTTATTGATGGTATCATCCTCATCGACACCTGGAGCGTTGTTATTGTCAGTATCTTGGTTGTTGCCGTTATGATCTTGATCGTTCTCCTCAACATCTGGAACATTGTTATCGTTATTATTATCATCTTGATCATTATTACAGCCCATTAATATAAAACTGAATAGAAACAACACACTTATGGTTTGCAGCCATTTTTTCATTTCCACCCTCCTTTCTTCTTTTTAATCCCTATAAGTTTGTCCAGCATGTTTACATTAATTCGTTGTATTCTTATATATTCTTTCTCGAATTCCATCTTTATCATTCCGGCATAACAATTCCTCTTTTGCGAAAACTAAGTATCGAAACTAAATAGAAAGTTGCTCTAAAATGAATCATCTCCGGTGGATAACCGCCCTTTTTAAATGTAAAACCCAATACTTAAAAAATGTCAGGCTTTGACTCGGGAATGCGGGTAAGGGACCGAAAAATGAAGGAATCAGATCACTCCTTTCATTGAATCAAAAAAACCCTCCAATTTAAGAAGGGTTTTTCCACACACTTTAGTCTGCTACATTAAACAGTCTGGATCAGCCTGAATTATAGATGAGAGACGATACACTCTGCCTGCCCCTCCAGTTTAAATTCTCCAAAACCGTAAGGCAGCAACATATGATCTCCTTTTTTAAAGCCATTGACATACCCACTGGATATCATACGGCCTTCTCCTTCAATAACACTGATAAGAAGGAATGGTTTTTGCTGTTGTAAGCTTGCTGCTCCTGATATATTCCACTTTTCCACCGAAAAGTAAGCGCATTTAATCAATGTTGTTATAAATAATTCCTCGATTTGTTCATGATGAACTGTTTGCCGATCTAGGATAGATGGAACCTCTATCACTTCTATGCTCTTTTCCAGATGAAGCTTGCGCGTATTGCCTTCTGCATCTTTTCGCTCATAATCATATAATCTGTAGGTTGTATCTGAATTCTGCTGCGTCTCTAAAACGAGAATGCCTTTTCCAATCGCATGAACGGTACCGCTTGGCACATAGAAGAAATCCCCAGGCTTTACCTTTACCCGGCGCAAAAGTTTGTCCCATTCTCCAAGATCAATCATCGAGATCAGCTCTTCCTTTGTTTTTGCGTTGTGGCCGTAAATGATCTCTGCATCTTTTTCGCAATCAATGATGTACCAGCATTCGGTTTTTCCGAGCTCTCCGTTTTCATGAATTTTGGCGAACTCATCGTTCGGATGCACCTGAACGGATAAATCTTGGTCCGCATCTAATATTTTTGTAAGAAGAGGGAAACGATCCCCTTCAAGCTGTCCGAATAAATATCTGTGATGCGCCCATAATTCGCAGAGCGTAAACCCTTTATACATTCCGTTTTGAACAACGCTTTGCCCGTTTTTATGAGCAGCAAAAGCCCAGCACTCCCCTGTTCGTTCTGACGGAATGTGATAGCCGAAAGCCGATAAAGCGGTACCGCCCCAAATCCTCTCTTTGAAAACAGGCTTGAAAAATAACGGTTCTGTCGTCATGAATATCCCCCCGCACTACACGATTTCATCCAGCAGCTTGTATGCTTCTTCTTTTGTTTGCACGGAGAGCAGCTGCTTCCTATAGCTATCATCCATTAGTTTTCGGGATAACATCTGCAATATTTTCAGATGCTGGTTCCCTTCGCTCTCTTTCGGTACAGCAATCATAAAGATTAATTTTGCATCTGATCCATCCAGGCTGTTCCAGCCAACGCCTGATCGTTTGATCCCAAAGGCAACACTCGGCTCCCTGACCGACTCAGATTTCCCGTGCGGAATTGCGATATTCATGCCAATCGCCGTTGTGCCCTGTTGTTCACGATTCAAAATGGCTTGTTTAAACCCGCTCTCGGACAGCAGCATACCTCTCTGTGACAATTTTTGAATCATTTCATCAATAATGTCATCCCTGGTTTCCCCTGATAAATGTGGCTCAATCAGCTCGGGGCTGATGATGTCTGTCAGTTTTTTGATTTCCGCCATCCCGGCTTTTTGGCTTTCAGCTTGAGTCGGCTGCGGTATTTCTTTCGCCGCAGCAGCTTCACTTGGCGGTGTAGTTTCGCTGAGCACAGGGGACGCCGCCGTAATATCCTTTTTTAGAACATTGACGAACAGAGCAGTGACAAGAGATCCTGCAATCACAGCAATAAAAAACATCAAGACATGGTCAACTGCGCCAAGCACTGCAACGATAGGTCCGCCGTGCGCTACTCTGTCTCCCACATTGCCAATCATCGCTATCACCGAACCCGTCATAGAACCCGCCATAATACTGGGAATGACTCGAAGAGGATCCTGTGCCGCAAATGGAATGGCTCCTTCAGTGATGCCGAAGAGCCCCATAGTGAATGCCGCTTTCCCCATCTCTCTTTGCGATGCCTCGAATTTCCTTTTTCCAAAAAACGTTGCAATCCCGAGGCCGATCGGCGGTATACAAATAGCGACGGCAATCGGTCCCATAATTTCATAGTTTCCTTCTCCGATCATGGCCGATCCAAACAGAAATGCCACTTTGTTTACGGGACCGCCCATATCAAATGAAATCATTGCGCCTAAAATCAATGCCAGAAGGATCGAGCTCGAACCTTTCATACCTGCCAGCCATACCGTTAAAGATGTGAAAATTTGAGCTACAGGTGCGCCGATCAAAAACACAAACGCCAAACCTACAATTAGTGATGCAAACACCGGGATAATAATAATCGGCATGATCGGCTGGATTGCTTTTGGAACCTTTAATTTTTTTATCCAAAGGGCAGCATACCCCGCTAAAAATCCGGCAATGATTCCGCCGAGGAAACCGGCGCCGCTTGCGCTGTCATAAAAACTTCCAGTCGCTGCAATATATCCGCCGATCATTCCCGGCACAAGTCCCGGCTTATCAGCGATGCTATAGGCGATATATCCGGCTAATACCGGGATCATGAATGAAAATGAAGCACTGCCGATCTGTTCAATCGTTTTCCAGAAAGAATCATCCGGAATGACTAAGCCTTTAGGTGTTTTTTCGCCCCCAAGCGTTAATGCAACCGCTATCAATAATCCGCCGACGACAATGAAAGGAACCATAAACGAAACGCCGTTCATTAAATGACGGTAAATCGGATTTTGTTTCTTCTCCTGTTGATTGTTTGATTCCGATTTTGAAGCGGAATGGTAGACCGGTATCTCCCCGCTAAGTGCTTTTTGAATCAATTCTTCCGGTTTGCGAATGCCGTCCTGAACCCCGACAGACAGCAGTTTTTTGCCTATAAACCGATCTTTGTTTACCGAGCGGTCTGCCGCAATAATGATCGCGTCCGCTTCCCGAATTTCCTCTATGGTTAGCTCATTTTCTACCCCGATTCCGCCCTGGGTCTCAACTTTGATGGTAACGCCTAATCTGTCAGCAGCTTTTTGCAGATTTTCCGCTGCCATATACGTATGGGCAATTCCGTTCGGACAAGATGTAATCGCTAACAGTTTCATAGGAAACCTCCTTTAAAGTGTGAAAAACAAGATCTTGTCTCAACTGTATACCGAAATCATGCCGTTAAAATCTCTTTTTTTTACCATAAGTTCCGGAAATAAAGGCATTTTTCCATATAAACAAAAAAGCAAGGAATGAACCCTGCTTTTAATAATCCAAATAAGATAAAAATGTCATGACGTTTGTTTCTTTCGTCAGCTTCTGCACGAAGGCCGGCTGCTCACTCAGGTATGAAAGCTCACGAAACAGCTGCTTTGTCATATTTTGATCCTCGTGTTTGACAGCCAGCATAAAAACAAGCGACACTTTCTCATTTCCCCACTCAAGCGGCTCTTTTAATGTGGCAATTGCGATTGCTGATTGTTTGATATATTTAGCGTTTGCATGAGGAATGGCTATGCCTGCCCCAATGTTGGTCGCCGCCATTTTTTCCCTCATCACCGCATGAACCGCATAGTCCTTTTCAACATAGCCTTTCTCAAACAAAGCAATCGCCAGCTGTTCAATTAACTTGTAGCGGTGCTCTGCTTCTTGCTGCAAAAAAACCAAAAAAGGAGTCGTATTGTTCAGCATTTGGAAATTTTGCTTTTGGCAGTGCGATTCATCAAGCTGACGTATAAATTCATTCAATTTTTTCTCATCACCAGGCTCCAAAAGCGGTGATACAACAATATGGGGAATCGTTACATGTCCCAGCGCAATGGTGGAAATGACAAGATCGATATCCTCATGCTGTTTTAAAAAGTCCTTTAGATCGGCTTTTGCGATACAAGCCATTATTGCGATTTGATGACATTTCCGTTCAATTTTTGTCCGTAGCAATTGTGACATCCCAATCCCCATGTGACAAACGATGATCGCCTTTTTGTGTGTCTCGCTGCTGTGATGCATCCTTTCAATCGCTGCCTGAAAATGCAGCGTCAAATATGCTGCCTCTTCCTCAGGGATATAAAGCTCAAACGTTTGATTGATGTCTTCCAGAACGTCAATGATCAGATGAAACAAATAAGGGTACATCATTTTGATTGCATTAAGCATAGGATTTGATACAGAAAGATCATAGCTCAGCCGCTGTAACACTGTATTGAGATGAATATTCAATCCGTTGATCAAATCCTGATCTTTATGAAAATCCAGCATTTTGAGCTCTGAAACACGATTGATTAAATGCCTTACAACCTTTGGAAGCACTGCATTTTCAAGGTCCTTTGTCTCTTCTTTCTCTAATGGATAACGAACTTTCCCGCCCAATATATGTAATGTTAAATACACGGCTTCTTCTTCAGGAAAACGGATTGCAAAAACCGGCTCAAGCCGTTGTAAACAAGCAAAAGTCCATTGATATTCTTTCTTCTTTTTTACTGCCGCCAGTTCTCTTGGAGATATCGAGATCGGCTGCTTCATTTTGATCCGGCGGATCATTAACAATGTATGCAGCAGCAAACTCTCAAACGTCTCATCTGTGAAATAGAGCGAATGCTTTTTTTGTAATGATTTGATTTCTTTCGCCACAAAATTGACTTCGTGACTTAAGAACTTACTTTTAATAAATTGGCTAGTAAACTCCGTGTTATCAATCAAATCAGATATTCTAGCCAATGCTTTTCTTTTATTTTTTTCGTTCCCTTCAACCTTCAAACCAAGCCGCTGCCTAGAAACCAATGTAGGTCAAATCGCTTCAGCCACTCCTCTACCGCACATAAATCCTTTTTAATGGATGATCGATTCACAAAATGCTGAGCAGCTATTTCTTTTGCGGAAACAGGCTTTACATTCATTAATAAGTCATAAGCAATATGCAGCATTCTTTCTTCATCAGTACGCTGCCTAGAATGAACATGTTCTGTATGTAATTGTTGGCTTAACCAGGTCCTTTCCTGTTCTTCTATATGTAAAAAGACGCCTAACCCTGGTTTCCGAATGAGCTGCGCGTGAGAATGCTCATTGAGATAATCCTCGATCACTTTCAAATCATTCCGGATTGTTTTTTCAGAACACTGTACCCTGTCTGCGAAATCTTGCACAACTAAATAGTCATCAGGTTCAGATAACAACAGATACAAAATCTCTTTTTGTCTTGTATTCATGTATTTCATCTGTTTTCTATCCTTCCTGTCAGTATCCACTTGAACAAATTTATAGTATAAGTATACTATAAATGTAACCGTTTACATCATAACGTAAAATCATAGAGTCAAAAGTTTTGTTTTTTACCGAAGGTTCCGGAAAAAGCGATTTTTATGTTATTAGACTGTTCTATGATCCAGTACGATTCCCCGCTTCCCATTCCAATTTAATAGAATAAGAAACGCTCAGACACGGTAATGGTTCACCGCTACCTTGCGCCTTAATACGCCTAAGTCATCGACTAAGTCAACGCAATAAAAAAACGGCTAGAAAGGTTATAACGCTTCTAACCGCCGTGTATGATTCCGAATGGGCTCGAACTAGCGACCTCTACCCTGTCAAGGTAGTGATTACCTTCTGAGCTGTTATTTTTATTCCTGACAAATACCTATCCATCAAGGGATTTCAAAATAGATGTCTGATTCCTTCTGAATAAAAATATTAATTGTTGGCAGGTTTGGGCAACAACTCGCCAACAATTTCCCATTTAAAACCAATAAATAAACCCACAGGCTTACCAGTATTTTCTCCGTTGATAAAGGAACGTTTGTTCCCATATAATTTATTCAAGGAGATGATCGGAATGAGTCAAGGCATTTACGACAAGAGATGGGAACAAAAATTCATATTACCTGAGCAAAGGGCTGCCCTTTTAAACAAAAAGAGAGAAGTCCAGAAGATCGAAAAACCCATTCTTGATGAATACCAGCTGGAGGAAATGGCACGCACTATTTGCGAAGCGATGGAATTCAACTCGGTTCTGCTCATCAGTATATACAGAGATGGTTTTATTGAAGAAGTAACAGGAAATGTTCATTACATAGATGAAGTAAAACAGAAGCTGCATGTGAAGGATTTAAAAGGGGACACAAATTTTATTGCATTTGAGTCTCTTTTAACTGTTGGGGCATATGAAGGGTGAAAACGAAAGTAAATATGTATTATATAAAGCCCGCCTTATGAGACGGGCTTTTCGGGCGAGGTTATTTCTTTTACACTTTCTTAACGCCTCCGTAAACACTTCCTTTTGCAGTAGACCCGATAAACGCCTCAACAAGAGCTGAGTTTAAAACGATCCCGGCCCATTTAAAACCTACAATGGATTCAACATATATACGTGAATAAACCTCTCTATAGGCATATCCTCCATGACTGGCGTCCCGGTCTTGTCCTAATACCCTAGGAGAGATTGCCAAAGCTGTCCCCATCGGGTGGCGCTGATAGTCGCCATCTTTATAAGTAGCCCAAACTTTTTTGCCGTCATATTTAAATCTTCCTTCGGCCCAAAGTGTGAAGAGCTTCGGTCCACCAAGTCCATAAGCAATACCAGTGGTCCTTTCTGTTTTTGTAGTGCCTTGGACGCTTGCATCAGAGTCTGGAGAGTCAGTTAAAGTTTTTTGCTCAAGTATCTGGATATCCCCCAGATCACCTAGATAAACCTTAACCGTACTGTTTTGTGTTTCAAAAGTAAGCACATCCCCATAGGATTTGCTTTTTTCTTGTTCAGCCATAAAGCTGTTCATATTGAAAGCTTTACCGTTGAATTTTTCTAGTTCTGATTTCATTTCTGGGAAAACATCATAAAGTGATATGTCTGGATTACTAAACGCTTCTGGTGCTGGATTGTTTTTGTAGTGATTTGAAATAGTTTTTCCAACTTTTTTCCAAAGAAGAATTTTTAGGTAGATTTTCTAGGTTGGATTTTAACAAAGGAACTGTTTTTTCAACGTAATTTCTAATGTCAGTTATATCTTGCTGTGACTTTTGTTTAGGTACTGCGCTCGCTGCTCCTCCGAAGATACTAAATACCAACGAGAAAGTCAGGCAAAAAAGAAATATTTTTTTCATAATAATCTCCTCCTGTTTATCGTTCACCTCGCCCCTCTATATACATTTATTTACAATTTTACTTTTTCCTGCCATTGTTTTTTTGGGTATAGTGGTATATCAGATAAACAATCAGAAAGACTAATGCAGCTATGGCAATATAATATAACGGCATCGCCAAAAATGGAGCAAAATTCGCTATGACCACCAATATAATGATGGCTATTCCGTACAAACTTATAAAGCGTAGTAAAGCCATATTATCCCCCCTTGCTGTTTCCATCATTTTAACAAAAAAAGTAAGCTACTAAAGGGCTATTTTTTGATACATGATGTCACAATTAGCAAGGGAGGACTATAAGATTATTTCAACAATGCTTCAAGTTTTGCTTTCGTTTTTGGTCCATAAATGCCATCAGCTTTTAGTCCATTCATCAGCTGGAATCGTCTGACGGCATCGGCGGTTTTCGGTCCATAATATCTTATTTCATTCGAAATTTCATTCGATTCGTTTTGTCTGTTTATTTAACACATAAATAAAAGCCCTCTTATTTAGAAGGGCTTTTTAGAAATGATGATGCTTATGTTTGAAGACGATCCGATGTAACTTGGAATGAATTTTGAGTTTGATTTTCTGTTAAGCCGGATCCAAACCCACACACTAAAACGAATGACAACCCCAGGATAAGGCATACCTTCTTTTTAAAAGTCATACTGGCATTCTCCCCTTTGAATTTGTGTTTGAGTTTCAATCATTTTCTGATGATAAACATAAGATGTTTCAAATTCTTTAGAGTTTGCGTAAGCAGCTGCAGTCTCACAGGCAATGTCTTCTACATACGAATAGTTCTTGTTTCTTTCTAAGTATTCTATTGTTTTATTAACACCTTGTTGGTCCACTGCATCGACATAAAGTGCTTTTAAATAACCCTGTAATTTCGTGAAAAGCTCATCGCCTTGATAAATAGCTGCCGACAACCCTTTCTTACTTACTTGGATGGCTTCATTCATTTTTCCTTGTTTGAAAAGGATTTTTGCATAAGAAAATAAAGAATGTGGCAAATTCGTCAACTTTTCTTTTTCAGTAATCTCCACAGCTTGCTTCATGAAAACTTCTGCTTGCTGATAATCCCCTCTGTCCGCAAAATTAGTACCTAAGTTATAAAGTGCGGAACTAATGAGCCTTTTATTATTTAATTCTCTGGATAACTCTAACGCTTTTTCAAGATGTGGCTGACTTTTTTCATAACGCTTAAAATCAATATAATTCCCTGAAATAACAAAGAGACATTGAACTTTCCGTACCTTATACAATTCATATTGATTGTAAACGTCTAATGCTTGTTTAACGTGGTGCATAGATACATGACTTTGCTTCATTCCATAATATGCTTCGGCTAACTTAAAATGAAACTCTGCTCTTTCGATTTCATCAGGAACGTGGATAAGTTCTTTCTCCGCCTCCCTATAATAGGCGATTGCTTTCACATATTGCTTTTGATCAAATTCATACATCCCCCGAAAAAACAGGGAGTAGTAAGACAATAAACCGGATATCCCTTTATTTGACGCCTCAATTTTTTCGAGTAACTCGTCAATAGTTGGTCTTATGCGTGTAGTTACTGGTTCTAAATAGTCTAGCATAAGCTGATGACGGAATTTCATTAATGAGAAATAAATCAGCAAATATTCATCCTCTTCCATCTGATTGATCTCTTGTTCCACCTCAGCTTTTAAAATCTCTGCATCTGGGACACTGAATTGACGAATCATCTTATACCATTCATTGATCTTTACGCCAACTTTAGACGATGGTAAAACTGGATTCACGAGACCCCTCCTCAAACACCTTTTATGTAATATTCTAACATTTCAAAAAATATGTATGTCCGCAAAAAAACCGCAAACTTTTTCGTTGCTAAAGTTCTGTTGTCCTAAATCATACTTGGGTATTTACACCTAATCCTAAAGTTTCATTTTCCATATAAAGAGATTCCTTTCTAATTTTGTCTTATGTCATGTGGTAAAATTTGGTTGCTAATTCCCCATGAATGAAAGGATATGAACATGAAAGTATTTGAAGCCAAATCACTGCTTTCTGAAGCAGATAAACGCGCAAAAGAATACAAAGAATTAAGAAGTCAGATGATCAATCTAAAAAAAGCCTTCAAAGCTGTAGCTGATTTAGATGACAGTGAGTTTTCAGGCAAAGGAGCCGATAACATCAAAGCATTTTATCAAGATCATGCGGGTGTGGCTGACAATTGGATTGATCTAATTGATATGAAAATTGCTTTTTTGACAAGCATTTCAGGCGCTTTAGAGGACGCTAGCTTGTCTGACGCATACATAGAAGAATCCTTCTTAGAACATGAATTGGCTAACGCCTACACAAAATCAAAATCCATTATGTCTGAACAGAAGAAAGCGATGAAAGATATTTTAAATGATATCGACGATATTCTTCCGCTTGATTTGTTCTCGACAGAAGACTTCAAAGACGAACTTGCAGATGCGGAGGACAAACGCAAAAAACAGTCGACAAACTAGGTAGTGTGGACGAAGCACTTGTTACTGAATATGCCCAGTCAGAGCCAAACGAGCAATTCATCAAGAAGGACTTCCAAAAGCTTGAGGAATCCACAGGCAAAGGCAAGAATGCTACACCCCTCCATTACAATGCCAAAGCTTATCGAGAAAGTGATATACATAAGAAAAAAGGCGATATTGAGAAACAAACTGAAGCTTATTTGAAGATCAAGAAAGACGAAGCGAAAGAACGAGAAATCAAAGAGCTAAAGAAGAAACTAGCTGACGGAGTGACGGACCCGGATGAATACTTAGAAATTGCCAAGAAAGTCGGCTATGAGAACCTTACCCCTGAACAGCTTGAATTTGTTTCATTTCTTGAACAGCGTAAAGCTTTCTTAGATAACGGAAAAGAAGTGTTGCAAATCATAGGTGATGGCGCCAAAGGTGCGATTGTTGGTGTATACGATTTTGCCAAGGATACCGGTGAAGGAGCTATTCAACTCGGATGGAATATCGGTTGGACAATTGACAACTTAAACAAGGATCCTCAAAAAGTGTTGGATACAGTTCTGGAATACGACTATCAAGCTGCCTTTCAAAGTATGGTTGACACATTGAAGGATGATTGGGATAAAAAAATGATTCACGGAGATGCATATACACGGATGCACTATGTTACTTATTTTGGCGGAAGTCTCCTGTTGTTGAAAGGTGGAAAGTCCTCTGTCTCAACAGGCTCGAAAGATCTTGCTAAAGTTGGGAAAGGAGCTGGTGGCACAATTAAGAAAGGTGGTCAGTCCGTAAAACAGTTTGTCAAATCTCCTGTCAATCGGTATACTCCTGCATTAGAAGGAATCCTTCAAGATGCTGAGAAAACCATTAACGTGAAAAATACTCCGCTGCTAAAAAGTATTGCGGAAGATAAAAAAGAGAGTGTACTCAGAAGATCTGAAAGTTCTAACAACATGGGTACAGGTAATGTCAAACAAGGTGATAGTACCCCTCTCGCACCTGGCGGCGGATTAGCTGCTCATGAAGCAAGAGGCGGACATTTATTACAAAAACATGTTGGGAAAACAGACAAAGAATTAATAGAAAGACTGAGAACTGATCCTAACCCACATATTACAGCTTCATCTACTTTTAAAGATAGGGCTACCGCTGAGAGAATCGCTAATTCAGTTTTAAACGATCCTAAAAATATAAAGAAAATCGAAAATTGGATTGATGATCCTAAAAAACCTAAATTAATGTTAAGATACAAGGGCGATGGAGAAATAATCGGCAGAAGTGTATCAAGAAATTCAGAACTAGTAGAAAACGTTACAAACGCAAAAATTATACTCAAAAAAGATAACAACGGTAACTTTATTCTTACAGGATATCCAACCAAATAGAAAGAGAGGAATTATCATGGATGAAAGTTATGATTTCTTAGACGAATTAGAAAATTTTTTAGGTGCAACATTTCATCAAGATATCCGATCCCCAGCACACGCATTAGACGAATTTATTGAGGAAATTAGTAAAGAAGGTTTGCTATTTACAGTAAAGTATTGCGAAGAGTTTCTTAATAGCGATCTAACTAAAGAAGAAAAGGAAGACATTATAAAGTGTAATGCTGAAATATATTTCCCGACAATGGGATTACCACCTATAGAATGGTTGAAAAGTGTAATAGAACAACTAAAAGAAGCTATTTAAAAGAAACACTGAAAGGCCCCCATTTTATGAGAGGGCCTTTTTATATTACTTCAACAACGCTTCAATTTTCGCCTTCGTCTTCGGACCATAAATACCATCTGCGGACAGCCCGTACATCAGCTGGAACCGTCTAACTGCATCAGCTGTTTGCGGTCCATAATAGCTATCGATCCCAAAGTTTTTGGCTTTCTTATCCGGATAGAAATGCAGCGCCGCTAACGCTGTTTGAATTTGCTCAACAGCATCGATGTGAATCAATGGGCTCATTACTTTAAAAATACCGGTAGGTAAATTGAAGGATGATTTCTTTTTGCTTGAACTTGATTTTTTCACTGTCTTGGACGAAGTTGTTTTCTTACTTGATGTTTTGCCGCCAAGCGCTTTTAATTCAGCATCAATCGCCGCTTTGACCTCATTCCAGCGTCCTTCCGATAAGGTGCGATGCGGGCAATACTTTCCGCTCCAATCTTGATGCTTACGCACACGATCAATACCCCATCCGCGTTCTTTGAGCAACTGCGCCACAAACTTGATTGCCAACTTTTCAGCAGCGTAGTATTTAGCGCCTCCTGACTTGCTGTAGCAGATTTCAACTCCGATAGCCTTACTACGATTCCCGGTACCGTTTGTGCCGTCTCCTGTGTGCCCTGCATTGCGATTTAACGGCAGTCCTTGAATAACCTCTTTGTCATCAACTGTAAAGTGGAAACTTGATCCTAGAAACCTAGCACAGAAACAGAGCTGGTTTTGAATTCCCCTTCAAAATCAGCTCAAAAAATAATTTCGTCCCCAATTCGTCCCCAACTCGATAAATGATGACAAAATCAATAAACAAGCAAAGTAAAAAACCCTTGCTACGCAAGGGTTTAAGCTATGATTCCGACTGGGCTCGAACCAGCGACCTCTACCCTGTCAAGGTAGCGCTCTCCCAGCTGAGCTACGGAATCATGATATGTATGTGTTGCTGGGTATGTTGTTGTCTTTCTGACAAGTTCTATTATATAACCTTCCCTTCTATTCGTCAACTGCTTTTTCAGAAAAACTTTTTTTCGGACTTGCTGTTCCGTTCCTTGGCCATTATAATATGTCTTAATTTTCTAACAATAGGGGTGATGAGGTTTTGCATTCTTTGATTTCTTCTGATGATGTTTGGGTACTGTGGGGATTTATTGCGGTGTGGGCGGCAGTGAGCATCGGACTGGAGCAGCGCTTTAAGTGGGCGTCCGCTGTGTCCGGAGCTATCATTGCGCTTTTAGGTGCTATGGTGTTTACAAATATAGGAGTGCTTCCTGTTGAGTCGTCTGTATACGATACTGTGTGGTCTTATGTGGTGCCGCTGGCGATTCCTCTTTTGCTGTTTCAGATCAATGTGCGGCAGATTTTTAAGGAAAGCAGGCATTTGCTCTTTATTTTTCTGATTAGCTCCGCTGGCACTGTGCTTGGGAGCATCCTCTCTTTTTTTCTATTCAAACAGCATATTCCTTATCTAGATAAAATCGGCGGAATGATCAGCGCCTCTTATATCGGCGGCGGGATCAACTTTGCGGCGATGGCGGCAAAATTTGAGACGCCGGGGGAATATGTGTCGGCTACCGTTGTGGCAGATCATGTTATGATGGCGCTTTTGTTTTTTATATTAATCAGTATTCCTGCAGTTAAATGGTTTCAGCGGCATTATGCTATGCCGTTTGAAGAAAAAGTAAAAGCCGATGGAAAGAGCGGAAACAGTGCAGAAAGCTATTGGAAACGGAAGGACATTTCCTTAAAGGATATCGCTTTTAATGCCGGTGCTGCTTTTGCGCTTGTTGCGGTTAGTGTGAAGATTTCCGGCTTTTTTAAAAGCCTTTTTTCTCATCCCCTTTTGACCGGAACGCTTGGCGATCAGTATCTGATACTTACGTCTTTAACTGTTCTCATCATTTTTCTTTTCCCGCGTTTTTTTGAAAGGCTTAATGGATCTCAGGAGCTTGGAACCTTTTTGATTTATTTGTTTTTTGTAGTGATTGGCATTCCTGCAGATCTGCGCTTAATCGTTACCAATGCGCCTCTTATTCTATTATTTGTGTTTATCATTGCGATAAGCAACTTAACTATTTCCTTAGCCGTCGGAAAATTGTTCCGCGTGCGGCTTGAGGAAATTCTGCTCGCTGTCAACGCTGCGGTCGGGGGGCCAACGACCGCAGCTGCGATGGCAATTGCCAAGGGTTGGCGGGAGCTTGTCGCCCCGATCATGCTTGTCGGTACGCTCGGCTACTTAATTGGAAACTATGTCGGAACCTTTATGGGAAACTGGTTTTCTTCTTTCTTATAAAAAGGATTTTTGCAGTTTCCTGAGAATAATGTAAGAGGAATGCCAACATGAGAACGGAGAGATCAATGTATGTTAAAAGGAAATACAATTTATGTAAGACCCTTAGAAGTAAAGGATGCGGAAGAAAATCTGCGGCTGCAAAGCGAAAACCAAGATTTTTTCGAACAGTTCTCCATGATACGCGCAGACGATTATTATACGATTGAGGGTCAGAGAAAACGAATTAGAGAGTATCAGCAAAGACTGGAGAAGGATGAAGAGTATCATTTTGGCATTTTTGCAGCGTCAGATGATACATTAATCGGGACAGTTTCGCTCTTTCAAATCATCCGGGGGCGCTGCAAACTGCGTTCATCGGGTATTTTTTAGACAAAGCCCATAATGGAAAGGGCCTTATGACAGAGGCCGTCAAATTGATTGTTGATTTTGCGTTTCACGAATTGAAACTGCACCGTATTGAAGCCGGTGTGATGCCACGCAATCTCGGGTCCATGCGTGTATTGGAAAAAGCGGGATTTCATAAAGAGGGCATCGCCCGAAAAAATGTGAAAATCAACGGCGTTTGGGAGGATCATCAAGTCCTCGCGATTCTGAATCCTGATGATGAACAATAAAAGAAGCCGGGCCATCCCCGGCTTCGTTTTAACGAACCGCCACTGGCGCAATTTCTTTCAGCGCTTGTTCGAAATCACGTTCTAAATCATCTGCATGTTCGACTCCCACGCTAAGGCGAAGCAAGCCGTCTGTGATGCCGCGTTTTTCACGCTCTTCCTTAGGCATTGCCGCGTGTGACATCGTTGCCGGATAGGACAAAATCGATTCCACGGCGCCAAGACTTACAGCAAAGACCGGAAGTGATACATTCTCTACTAATTTCTTAACGGCCTCTTTGCTTTCAAGCTCAAAAGATAGCACGGCGCCCGCTCCCGTTGACTGGCTTTTATGGGTTTCGGCCCCCGGATGATCAGACAGCCCCGGATAATATACGCGTTTCACCGCCGGATGCTTCTGGAAAAATTCAGCAAGCCGCTGCGCTGTTTGGCTCGCTTTCTCTAAACGGACCTGTAATGTTTTTAATCCGCGCAGCACGAGCCAGCAATCTTGCACCCCTAGGACCGCGCCAAACGCGTTTTGCAGCTTATATAACTGCTTCCCAAGCTCATCATCCTTGACAGCAGCCAGGCCTGAGAGCACATCACTGTGTCCGCTCAAGAACTTTGTTGCACTGTGAAGCACAATATCCACGCCGAGATCAAGCGGCCGCTGCAGTGCAGGTGTCATGAATGTATTGTCCAAAAAGGTCAAACAGCCGTTTTCTTTTGCAAGCTGAACCACCGCTTGAATATCAGTAATCCCAAGTGTCGGATTTGAAGGTGTCTCCATATAAATGACCTTTGTATTCGGCTTGATATTCCGCGCCACTTCGTTACTATCCGTCATATCAACAAACGTGTGTTCAATGCCAAACCGGGTCAGCACCTCTGTTACCATGCGGAAGGTTCCTCCGTATACATCTTCTGTCACAAGAACGTGATCGCCCTGTGACAGAAGTAAAAATGCTGTTGAAATCGCAGCCATGCCTGAACTGAAAGCAAATCCTCTCGTTCCGCCTTCCAGTGCGGCAATTGTTTCTTCGAGAGCTGTTCTTGTCGGCGTTCCTGAGCGGCTGTAATCGTATGCGCCAAACTCTTCAAATGAAGATTGGTGAAAAGTCGATGCGTGCTGGATCGGTACACTGACCGCTCCTGTTGCGCCGTCTGTTTTAAATGGATTGTGCACGAGCTGGGTTTCCAGCGTCCAATTGTGATTACTCAAAAGAAACAGCTCCCTCTTTGACCTGACATAACGCTTGTTTTAGGTCTTCTTTTAAATCTTCCGCATGTTCAATTCCGACCGAAAAACGCAGCAAACGATTGCAGACCCCATTTGCGATGCGGATTTCTTCAGGAATATCCATGTGCGTCTGTGTGGCAGGGTATGTAATAAAGCTCTCCACCCCGCCGAGGCTTTCTGCGAAACAAATGGTCTTCAGCGCTTTTAAAAACGGGTTAACCCACTCTTCTTTTTGAAGACGGAAGGACAGCATGCCGCCTTTTCCGGGATACAGTACATCGGCAATTTCCTCCTGCTCTTCTAAAAACGCCGCAAGCCCCTGCGCGTTTGCCTGATGCTGGCGCATTCTGAGGCTCAGCGTTTTCATTCCTCTCATCAGAAGCCACGAATCAAACGGAGGCAGGACGGCGCCGATCGCATTTTGATGTTGAAACATTTCCTCACCAAGCTTTTCATCCTTTACAACGACAAGCCCCGCAAGCAGGTCGTTATGCCCTCCTAAATACTTGGTTGCACTGTGAATTACAATGTCTGCTCCCAGCTCAAGCGGCCGCTGCAAGACCGGTGTATAAAATGTATTATCAACGATCAGCAGAAGACCGTACTCTTTTGTAATCCGGGCGATCTTTTCAATGTCCGCCTCCTGCATAAGCGGATTTGTCGGTGTTTCTACAAACACAGCTTTTGTATTCGGCGTAATCTTAGAGCGTAAACAGTCCTCATCGCTGAAATCATCATAATGAAAGATCAATCCATATTTTTTCCATTCGTTTTCAAACAGACGGTACGTGCCGCCATATAGGTCCGATGAAACGATCAGTTCATCTCCGCTTTTAAACAGCGCCATAATCGTTTGGATGGCAGCCATTCCCGAACTGAAGGCAAGCCCTCTCGCTCCGTTTTCTAAGCTGGCGATCGCGTCCTCAACAAGCTGGCGTGTCGGATTTTTTGTGCGGACATAATCAAATCCGGTAGATTCTCCGATTCCTCTGTGGCGGTATGCTGTTGATAAATAAATAGGAGGACTCACTGTTCCCGTTACTTCGTCGCTTCGGTTCCCAATTTGGGCTAATTTCGTTTCAACGTGCTGTGACATATAGCTGACACCTTCCCTTTTCAAAATAAAAAACCCCTTCTTCATAAGAAGAAGGGGTTTAACGCTTCTTCTTATCTTCCAAGCATAAAAAACGCTTGCTGGATTTAGCACCTTGGCGTTTTGCACACATAGTGCAAAACAAGCCGGTTGCTGAGGTTTCTAAGGGCCAGTCCCTCCACCTCTCACGATAAGAAATATCGATTTCAATTTTCTGATTGTTTTATATTAGCGCAATTTGCAGTTTATTTCAACTCTTTTTTCTTCGAGTTCCGAACAGTTTAAAGAGAGAAATTTCTAATAATTCATGGTACAATAATGGAAAACAGCAAGAAAGTCTAGTGATGTCCTGGAGGAATGTATTATGGTACCGAAAAACGGCACAGTGCAAGAAAAGAAATTCTTTTCAAAAGAGCTTAACGAGGAAATGACATTGCTCGTTTATCTGCCGTCCAACTACTCCCCCCTTTATAAATACCATGTCATTATCGCGCAGGACGGCCACGATTATTTCAGGCTGGGGAGAATCGGCAGACAGGTCGAAGAATTGCTGTCCAAGCGAGAAATAGACCGGAGCATTATTATCGGTGTTCCTTATAAGGATGTAAAAGAGCGCAGAAAAACCTACCATCCGGAAGGCTCAAAATTTTCGGCGTATAAACGGTTCATCGCCCATGAGCTCGTTCCGTTTGCTGATGACGAGTATCCAACCTATCAAGTCGGCTACGGTCGGACGCTGATCGGTGATTCTCTCGGAGCGACCGTTTCTCTTATGACAGCGCTTGATTATCCGAATATGTTCGGAAATATCATCATGCAGTCTCCCTATGTTGACAAACATGTATTGGAAGCTGTGAAGCAGTCAGACGATATCACACACCTCTCTATTTATCACCAAATCGGAACAAAAGAAACTGACGTCCACACGACAGACGGAAACATTCTGGATTTTACAGAACCGAATCAGGAGCTGAAACAGCTGCTGGAGAAGAAGCTTTCCGATTATGATTTTGAACCATTTGACGGAGATCACAAATGGACATATTGGCAGCCTCTCATCACACCGGCGCTGAAAAAAATGCTTTAACACTCTATCATACTTTATTTCCAGGAGGGACATAATATGAAATACGGAATCGTTTTATTTCCATCAAAAAAACTCCAAGACCTTGCGAACTCTTACAGAAAGCGCTATGACCCGAGCTATTCCCTAATCCCGCCCCATTTGACGCTGAGAGCATCGTTTGAATGTGAAGAGGAGAAAGCGGATCAGCTTGTTTCACATCTGAGAAACATCGCAAAGGAGTCCCATCCGGTCGTTCTCAAAATGACAAAATACAGCTCATTTGCGCCTGTCAATAATGTCATTTACATCAAAGCAGAGCCGACGGAAGAATTAAAAACACTCAATGAAAAGTTATACACCGGTGTGTTGGCTGGTGAACAGGAATATAATTTCGTTCCGCATGTGACGGTCGGCCAAAATCTTTCCGACGATGAGCATTCAGATGTGCTGGGACAATTAAAAATGCAGGAAGTGTCGCATGAAGAAATCGTTGATCGTTTCCACTTGCTTTACCAGCTGGAAAATGGATCGTGGACAGTATATGAAACCTTCTTGCTAGGCGGAGGAGAATAATCCTTTGGAAGCAGTTATCGCAAAAAATGAAGAACAAATGAAAGATGCATTTCATGTAAGAGAAGAAGTCTTTGTCAAAGAACAAAACGTACCTGCTGAAGAAGAAATTGACGAACTTGAAAATGAGTCGGAGCATATCGTCGTGTATGACGGCGCAAAGCCTGTCGGCGCCGGAAGATGGCGTATGAAGGACGGCTACGGCAAGTTAGAACGGATTTGCGTATTGAAAAGCCATCGCTCCTCCGGTGTCGGCGGCATCATTATGAAGGCACTCGAAAAAGCGGCGGCAGACGGCGGCGCTTCCGGTTTCATTTTAAACGCGCAAACGCAGGCTGTGCCGTTTTACAAAAAACGCGGGTATCGCGTGCTTTCTGAAAAAGAATTTCTCGATGCCGGCATTCCCCATTTACAAATGATTAAGGACTAAACAGCATCCGGGTCTATCGAGATCCGGATTTTTTCCGCACATTAAAAACCGTTCTCTGTATGTGAACGGTTTTTTATACATATCGATTAATATAAGTACCCATTCCTTTTTCTCGCAATCTCTTATAAAGAGAGCGCTTACGTTTTGTCTCGTTTACTTTTCTTTCAGCGGCCGTTTGATTCTCCTGCTGCTTTTCAAGTTCCTTGTATACCCGCTGAAACGAGACATAGTTGATTTTTTCGGTTCCGGCGTAATCCTGCTTGTGTCCAATCGTTCTATTTGCATATTGAGCGTATTGCTGGTTCTGAATTTGACCTGCATATATCATACGATACCCACCCCTCTGCTGTTCCTTTTCCCTTAAACTTACTTTTTGAAACACGTTTCTTTTGATATGATAGTCTTTGTCTGTAATGAACACCTTTTTTGATTGGGAGGATCCCTTTTTGAAATGCGCCCGACTGAATGATCGAACTATACATTTACATACATATTCGAGAGAACATTACCAATTCCTCTTTGAAGAAGGAATAAAAGGACATTTATTTTGTTCTCATTGCGGAAAACCCGTTTTGTTAAGGCTCAACATTGCCGATCCACCGGAGTTTATCCACCGCCAGCCAGGCCATTTTCCTGCATGTGAGGAGGCCTGTGAAACGAAACCCGCTAACGAAGAGAAAAAAGAAGACTATCAGGAATCCGGTGTCTTTCGTTTGCCCAAGGGAAAAGCGATCGCTGCTGACTCGTCTCCAGCTGTCACGGAATGGAAGCGGCCGAGAAGCATTAAACCCGGAACACCATTTGCACAAAAAACAATAGAACCTGATACGAGTCTTTTTCCGTCTGTCGGCTTGAACACGGATCAGCTCAAAGCTGTCACGGAAACGGAAGGCCCGCTGCTAGTGCTTGCAGGTGCGGGAAGCGGGAAAACACGGGTGCTAACGGCGCGCGCCGCCCACATGATCGAACACTTGGGCATACCGCCGGAACACATGCTGCTTGTCACCTTTACAACAAAAGCTGTCGCTGAAATGAAAGAGCGTATGGCGAAGCAGTACGGATTACAGCCGGCAAAAGTGAGACGACTTGTCACCGGAACATTCCACAGCTTGTTTTATAAAATCTTGTATCACTATGATCCTGCTAAATGGAACGGCGATCATCTGCTGAAAATGGAGTGGCAGCGGGAACAATATATCAAAAAAGCACTCTATGAAGAAGGCATAGATGAGAAAGAGTTCCCCGTTGATCAGGCCTTGCAGCAGATCGGTTTCTGGAAAAACACTTATGTGCCGAATGAACGCATTCCTTTACAAGATGGGTGGGAAAAACAAGTCTATCGTTTGTATGAACATTATGAACGTCAGAAAAAAGAGCACAACCAATTTGATTTTGATGACATGGCTTCAGCCTGCTATGAATTGTTTATCGATCGGTCGGATCTTCTGGAACAATATCAATCTCGGTTTACGTACATCTTAATTGATGAGTTTCAGGACATTAACCCGGTGCAATATAAAATCATGCAAATGCTGGCCAGCCCGGAACAAAACCTGTGCTGCGTCGGTGACGATGACCAGTCCATCTACGCGTTTCGCGGAAGCAACCCGTCTTTTATTCTTGATTTTCAAAAGGATTATCCCGGAGCGAAGACGATCTATTTAACCGCGAACTACAGGTCCACGCACCCGATCGTCTCAAGCGCTGATATCGTCGTGAAAAAGAACAAAAATAGGTATGCCAAAATGCTTGAAGCGGCGCGTGATGACGTCCAGGTCCCTATGCTGTTTTATCCTTATGACGAAGAGGAAGAAGCCACAATGGTCGTTTCCGATATCAAAGAAAAAATTCAAAACGGGGCAAGCCCTGAAGACTTTGCGGTTCTCTACCGCACAAACAGCGGAGGCCGCGCCATATACGAAAGGCTTCATCATTCGTCAATTCCGTATACAGCAGACCGCGGCGTCCAATCGTTTTACAGCAGACGGATCGTCCGCCAGATTCTCGCATACTTGTATGCCAGCCAAAATGAGGATGACACTGAGGCGATGAAGCACTTGCTTCCAGCCTTGTTCTTAAAACAGTCCGCTTTGAACACGCTGAAGGCGCTCTCGATTACCGAGGACTGCTCCATGATTAAAGCGTTGGCCAAACTGCCTGATCTAAAGCCGTTCCAGCTGGACAAAATCAAGAAGATCGTACCGTTTTTCGCAAGCCTCCGCACGATGAAGCCGGTGGAAGCGATCACCTTTGCAGAAGGAAAAATGGGCTTCTCTGAGTATTTAAAAAAACGGGGCAATGAGGGCAATAAGCTGGAAAAAGGATCCGATGACCTGCGTGACATTAAGGTCGTCGCCAAGAAATTCAAAACGATTCCTGACTTTCTCGCCCACGTAGACCATATGAGAGCCGCTGAGAAAAACAAAACGGGTGAAAATGGCGTTCAGCTGATGACCATTCACCGGTCAAAAGGTCTTGAATTTAAAACCGTCTACGTGTTAGGCGCGGTAGATGGCTCGATTCCACACGATTTCTCATTAGAAACAGCGAGAAAAGGAGATGAAGCTCCTCTCGAGGAAGAAAGACGACTTTTATATGTAGCGATGACACGGGCCAAACAGCATTTATATTTGTCTTGTCCCGCAAACAGGCGCGGCAAAACGGCCCACCGTTCAAGATTTTTATATCCCCTTTTACAGCATGCTAGACAGCCCTTGCATAACTAACAGCCCGGCAGTGATCTGCCGGGTTTTTTCTATAAAAAAGGCCCGCTGAAATGAGTCAGCCAGGCCCTCTGCTTATTTATTATCCATCATTTTAGAAATCGTACTAAAATCAAGCTTTTCTTTTCCGCTTGTAATGGACTCAACAATCTTATCTTCTAATTCTTTCGGCACGCGTCTGTTTGCCAGCTGCGCTACGCGCTTAATGACACTGCGGACTGTGTTTTCGTCTTTAAAATTGGCGTTTTGAAGGGAGCCGGCAAGATTCATGACATCCTGCATATTGACACCTGTTTTCTTTTCGATGTTCTTAAAAAATTGATTATCCATAATACGCCTCCTTTTGGCGGAGTGATACGGTATTATATGAACACCCATTGTTCAATGTGCTTTTTCCCAAAATAAAAAATGAACACAAGGCAAGGAAGTACAGGACATCACCCGTACTTCCCTCAATAAACCTTAGAAGTTATAAAAAGATGCACCCACGATGATAAGGAGAATGAACAATACGACTAAAAGAACAAATGTTGAACCATAGCCGCCGCCGTAACCGCCAGCATAACCGCCGCCATAACAGCCGCCGCCGTAGCCGCCTCCGAATCCGTATCCAAAGCCCATAGTTAAGCACCTCCTTTACTCTCTATACACTATGTGTGCAGCCTTAATCGGCTTGGATATTCGCATAGGGCGTTTGCGGATTTATGATTGTTCGTACTGAGCCTTGTGTTTTTTGAGCAAGGCTTCGGTTTTTTCAGCCAGTTCTTCAATTTCCTCTTCAAACGCCAGACCGGCTTCATCAAATGCATCCAAGTCTTTTCTGATTCTGCTCATGATGTCTTCATGCTCTTTTTGCTTTTGTTCGTGAGGTTCATATCTCCCGTCTATCCATTTTTCAAACTCATTCACTGGCATCCCCCCACTCATGATATATGCTGAGCGAGGCTACTCCGTTAAAAAAACAAAAAACCGGAGATCTCCGGTTTCTTTGCCAGACTATTGAGGTTTTTTCTTTTTATTTCCGCACCCGCAGCCTTTCTTTTTGATCTTTTTTGTTTGATACGATGAATCTGTATATGGAGTTTTTTGGGAAGGTTTGTTAAATTGATTCACTTTGATCCCTTCCTTTCCTTATGTCATATATGCTACTTTATGCGGATACTGACAGAAAGTTGCTGGTGGGAATGCCTCATTCCTGCAGCCATTTTGATACAAGGGTTTCAATAATACCGGCCAGCCCTGCGATCGCCAGCAGCAAAACCAGCCACTGGGCCGCCTCTGGAATGAACACCTGGCACAAAATCAAAAAGCCGGCGCACCACACGCCTGTGCACCAATAGCAGCTCAGCAATTCACCGATAAACGCCCTCACACCCGTTCCCTTTATGACGATATACGTTTCAATGTTCCCGTCCGCATCCTGTTCCTCCTTCTCTTCATGAAAAAGGCTGCGAAGCGGCGCCATAATCGTATCAAACACGAAAAGACGCGCGAGCCGGAAGACCGCAAGCGAAAGAAGGAAAAGAGACAGCCAATTGATAACCACTTGTTCACTCCTTTCATCATCCCCTTCACATATATGCAGAAACCCTAGCCTTCATGAATTTGTATCTTGTCCTGTTGAAAATTGGTTATTTTTCTTATTCCGCTCTGCACCTCTTCTGCATTATATACAGTATGGATAAGAAAGGAGTGAAGGTTATGTCATTTGAAGAAAAAGTTGAATCCCTGCATCCTGAAATATTTGAGCAATTATCTAGCGAATTCGAGCAGCAGATCGAAGTCATTGATTGCGCAAATATCACAATAGATACGTCACATATAACATCTGCCCTTTCTATACAAGCCTTGGTCACAACAATGATTATCCTGGCAACACAGCTCGTTATCGCCGACGAGGACTTAGCTGACGCAGTAGCAAGCGACATACTCATTCTCGATAACTCCCAAATCAAAAAAAGAACCATCATTAAAATCATCAACAGCCGAAATATCAAAATTACTTTATCTGCCGACGAAATAATAACCTTTGTACAAATTTTGCTTCAGGTGCTAAACAGCATTCTCAATGAACTTGACGTCCTTTAACCCTTTCTTTTCACAAACTTAAAAGTAGAGGTGAAAACAAATGTCAGATAACGATAAATTCAAAGAAGAGCTTGCAAAGCTGCCGGAAGCTGACCCAATGACGAAAATGCTGGTTCAAAATATCTTTCTTAAACACGGCGTCACGAAAGACAAAATGAAAAAAGTATCAGATGAAGAAAAAGAAATGCTTTTGAATATGGTAAAAGACTTGCAGGCTAAATCAGCTGCATTAGTTGAAAATCAAAAGAAGAAAAAAGAAGAAGCAGCCGCGCAAGAGAAAAAGAACGAAAAACCGCTAAGCCGCAGAGAGCAATTAATTGAGCAACTCAGACAAAGACGTCAAAACAATAACAATTCAAACCAATCATAAAAAATAGGGTTCTTCATCAGGATATATGCCTCAGTCAAAGTAAGAGGCTCGCTCATTTAATAACAGTAAAAGAAAAGGAGGAATAGATATGGAAAGCAGACCATACTCTTGGGTTGCACTTGATCCTGACTGTGACCATCCGTTAGACGAAAAAGATAAAAAAGAAGAAAGAAAATGTAATTGCGATATCTGCTGCAATGGCAATGGATTCGGCGATGACAATGCTTTTATCAATCAAGATCTGGCTCAGGCAAATCTTAACAAACAAGTCTCCGATGAGACAATTATTATCAGAGATTCTTGTGACATCAACGTTACATCAACAGACGTTCAAGCCGTAACATCAGTTGTAACTGCAATTAATGCCGCTGTCGTAACGGCAACTCTCACATCTATTGCAGATGGGGTAATTGCTGAATTAGTCGCACAAGATTTATTGCAGCTTACAGCCAACAAGCAAGTAAACCGCCAAAAACTTCTCATCGAATGCTCCCGCGGCGTAAACGTCTCAACAGTAGATGTCGATATTGCAGCACTTGTCTCTACAGCAACAAACACTCTCATAGCCATCCTAGTTATCACACTCGTCCTCTAGGACCTAAAAGCAGAGCTAAAAACGCTCTGCTTTTTCTTATTTTCCCGCATATGATGAATATATAGACGTTCACCCACACCAAGTGAGGCACGAGTACATATGTTGTTAAGGACTAAAGTCAAATACCCTATAAAGAAGGAGCTGAAATCAATGAGCTGCGGAAAAACCCATGGCCGGCATGAGAACTGTGTATGCGATGCAGTGGAAAAGATTTTAGCAGAGCAGGAGGCAGTGGAAGAACAGTGTCCGACTGGCTGCTATACAAACCTTTTGAATCCGACAATTGCAGGTAAAGACACAATTCCGTTCCTCTTGTTTGATAAAAAAGGCGGATTGTTCTCCACATTCGGAAACGTGGGGGGATTTGTGGATGATATGCAATGCTTTGAGTCCATTTTCTTCCGCGTTGAAAAATTATGCGATTGCTGCGCAACACTGTCTATTTTACGCCCGGTCGATGTCAAATGCGATACTTTAAGTGTTTGCCACCCTTGTGACCCGGATTTCTTCGGGCTAGAAAAAACAGATTTTTGCATCGAAGTGGATCTCGGATGCTTCTGTGCGATTCAATGCCTGTCACCAGAGTTAGTTGACAGAACTTCGCCTCATAAGGATAAAAAGCATCATCACAATGGATAAACACTTGTAAAGAGGAATCCCCTTCCAAACTCTATTACAGGTGCAAATCATTCAGCTGCTTCCAGCGTGAGGCAGCTGACTCTCCAACATTTCGCCAGTCTCAAATTTATAAGGCAGGAGGGATAATATGAGCCAGAAAACATCAAGCTGCGTACGTGAAGCCGTAGAAAATATTGAAGACCTGCAAAACGCTGTTGAAGAGGACTGCCCGACAAGCTGCCATTCAAAGCTTTTGTCACCAACCCATTCGCTGGGCGATACAGTGCCTTTCGTGCTGTTTACATCAAAATCAAATCCTCTGGTCGCTTTTGGAAATGTCGGCGAACTCGATAACGGCCCTTGCTTTAATACAGTATTTTTCAGAGTGGAAAAAGTTCATGACAGCTGCGCAACTCTGTCATTATTAATCGCATTCGACGAACATAAACACATTTTGGACTTTACCGATAAAGATACGGTTTGTGAAGTGTTCCGACTTGAAAAAACGAACTACTGTATTGAAGTAGACTTAGACTGCTTCTGCGCAGTCAACTGCTTAAATCCTCGATTAATCAATCGTACGCACCATCATCATTAATGATAATACTGGAAAGCTTGCAGGCCTGCAGGCTTTTCTCTATGTAAAAAAGCTGTCCGGGAACATCTGCCGGGCAGCTTTTTTCATTTCATTAAAAACCGAGCGGATGCAAAGAGGTAATTTCATCAATCGACAGCTCAGTCGGCGCGCCGTTGCCGGTTGTTCGAAGCAGAACGGAATCATTTCTTCTTCCGACAATCACGCCCCTGTACGTTCTTCCATTGGCTTCAATCAAACAAAGCGCTCTCGGCATGTTATGAGGCAGCTTTGTTAAAAAATCAATTTTTTCATGGATCGTCATCTTGCTCATCGGTTTTTTCACTTTTCTTGCCGGCGGTGCTTTTTCCTCCGCTTTGGCAGCATTATGGACAGCTTCCGGTTCTTTTTCAGGCTTCTGGGCCTCAAGTTCAAGTGCAGGCTCTTCCTTTTTTTCTGCTTTCGGAGGATCGTGTTCGACGGTTTCTTCAACGGCCTTCGGCTCTGCTTTCTCTTCCTGCTGATTCTTTATGTTCTCTGGCTCTCTCACCTCTGGTATTTGCTGACTCACTGGCTCAGCTGGAGGCTTTTGTTCTGCTTGCTGGATATTTTTTGCCACAGCTTCCTCCTGCTGTTTCTCATGGTAAACCGGCTTTTCCTCTGCTTTTGGCGGAGCAGGTTTGTTGGCCTTTTTTTTGATGACAATCTCCTGCATGGATGACCTTGTTGTTTCTGCATAATCCGGCTGAACAATATACATGAGCGGTTTTTTATCCGCGTTTCGTTTCTTATTAGACATCTTCATCCCTCCGATTGTGTCATATTCTATCTATATGACAGAAAGCTGAAAATCAGAAGAAATAAAAAAGCAATCCCTGTTCGGGATTGCTTGACATAGATCCTGCTTAGCGGGCAGTGATATGGAAACCTGAATCAACGTGAAGATTTTCACCTGTAATGCCTCGGGACATATCGCTGAATAAGAACGCAGCTGTATCGCCCACTTCTTCAGGTGTTGTCGTGCGGCGAAGCGGCGCACGCTCTTCGATGTCTTTTAAGATAGAGTTGAAATCGCTGATGCCTTTAGCAGATAATGTTCTAATCGGACCTGCAGAAATGCTGTTAACGCGGATATTTTCTTTTCCTAAGTCAGCAGCTAAGTATTTCACACTTGCATCAAGAGAAGCTTTCGCTACACCCATGACGTTGTAGTTCGGCATCACAAGCTCTCCGCCAAGGTAAGTCAAAGTGACAATGCTTCCGCCTTCAGTCATCATCGGACGTGCCGCTTTCACAACAGCTGTCAGAGAGTATGAGCTGATGTTATGGGCCAAAAGGAAACCGTCACGATTAGTGTTTAAGTATTCGCCGACGAGCTCTTCTTTGTTGGCAAATGCGATACAGTGCGCGATACCGTGGATCACACCGACCTGCTCCTTAATGCTTGCGAAGCAAGTTTCGATTTCCGCGTCGTTTGTTACGTCGCAAGGAAGGATAATGGAATCATTGCGTTCTAACGTTCCGGCAAGCTCATGAACAGATTTCTCAAGGCGTTCTCCTGCGTATGTGAAAATCAAACGTGCACCTGCTTCATGTAAAGAGCGCGCAATTCCCCACGCGATACTGCGTTTGTTGGCTACCCCCATCACAACAATGTTGCGGCCTTCAAGTGAAAAATTCATATGTATAAAGCCTCCTATATTTAATAAAGACATAGTATTAGTACCTGATCTTAATTCCTATCATATCATAACCTTGTCCAGATGAAAAGCGCATACGACAGACAAAGGCGAAAGAGATCACCATCAGTTGGTGATCTCATCGGCTTGTTTTTAAGCTGTTTCGTTTAAAGGCGAAATGGTTTGTCGGCCCGTGGCCCGATCCGATGCCGAGCGTATTTTCCACCGCTTCGCGGACAAAGTTGGCCGCAACCTCGAACGCCTGATGGATACTGTCTCCTTTAGCGGTTTGAGCTGTTAAAGCCGCAGCAAAAGTACAGCCTGTGCCATGCGTATGTTCCGTATCGATATAAGGATGGCTGATTTGCATAAACATATTTCCATCAAAAAGAAGGTCAGTAATGTGATGATCCTCTGGCTGGTGCCCGCCTTTGATAATCACATACTGCGCTCCCATCTTTACGAGCTGCTCCGCCGCTTTTTTTCGGTCATCCAGCGAGCGGATTGTCATTCCTGTCAGCGTTTCTGCTTCCGGAACATTCGGCGTAATCGCGTAGCTCCTCGGAATGAGCAGCTCTTTTAAGGTAGCAACTGATTCATCGTGCAGCAAGGATGCACCACCCTTTGCGATCATAACCGGATCAACAATCACACGGTTAAACCCGTACTCGTCAATTTTTCTCGCCACTTCTTCAATCATTTCGGCATTCCAAAGCATTCCCGTTTTTACGGCGTCCGGTCTCAAATCCTCGGCAACGGCGTCAATTTGCTGTCTTAGTGCCTCTACAGTCAGCGGATATACTCCATGGACGCCAAGCGTATTTTGGGCGGTTACCGCCGTAATCGCAGACATTCCGAAAACATCAAGCTCCTGAAAGGTTTTAATATCGGCCTGTATCCCTGCGCCGCCGCCTGAATCAGAGCCGGCGATTGTCAATGCTTTATATATACTCATTACATTACACTCCTTTTATTACCCAATCCATTTATGATAAATAGATTTTGCCCGGGCAATATCATTCGTTCCATGGATTAATGCTCTGCCGTCCCGGAACAGCACCATTTTCATATCATCCGAGCGGCAGGAAATTAAATACGGATTCGCGGCCACTTCAAGTCCGGCCTGTCTCAACTGACCGGCAAGCACTTCAAGATCCGCTTCTTTTGTAAAGGATGATCTGATTTGCACCGTGTTCCTGCCGCACAATACAGCCGCTTTTGTTTGGTTCTCATATGACAAAAACGGAAAATCCTTTGTGCCGCAGCTTGGGCATGCGTCATGTTTGAGACCCGCCGCTCTTACCTCTGACCGTTCGTTTTTCCACAAGTCAAAGGAGCGCAGCACTGGCTCGCACTCCTCTCCCGTCAGCAGCTTCAGCGCGTCTGTCACCTGAAAGACCGCTACCTGCAAAACAGCCGGACTGATGATGCCAACTGTGTCACATGTCGCTCCGCCAATCGGAAGTGTATCGAGCAAGCAATGCAGACAAGGGGTTGATCCCGGCACTACGGTAAAGGTGAGGCCGTAGCTCCCTACACAGGCACCGTAGAGAAAAGGAATCCCTTCTTTGACCGCAGCATCATTTACGATCAGGCGGGTTTCAAAATTATCAGCCGCATCCACAATGATCGAAGCGCCCTTAATCAGCTCGAAGATATTTTCCGCTGTCACATCCATAACAAGGCCAGTCACATCGACATCGCTGTTAATCGAACGGAGACGATGCTCAGCCGCGGCCGCTTTCGGTATTTCTTTTCTGACATCATCTTCTGTATACAGCTGCTGGCGCTGCAGGTTGCTCCATTCAACGTAATCTCTGTCGGCAATTTTCACAGAGCCAACTCCCGCTCTGACCAGCATTTCAGCACTCGCTGTTCCAAGCGCGCCGGCGCCGATGATCACGGCGCGCGCTTCTTTCAATTTCTTCTGGCCGGCTGGGCCGATCGGAGCAAACAGCTCCTGTCTGGAGTACCTGTCCGTCATACAGGAAGACCTTCTCCCGGACTGCTTGCCGTTCCGTATTGCTTAAGCGGAATGCGACCCGCCTCATAAGAAAGGCGCCCTGCTTCCACCGCGAGCTTCATGGCACGCGCCATTTTCACAGGATCATTCGCGCCTGATACAGCCGTATTGAGAAGTACGCCGTCCGCTCCAAGCTCCATTGCATATGCCGCATCTTTTGGCGATCCAATGCCAGCATCCACGATGACCGGCACTTTCGCCTGTTCAATAATAAATGACAGATTTAAAGGATTTAAGATTCCTTGCCCTGATCCGATCGGAGATGCACCCGGCATGATGGCATGTACGCCAAGCTCCTCCAGTTTCCTTGCCAGTACAACGTCATCCGACGTGTACGGCAGCACAATAAAGCCTTCTTCAAGAAGCTGTTCGGACGCTTTTAATGTCTCAACAGGATCAGGCAGCAAAGAACGGCTGCATCCGATGACTTCGACTTTAATCATGTCACAAAGTCCCGACGCTTTCGCCAGTCTTGCAATCCGGACCGCTTCTTCAGCGGTGCTGGCGCCCGCTGTATTCGGCAGAAGTGTATATTTGGATAAATCAAGCTGTTCCAGAAAATTAGGCTGAGACGCTTCAAAGATGTTCATTCTCCGCACAGCAAATGTTAAAATATCAGACTCGGAAACGGCCACCGCTTCCTTTTGAATTTCAAACGATGGGTATTTCCCCGTGCCCAGCAACAATCTTGATTGAAATGATTTCCCGCCAATTGTTAACATGCTCATCCGCCTCCTACAAAATGGACAATTTCAATAACATCGCGATCACAAAGTTCAACCTCGTGATAATGTTCTTTACCGATAATTTCTTTATTTCTTTCAACAATAACGATTTTATTTTCAAGCTGATAAGACGCCAGCAGGTCTTGAATTGTACCTGTGTCTTTTTCCCACTTCACGTCTTTACCGTTCAGCTGTAGGATCATATCTGAACCGCCTCCTTGCGATCAATTCGGAATGCGTGCAGCCAGTCTTGATTGACCTCTTTATTCATCATGAGATCACCAATCAAAGCGCCCGTTGCTGGAGCAAGCAAAATCCCATTTCTGAAATGGCCCGCCGCAAATAAAATACGGCTGTCCTCAGGGTGTCTGCCAATGTACGGTTTCCCATCCTTTGTTCCCGGCCGCAGTCCTGCCCAAAAACGATCCACCTTCATATTCTGAATGGCCGGAAGCATCGTTTTTGCTTTTTTCATTACCGCTTCCAATCCGCCAAGATCCGGTGTTTCACTCCAGTCACCCGGCTTCATTGTCGCGCCGACAACCAGTCTGCCGCTTTTTCTCGGTACGATATAGCAATGGTCATGGTAAAGTGTTTTTGTCAGCGGTATATCATCATTCCAAACAGACAAGCACTCCCCTTTTACAGGGAAAAATGAATTGTTCAGCCCGAGCTGTTTAAAAAACATTCCGCTCCATACCCCGCTGGCAACCACGACATGATCCGCCCATATGTTGCCATTCGACGTCTCGATGGACAGCGCTTCACCGTCACGTTCAACTTGCAGGACAGGAGTATGCTCAAAAATCTCAGCCCCAAGCGCTCTCGCTGCTTTCGCATATGCCTTACAAACAAAATAAGGCTCAACATGCACATCATCTTGAATGAAGGCTGCCCCGAAAATGTCACCAGCCGTATACGGCTCTTTTTCTAAAACTTCTTCTTTTGTATGCCAGCTGACAGAATCCAAGTCGTCCATCTTCCTCAGCCGCAGCACATCTTCTTCAGAAAACGCAAGCTTAAACATACCGCCGTTATGCTGTCTGATATCAATACCGCTTAACGTGTAAAGCTCTTCTCCAAGACCTTTGTACAGACGCTGGCTGTGCATGGCAAAGTCAAAAAACGCGTCACGTTCCTCGCACTCGGCATGGGCGCCCAGCATTCCGGCAGCAGCACTTGTTGTTCTGCCGCCCATTGTTCCACTTTCAAACAATGCGATGTTTTTGTTTTCCTTTGCTAAATGATAAGCAATCGCGGAACCAATAATTCCGCCTCCAATGACAACTGCATCATAATGCCTTTTCATAGCGCATCTCCTTTAGCTTGCGGGAATATCGTCTGGCAGCTTCCAAAGGGTCAGCGGAAGAAAAAATTCCCGACATGACTGCAATACCTTCTGCTCCTGCTCGTTTTACGTCTCTTAATCTGTCCGGCGTCATTCCGCCGATCGCAATAACCGGGACGGAAATCCGCTGTTTGATATCTGACAGCAATGACACACCTCTGCCTTCAAGACCCTTTTTACAATCCGTTTCAAACACATGGCCGAACAACACGTAGTCTGCGTCTTCCTTTTCTGCTTGAACTGCTTCCTCAAGCGAATGCACCGACCGACCAATATGAAGGTGAGGAAATCTGGCTCTGACCTGCTTCGGCGAAAAGCTGCTGCTCGGCAGCTGTACACGATGAATCGTAGAAAAAAGCGCAATATCCACCCGCCCATTCATGATCAGTTTTCGTTTATCAACACCGCCTTCGGAAATAAGCCCGAGCAGTTTCAAAATGTCGGCCGCCGATTTTGACCGTTCCCGAATGTGTATAAAATCAACTTCATTCCGAATAGCTATGATTGCTCTCGCTAACTCTTCAACCGGCTTGCAGTCATCAGTTATGGCGTGAAGCTCCAAATTCCTCCACCTCTTTTATGCCGCGGTCGGACCAGCCTTCTTTTCGATAGGCCATTCCCCAAAATTGATATTCATAGAAGCTGGAAATAACAAAATTCTCTTTCATCTTGGCCCGCACTTCCTCCGTGCTGTTTTCCGCCAGCTCATCAAAGCGATTGATTTGCTCTTCGACCTGCTGTCTGAACCAGTCACCGCCGTATGTGCCGATCCACTTCTGATAAATCGGATGCCCCGGATCACATTGCAGCAATTTCTCACCAACCTCATAATACAGCCAGTAGCATGGCAGCAGAGCCGCTAATATCTCAGCAAAATTCCCGCCCAAAACCGCACGGTACATATGGGATGTATAAGAGTACGCCGTAGGAGAAGGCTTAAACGCCTTGCTCTCTTCTTCACTGATTTCCAACAGCTCCGCAAACTCGCGATGAAGCGCCATTTCTGCCTCATATGTACCTTGGGCGTGGCTTGCCATCCGTCCCGTTGTATAAAGGTCCTTCGCATAAGCGGCGCCAAACGATTGCACCTTCGCAAAATGCGTTAAATAATAAGAATCCTGAAGCACGTAGTATTTAAAACGATCAATCGGAAGCGTTCCGTCACCGATTCCCTGAACGAACGGATGGACAAAACTCCCCTCCCACCATTCTGCTGCTGCACTGCGGCATTCTTCTGAAAACTTCACACGTCATTCCCCCTGTCTGATAAATAAAAAAACCACTTTCCCGCAAGGAAAAGTGGTTTGGAATTGGCGTAGTAAAATAACACAAATACCGCTCCACTTCCCTACGCAGGTCTGAACCTGTTCAAGTTATGAGGGTCTAAAAGTCACACTTTTATCTCAGCCCTTATGAAGGACACCCCTAGTGGTTATACGAATACATATTGAATTGTTCTGCACCTCTATATTAACACGAATCCCTATTTGGTCAAGGTTTATCCTTCCAATGTTTTCTTAAGCTCCGTTACGTACCCGCGAGATCCGGTAACAATTAAGCGGTCTCCCAGTTTCAGCCTTGTGTCCCCATGTGGAACGATGCTATCCACACCTCTGAAAATCCTGACAAAGATGACGTCGCCTGTTAAAGGGAATTCCCGCAAAATCACACCGTCGTAAGTGCTGTTTTCCATATTAATTTGATACAGCGAAGACTCCTGGTTCGTGAGAAGCCTCATGACTCCAGGCGCTTCTATCAGAGCGCGAAGCAGTGTTTTTGTTGACAACAGAATAGAAAAGATGCTGATTCCCTGCTCCTTCAGAGCTGCTTCATTCTCCGGTGATCCTACGCTGGCAATGATTCTTTCTGTGCCTTTTTCTTTTGCAAGTAATGCAATGTCCGCATTCATGTCTTCATTACCTGTCGCAACAACGAGGATATCCGTATCAAAAATGCCGAGTGATTCAAGCGTCTCGTGTTCATAGTCAGAAATCGTTTCGACGGTAAATACTGATTCTGACAGCTTTTCCTCCGCATTCTCTTGGTAGACGTGTACAACACGCACATCATACTCTTCCTCCGGCAGTTCAAGAGTAACAGGTAATGTCATTTGGTTTGCACCGATAAACGTAATCGTCTTTTTCTCCTCCGGCTGCTCTTCCCGTTTGTACAATTTTTTAAAGAAGACCGGCGAAAAAATACTGGCAATGACGGCTACTAACGTCAGCGCTCCTGACATATTTGCGCTGATCACGTGAAGCTGCTGGCCGATTGTCGCAGCGGCAATCACGAGCGAAAGAGTTGATGTCAGCAGGAAACCAGATGCCAAAACGGTTCGGTTATCATACCACTTCTTCAAGTACAGGACAGGAATGATTTTGCTTACTAACAGCGCCAAAAGCAGAAGTGGAATCATGATTAATATTTTCGGATCTTGGAAAAGGGTCCATATATCCAGCTTCACACCGACCATCACAAAGAAAATCGGAATTAAGAACCCGTAGCCGAATGAATCCAGCTGCTGAACAAGTTCTTTGTTTGGTGAAAGAAGGGAAACGAGAACACCTGCTAAGAAAGCGCCGAGAATATTTTCTGCCCCAAGTGATTCAGACAGGGCAACGAGTACGATAATTAACGTAAAAATCGCGCGCGTTCCGATCTGGATCGTCCCTTTTGACATGGATTGAACAAAAGAGCGATGTTTGAAGATCCGGCCGAAAAAGTAAAGCACCACTCCGGCTGCAAACAGGATCATCAGAAGCCACATGTTTCCGCTATCCTCTCCGTATAAAGAAGAAAAAACAGCAAGAAGAATCATCGTAGCCAAATCAGCAATAACAGCAACGAGCAAAATAATCTGCCCGATATTTGAATTCATGATTCGTTCTTCTTTTAATGTTGGAACGACAACGCCTAATGAAATTGTTGAAATAATAAGCGTCATTAAGAATGCATTTTCGATAAATCCTGCCAAGACGAACCCATAGGACAGCAGCAATGATAAAATAAAAATACCGCCAAAAATGATAGATGCCGCAGCAAACGTATTAGGCGCTTCTTTGCCGTTCGGCATAAGCTGCTTTTTCTTTCCTTTCTCAAACGATGAAAAATCAATTTCAAGCCCGCTTAAAAACATTAAAAAGATAAATCCGAGCATAGAAAGCGTCTGGAGCCATGTGTCACCCTCCACAACTAAATTAAGGCCGCTTTTTCCTATGATCAATCCCATAATGATTTCAGCAACAACAACCGGGATGCTGAGTTTAAACCGATGCAAAAGGATGGGTGTCAAAAATGCAACGATAAGTACAACAACTAAAGATGCGACAGATGTATGCGCCATAATCAGAACCTCCTTTTTAGATCAGGGTTATTCCAGTTCTTAATCAAAGAACAAAACCTCAATTTTTAAAAAAACATAACGCGATTTTAACAAGGGTGATGATAAAAAATAAAGTAATATGGTCTAAATCTTGTTTAGAAAATGATTCTTCTATAATTTGCACATAAAAGCTTGTGATGACTCACAACACTTTGCATCATAATAAATAAAATCATTGGTAAGGAGGATGCCGAATGGCTTACGACATAATCAGCGATATTCATGGCTGCTATGACGAAATGACTGCATTAATCAAAAATCTTGGCTATACGATCAAAAATGGAGTACCTGTCCACGAGGAAGGCAGGGTGCTTGTTTTTGCCGGAGATTTAACCGACAGAGGCCCCAAATCGATAGAGGTCATCCGCTTTGTATCGGGCGCTTACGAAAAAGGCGCTGCACGTTATGTCCCGGGAAATCATTGTAATAAGCTGTACCGCTACTTAAAAGGAAATCCGGTGAAAGTGATGCATGGTCTCGAAACAACAGCGGCAGAGCTTGAAGATCTTTCTAAAGAAGAAAGAACATTAGTCAGCGAACAGTTTATGAAGCTGTATGAAACGGCGCCGCTTTACGACATCTTACATAACGGAGAATTAGTTGTCGCCCATGCTGGCATAAAGGCTGACGATATCGGCAAATATACCCGCAGAGTGAAAGACTTTGTGCTTTATGGTGATGTGACGGGTGAAACGTATCCGGACGGCAGACCTGTCAGACGTGATTGGGCGGCAGCCTATAACGGCAAGGCTTGGGTGGTATACGGCCATACACCTGTGAAAGAGCCCCGGAAGGCCAACCGCACCATCAACATTGATACAGGCTGCGTGTTCGGAAATAAACTGACAGGCTTTCGCTTTCCAGAAATAGAAGCCGTCTCTGTTCCAAGTTCCCTGCCTTATGACGAATCAAGATTTCGTCCCATATAAAAAAGGAGAGAATCAATGATTCTCTCCTTTTATCAGTTCTTTCATATCTTGAGGCAGTGAAGCATGAAACGTCATCTTCTCCTGTGTCAGTGGATGGATAAATGAAAGCTGCTCGCTGTGCAGGGCCTGGCGGCCAATTTCCCGTCTCGTTCCGCCGTACAGTGTATCGCCGCACAGCGGGTGCCCGAGATAGCTCATATGAACACGAATTTGGTGGGTCCGACCAGTCTCAAGCTGCAATGTAACCGAGGTCATATCGTCATTTGCGCATGTGACATAAAAATGAGTAACCGCCTTCTGGCCGTCTGGTGTCACCGTCCGTTCAATAATACTGTCAGGATGTCTGCCAATCGGAGCATCGATTGTTCCCTCCGCCTGTGTCAACCGCCCGTGGACCACTGCCGCATACCGGCGTTTCACAAGCCCGTTTTTTTGCGCTGACGATAAAATGGAGTGGGCAAAGCGATGCTTGGCAACAAGCATGACACCTGATGTATCCCGGTCAAGCCGGGTCACAAGGTGAACTGTCGCCCGCACTCCGTTTTTTTGATAATGATGGATAATTCCATTGGCAATGCTGCCGGATGGGTGCTCTCTCGAAGGGATAGATGACACATACGGCTGCTTATTTATCACAAGTACATGTTCATCCTCATACAGAATATCGAGCGGAACAGGCTCTACCAATAGCGTCTCGCTCACCTGTTCCTCAGGAAACTTGACGACAAGAAGATCTCCCTCTCTCAAAACGTATTTGACCGTCACATGCTCACCATTGATAAGCAGGTCTCCACCGCCAAACTTGATATCGGTCAGCAGACGTTTCGAAATCCCCAGTTCAGCGGCATATTCTTTAAGAGTCATCCCGTTTTCAGCGCAAGTAATGTTCTTTCTGATAAAAAAATGCTCCACGATACGTCCTCTTTCTATTCACCTTTTCCGATAAACGAATCCTGAACTCTTTTCCAAAATGGAAACGGGCGGAATCTCGCAAACCTCACATTTTCGGATGCAACTTGGCAGCGGATTGACTTTACATCCTTATGAAGAAGGGTTAAATGGTCAATCGTCACTTGAAAGTCAACTTCGTTTCTCGGCTTAATCATGCAATCATGATGGGAAGGGAGAAGCAACGGCGATCCGACCGTCCGGAATACGCGGTTATTAATAGAAGCCATTTCCGCAAGCTGGATCGCTCTGATAGACGGATGGATAATCGCTCCGCCCAGCGCCTTATTGTAGGCGGTGCTGCCGGATGGCGTTGACAGGCAGAGGCCGTCGCCCCGGAAGGTTTCAAAGAGCTGTCCCTTGATTTCCACATCAGCCACAAGGCTTCCTTCTATACTTTTAATCGTGCATTCATTCAATGCTAAATATCTTTCTTCCCGCTCGTTTTCGTGATAGGTCACAATCACTTCGAGAAGCGGATATTCGACGGTATGATACGGCGTTTTCGCAATCGCGAGAACAAGTTTTTCAATTTCATGAGGAACCCAGTCGGCATAAAACCCCAGATGACCCGTGTGAACGCCGACAAATGCTGTTTTGTCCAAGCGGTCGCTGTATCTGTGAAAAGCGTACAAAAGCGTTCCGTCGCCCCCAACTGAAATGACGATTTCCGGTTCATTTTCATCCAGTTCCATATCAAAATCCAACAAATACGCCTGTATTTTGCTTTTCAGCGTATCAGAAACTTGATCACCTTTTGATGATACGGCAAATTTCATGCTTTTCTTCCCCTTTACCTATTGTTGCTCGCTTCCTTTTTTCTTTCTTGAAAAGGCAGCTTGAGCTTCCTGTACTTCACCCCTGATCTCCGACATCTCTTCATCAAGCCGGGACGCCGCTTCAGAAGCACGCTGAAGCCTTAATTTTACTTTTTCAGGAATGTTTCCGCTGTATTTATAATTCAATGAATGCTCAATGGTCGCCCAAAAATTCATCGCCAGCGTACGGATTTGTATTTCCACAAGAACATGCTTTTCTCCGGACACCGTCTGTAAAGGATATAGCACGACAAGATGATATGACCGGTACCCACTCTCTTTATGTTCCGCAATATAATCCCTCTGATCCACAACGGTGAAATCTTTTCTGGCAAACAGCATGTCTTTTACGATTTGGATGTCATCGACAAATTGGCACATGATTCTAAGGCCTGCGATATCCTGCATGGTTTCAATTTCATGTAACGGTATGCTTTTCCGTCTCGCTTTTTCTAGTATGCTCGCAACAGGTTTGACGCGCCCGGTCACAAATTCAACCGGAGAATGGTCATCCTCGTATTCATATAGTGTGCGGATCCCCTTGAGCTTCACTTTCAACTCTTCGACAGCCTGGCGGTACGGCACTAAAAAACGCTCCCATTGTTTGTCATCCATCATACATCCCCCAATTCCGAACCAGTTTCTATAAAAACACGCGTTTCACTTTTTCTTCCATTTCTCCGTAGTTTGCATTATCTTTAATATTTTCTAAAAGATACTCCAGTTCCTCATGCAGGCCTGCCAGTTCAATGGTTTTGTCTCCGGCCTCTAAAACAACCGGAATTCTTTGTGCATGGGCCTGCTTCAGTTCCGGCCACACATGTTCCTTTATAATGACATATTCAAAAGAATCAGCTAATTCAAGTATGTATACAAAAGCATAGTGGTCAGAATCAACAAGCATTTGACCTGACGGCTTGCGTTCCGCTTCGTCTCCTTCTGTCTCACAGGCAAGGCGAAGCTGATCATCCGATAATGTTGCGTTCAAAATTTCGATTCTGTTTTGCATAATGCTCTCCTTTTTAAACAAAGTACAGATTCATTTTATCATATCAAGCTGGATATTGATAAACCTAACATCTAAAGAGATAATAGTAAAAATAAGATTTACAGGGCGGAAAGGAAGAGCATCATGAGCCAAGAAATTGAAATAGAATTTAAAAACATGCTGACCAAACAAGAATTTGAAACGATAACAGCCGCACTCCAGCTGACAGAAAAAGATTTTATAGATCAAAAGAATCATTATTTTGACACAGGCAGCTTTGCGCTGAAACAAAAACACGCTGCGCTTCGAATCCGCAGAAAAAACGGAGAATATGTCCTGACGTTAAAAGAACCGGCAGATGTAGGGCTTCTGGAAACGCACCAGCAGCTTTCAGAGGTATCAGACCTTGCTGAATTTTCAGTTCCGAAAGGTCCTGTGAAGGACCAACTGCACAAGCTTCAGATCGATACAGACGCCATTCAATACTTTGGATCATTAGCAACAAACCGTGCGGAAAAAGAAACAGAAAAAGGCTTAATAGTTTTAGACCACAGCCGATATTTAAATAAAGAGGACTATGAAATCGAATTTGAGGCAGCAGACTGGCATGAGGGCAAACAAGCCTTTGAGAAGCTGCTTCAGCAATTCAGCATTCCTCAGCGCGAAACCAAAAATAAAATTCTGCGATTTTATGAGGAAAAACGAAAGTCTATATAAGGTGGAATGACATTGTGAATGTAACGAATTGGGCAGCTTTACTTCAGCTTCAGGCTTTACAGTCCATATCTAATGCACGCAGCACAAGCACTCAAAATGATGCGGAAAGCCCGCTCTCAAGCTTCAGCTCTTTGCTTAGCCAATATACAAACGGTCTGACGACTCATCAACCAACAGCATCTTCTGCAACATCAAGCCCGCTTAGTCTGCTGAACAGCGCTTCTTCAACAGCGCCGCCACTGCTTTCAGCTTATGGGCTTAACTCATATACAAATAGCAATTCAGGTTATATCACAAAAACGGCAGAAAGCACCGAAACAGCTGCTGCAGATTTATCTTCAAACAAGCGTGAAATAAAACAGATCAGTTCAGGGGACTTCTCCATTGACAGTGCTATAAAAAAAGCAGCTGATAAATATGGCGTCGATGAAAAACTAATCCGTGCCGTCATCAAACAGGAATCAGGCTTTAATGCAAAAGCGGTCAGCGGAGCAGGTGCGATGGGCCTCATGCAGCTCATGCCGTCAACGGCAAGCTCACTTGGCGTTTCTAATCCGCTGGATCCGCAGCAAAATGTGGAGGGCGGAACGAAATATTTAAAACAAATGCTGAATAAATACGACGGCAATGTATCTATGGCATTAGCGGCTTACAACGCCGGACCGGGAAATGTTGACCGATACGGAGGTATTCCTCCTTTCCAAGAAACGCAAAACTATGTAAAAAAAATAACTTCAGCTTATTACGCGTAACCAGAGCGGCTTCTGCCCTCTGGTTTTTTTGCGAAGTGAAATCTTACGCATTCCTGATTTTTATGTGATATGATATGAAATACAAACCCTGGCTTACAGCCGAAACTTGTCATCAAACGCATAAAAGGCAGTTTGTTTGTAGAAATGATGCCTTGTTGCTAAAATAAATTTAGATGAAATGTTGAAATACAGAAAATTACTTTTTGCAATAGGATTTATGATTCCTATTAGCCATATTTAAAGGAGTAGTCAACATGGGACAATCGTTTAACGCACCTTATGAAGCGATTGGAGAGGAACTTCTATCGCAACTTGTTGATACTTTTTATGAGCGTGTCGCGTCTCATCCTTTGCTGAAGCCAATTTTTCCGAGCGATTTAACAGAAACCGCCAGGAAACAGAAGCAATTTTTGACTCAGTATTTAGGCGGGCCTCCGCTTTATACTGAGGAACACGGCCACCCCATGCTCAGAGCAAGGCATCTTCCCTTTCCAATTACAAACGAGAGAGCTGATGCGTGGCTCAGCTGTATGAAGGACGCAATGGACCATGTAGGGCTGGAGGGCGATATTCGTGAGTTTTTGTTTGGCCGGCTGGAATTAACAGCAAGGCATATGGTGAATCAAACGGAAGCGGAGGATCGATCATCTTGACAAACTATCAGCATGAGCAATACTTCGCCCATTGCCACGGCCATCCAAAAAAACCGCTTGAAATCTACATGTTTGTAGACCCTTTATGTCCTGAATGCTGGTCCTTAGAGCCCGTTATTAAAAAGCTGAAAATTAGATACGGACGCTTTTTCACATTACGCATTATAGCTTCTGCAAGCCTTACCGTGTTAAACAAGAAACGGAAAAAGCATCTTCTCGCAGAAGCATGGGAAAAGATCGCGAGCCGCTCCGGCATGTCGTGTGATGGCAATGTCTGGTTCGAGCAAGATCAGCCGCTTTCATCACCTTATATGGCTGCTCTCGCTTTTAAAGCAGCCGAACTGCAAGGAAGAAAAGCCGGTATGCAATTTCTCAGAAATATGCAGGAAAGTCTGTTTGTTTCAAAGAAAAATATTACGGATGAAAACGTGCTTTTGGAAATCGCGGAAAAAACGAGTCTCGATCTTGAAGAGTTCAAAAATGATCTGCATTCTCAAAGCGCGGTCAAGGCGCTTCAATGTGACATGAGAATTGCCGCTGAGATGGATGTTTCCGTCAATCCGACGCTGACGTTTTTCAATACACAGCACGAGGACGAAGGACTTAAAGTACCCGGCAGCTATTCATATGATGTATATGAAGAAATCTTATTTGAGATGCTTGGCGACGAGCCGAAGCCGTCGGAAACACCGCCTCTGGAATGTTTTATTGAATATTTCCGCTTCGTTGCCTCTAAGGAAATTGCTCTAGTTTATGACCTGAGCCTTGAAGAGGTAGAAAAAGAAATGAAAAAATTGGCGTTTGCTAAAAAGGTTGCCAAAGTGGAAGCCAAACACGGAATGTTTTGGAAGTCTCTCAGCACTTATTCTGATGAATATCAATCATGTGAAAAATAGCCGCAAGCGTGTATATGCTTGAGGCTGTTTTTTTACACCAATATCAAACATACGTTCTGTTCATAACACTAAAGAAACCGCGCCGGGATAAGCGCGGTTTCATATGTCTTAACGACAACAAAGGGGATGGGAGAAATTTTTCACGGTCAAACAAAGGGGTAATGTTTGTTTGTGATCAATTTCACATCCTTATGATAACAAAAGATGTCGACTGTTGACAACCTCTATGCTTAATGTTCATATTTTTGTCACAAAACATAACGAAGTGCATTCACTCATATCCTAATAAGGAAAAAGGACGAGGGGGACCGACATGATGTATACTGTGATCTCAATTGTGTGCATTGCCGTTTTTTTCTGTTTGAATATATTAGGCATGATGCATATGCTGCCGCTTTATATTACCTCTCCTCTGCTGTTTCTGTCTATTTTGTTTACCCTCTATCGCCTGAACCACCGGAAAACCTTTAAAGGGTTTTAAAAAAGCCTGTGCGTCATTTTTGCACAGGCTTTCTTTTTTAGGACTGCTTGACTTTCATCAGCAGCTCTTCCATTTCATCAAGTTTCTCTTCAAACATTTTGCACGCAGCTTCGATCGGCTCTGGAGACGTCATATCAACGCCCGCTTTTTTCAGGACATCAATCGGGTATTGTGAGCTTCCCGCTTTCAGGAAGTCAATATAACGGTCAACCGCCGGCTTTCCTTCTTTCAAAATTTGGCTGCTTAACGCTTGGGCAGCACTGTACCCTGTCGCATACTGATACACATAGTAATTGTAATAGAAGTGCGGAATGCGTGACCATTCAAGGCCGATTTCCTTATCAATCACCATGCCGTCTCCGAAATACTTTTTATTCAGATCGTAATAGACATTTGTCAAAAGCTCAGGTGTAAGCGGCTCCCCTTCTTGCGCCTTTGTATGGATCAGGTGTTCAAATTCAGCAAACATCGTTTGTCTAAAGACCGTTCCTCTGAAGCCCTCAAGCATATGGTTGAGGATATATAAGCGCTGTTTTTCATCATCTAAGTTGTTCAGCAGGTATTCGCCAAGAAGCGCTTCGTTTGTCGTAGACGCAACTTCCGCGACAAAGATACTGTAATTGCCGTATGGATATGGCTGATGCTTTCTCGTATAGTAGCTGTGTACGGAATGTCCAAACTCGTGCACAAGCGTAAAGAGATTATTGACGTTATCATGCCAGTTCATCAAGATATACGGATTCGTGCCGTAAGCTCCTGATGAATAAGCGCCATTGCGTTTTCCTTTATTTTCATAAACGTCTACCCAGCGGTTTTCCAGCCCTTCTTTTAAGATGGAGGCGTATTCTTCCCCTAAAGGTGCCAGACCTTTCAGCATGTAATCTTTGGCTTCCTCGTACGTGACCTTCATCCCCGCATCCTTCACAAGCGGTGTATACAGATCATAGATATGCACCTCATCAAGCTCTAGCACTTTCTTTCTCAGCGCGATATAGCGGTGCAGGAGCGGCAAATGCTTATTAATCGTTTTGACAAGGTTGTCGTATACTTCCTCAGGAATACTGTTGTTAGAAAGCGCCGCTTCACGTGCTGATTTGTATTTTTTCACTCTTGCGTAGAAGTTGTCCTTTTTCACAGTGCCGCTTAGTGTCGTGGCCATTGTGTTTTTATATTGACCGTATGTTTTATATACTGCATCAAAGGCATTTTTGCGGACTTCACGGTTTTCACTTTCTAAGAAATTAATAAAATTCCCGTGAGTGATCTGTTTTTCATTCCCCTCTTCATCTTTAATGGACGGGAATGTAATCTCGGCGTTATTTAACACGCTGAACGTATTGGAAGATGAACCCAGCACATCAGAAGCTTCAGCAAGCAGCGCCTCTTCCTTCTCGCTCAGCACGTGCGGGCGTTCCTTTGTAATCTCCTCAATCGCATGAGAGTACAGTTTCAGCTCTTCTTTTTCAAGAATAAACTGCTGCAGTTTGTCTTCTTCTATGGATAAAATTTCTGGAACCAAATAAGCTGTCGCGCTTGCGGCCTGTGTATATAGGTTTCCCGCCTTGTCATTCAGCCCCTGATAAAAAGAGTTCCCGGTATCTTGGTCAGAGCGCATATGCGCATATGTGTACAGCCTGCCCAGCCGCTCCATCACTTTATCTTGGAACGTAAGAGCTTCGTATAAATGGTCAGCTGAATCTGCCAGCTTTCCTTTATACTTAGATAAATTCGGAATTAATTCTTTTACAGCTTGAAATTCTTTATTCCAGGCTTCATCACTAGGAAAAATATCCTCAAGTCTCCATGTGTCTTCTGCCTTTACCTCACTTCTGTCAGGCAGTTGGTTTGCTTTTTTTTCCTCAGCCATGGTGATCCCCCTCGTTTTCTTTGATTCAAGCCAATTGAAAAAACCGCTGTTTCTCAATAAACTTGTGTTGTGAATATCTTCCGGTTTTTCACTGCCTTTTGTCAAATCATATGCAGTAATGAAGAGAACGAATGCCAAAAAAGCAGTAAAAACACGAAAAACCTTTTCTTTTGTGCCTTTCATAGCCAGCCCACCACCTTTGTCTTAGGGTGAGCCAAATGAGACAAACTCATTCTATAAAACAGCTGCGGTCACTTTCTATGAGATCCTGTAATGAGCGTACGCCCTCTGCAGGCTGATTCAGCACATATACTTCTTTCTGAGTCTCCCTTAAAAATCCCTTCTTGCACAAAAAATCAATGTACTGTTTCACCGCTTCAGAAAGACAATCTTCGCTGCATTTGTATCTGAGCGAAATGTTCTTTTTATGAATGTGCAGTTTGCACTGCTGTAAAACGGCTGAAAAGCGAATTGGCGCACGTTTATATCCCAGATCCGTAATAAACAGATATAGAAACCCCTGCCACACAAAAACCGGGCTATTAAAAACAGCCCCTTTTATAACAGGGACAAACACTTCCGTCGGAAGAAAAGAAAGGGGCGTCTGCCGCTTTTCATAAAACAGCAGCCTGAGGCGATTTGTTTCCTTGGAGATAAATCGATGGGGTTTATGGCGAAAACGGTGAATCGCTTTCGTCCAGCCAGAATATTGAAATGCGGGCGTCGGTTCAGTAAAAAAAAGATCGTTTGCAGCAGCCCGATGGATAGGGATCGTTTGAACAGAGGAATAAGAATGGTTTGTGTAAAACGGAATGATGTGGCTGAGCCGGCGGAAAGAACGTGTTTCCGGGCAATAACATATCAGTTCCCTGTATGAACTTGCATTGATAAACTGCCAATGGAAAGCAGAAAGCTGATAAAAGGATGGAGCAGAGCGTTTTAAGCGGCTGCGTCCCACAATCCACTGCGGGATGATTCCTGCTTGTTTGAAGCCCTCTGTCCGTTTTTGAAAGACATCTGGAGCAAGAGTGGCACATTGATACTCAACAGCAAGCATGCGCCCCTTGATCTTTGCCATGATGTCCGGTCTTTGATTGATGTTTTTGATATACGGTTCTAATATCGGGGAAGCCTGTTGCGTTTTCAGCCATACATACAGTTGTCTCTTTCCTTCTAAGTGGTAGGCGCTTTCCGGTTCTATGTCTATCGAACAGGATTTGTTCTGTTTATGGGCGAAATGCGGTGCTTTTTGGAGACCGAGCTTCACAGCAAGCTCACCTCCGCACACCGGGCAGAAGAATCGTCTTCCCTTTAATTTCCGGCTTTGCCGAGCGCCTAGAAGGTGAAATATTTGGCCGTCTTCAGTCACAGCACTAAACAATTGTCATCTCTCCTTTCCAGATGAGGTATACTTTCTGGAAAAGATGATCAACTCCTGTTCCCCGAATTTTCTCATGTAAGTAGGTTTTTGATTTTTCACGTCTCAAACATGGCATTTCACTGCATAAAAAAAACCGATTTCCGGAAAGAAATCGGTTTGCTATGATGCAAAGTGTTTTTTTATCGTTTCTAGAGCATGCTCTGAAATAATCAGCTTGCCGTACTCTTCAAGACGGTGTATGCTGATTGAGGATTCATTTGCGTACTCCAACAGGATGCTTAGCTGATTTTCAACCTCTTCATCAGTCATATCGCAAAAATCTACATATAAATAATATCGGTTCTCAAACGAATATAAAGTCGTTTTGCTTCCGTTAACGTTCAATTTAGATAGAGAAATAACATCCTCAAAATCGCCAAACCGCAAGACAAATTGAAGCTTTTGCTCCTTCTCTTCCTGATTGACGGCTTGCTCTTCTTTCTGGAAATCATCCAGCAAGGCGTCAAGATCCTCAGATGCTGGTTCTTGCTTTTTATCCTCAGGAATCGGCAGTTCGAGCTTTTGTCCGTCTTTGGAAAGCTGGGCTTTTGTGACGATGATTTCTAATCCTTTGTCGAGTGCCTGAACTTGAATCCAAAGAGGGCCTTCCACAGCAAATTCCTCTTCCTCATGAACTTCATCCATGACTTCCCAGAAAAGTTCTTCACTGCGCTCACGGTTATACCAAATTTCTTCTCTGTCAAAACCGCGATCTTCAATATCTCCGTAAGACATATAAAATTTTACTGTATGCTCGTTAATTCTTTCAATTTCCATTTGCCAACCTTCCCTTCTATATAAGATGTTGAAGGGACATCTAAGCTCCCGATTAATAGTACTTTACTACACTTTACCCATTCCGTCCACATCTTAACCTTGATGCAAGGCAGTGTGAATTCCTTTGTATTTCTATTTTATGATAAAACAGTCACAAAAGAAATAAAAATGCACCTTCACCTAAAAAACGGCAGATCTGCGGCTCATATCATAAAATATGACCTGTCTCATATAGTAGTAGTACAAGCGATGGAACGAAAGCGAGGTGCCGATTCATGGAGCATGACTATCTGATTTCTCTGCTTGTTATTGTTGGGATCGACCTGATCCTCGGCGGAGATAATGCGGTCGTCATTGCCATGGCCAGCAGAAATTTGCCGGACAAGCAAAGACAGCAAGCCATTATTCTCGGAACATTTATCGCCGTTGCCATGAGAATCGGATTAACAAGCGCAGCGGTATACCTTTTGAACATTCCGTTCTTGCAGTGCGCCGGCGGAATTTTCCTGCTGTATTTAGGATATCAGCTGCTGATTGAAAAAAAAGACACGCAGCACATCAAAAGCAGCACCTCCCTATGGAGAGCGATACGAACGATTGTGCTTGCAGATCTCTTTATGTCGCTGGACAACGTCATAGCAGTTGCGGGAGCGTCACACGGTGAGTTTTCTCTCGTAGTCATAGGTTTGTGTGTATCGGTGCCGGTTATTATTTGGGGCAGCAAACTGATTCACATCGCACTTGAGAAAATACCGGTTCTGATTTACGCGGGAAGCGGTCTGCTTGCTTATACAGGCGGAGAAATGATTGTCAGGGACAAAAAGCTGTCTTTTTTCATGGCGCAGCACGGCGCAGTCGAAACGCTCCTCCCCATTTTAACGGTCGCGTTTGTCATTCTTGCGAGTATTTATTATCAGCAGGTGGAAAAATAAAAGAAGGCTGATCACTCAGCCTTCTTTTGATGATACGATCTATTAGTTTGCCAAACGCTGTGCTTCTCTTAATTGGAAAGAGCGGACTTTTCTTGGCAGGAAACGTCTGATTTCGTCTTCGTTGTACCCGACCTGCAAACGTTTTTCGTCGATGATGATCGGACGGCGAAGCAAACCTGGGTGCTCGTTGATCAAGCGGTACAAATCTTGCAGCGGCATAGATTCAACGTTCACATTCAGTTTTTGGAATACTTTTGAACGGGTTGAGATAATTTCATCTGTTCCGTCCTCAGTCATTCGAAGAATTTGTTTTATTTCATCAATTGATAAAGGTTCAGAGAAAATGTTTCTTTCTTCAAATGGAATCTCGTGCTCCTCGAGCCACGCTCTCGCCTTTCTGCATGAAGTACAGCTTGGTGATGTGTATAGTGTAACCATTCATCTTCACTCCTCTAATTAGTAGGATGAACATCTATTTTATTCTTAAATTGAAATTACTCTAAAAAAGGAATCTTTATAGGTATTATACTATAAAAAAGTAAGTGTGAACAGTATCCTAAGAAAAAAATGTGTCAATCCGGCAAATTTTTAATTTTAATGATATGTTCTAATTCTCAATTAGCTTAACTGATCGAAAATATTTTTTTGTTTTTCTTCATCAATGAGTTTCAAGACCTCATCTGTTTTTTCGTACGATTCTCCGTACCATTTCTCATCTTTATAAGTATGAATGTTTTCATATGTCTGTTTCATGGCTTCAAGAATTTCTTCTTCTGATTCTGTTTTTGGTGACCAGTACAGAATCTCCATCTTGTTTACTTCATTCGTAGCCAATGACCGGCGCCGGTACCCAATTGACTGAGCATGTTTGAAATGCTCTCTTTGATAAAACCTCAGGCGTTTTTCTGTATCAGTATCATCTTCATCCACAGGCTCCACCTCGAGCAATATCGGCTTATTTTTCTTTTTCAGCTTCGCGATCAATTTGCCGCCAAGCCCCTGCCCTCTTGCATCCTTAGACACATATAGATAATCAACGAAGATAAAAGAATCGAATTCCGCAAACATTAAAATATGATGTTTGCCTTCATCTTTATGATAAATATCGCTCCGCTCTTTCAGAAGAGCTTCCATATGCGCTTTTGATTTCATTTCTTCAATTGGAAAGTACTCGCTAAGCTTTTCATACCAGTTCATTGATTTGCTCCTTATGAGTTCATTGTCTTCATACTTTTAGATATACCCCATTTCATATTGTTTAAACAGCTTTACATCTATAAAGACGTACTAACTTCCGCCATGGTTTCATTTTTTTTCAGCAAAAAACGGAGCCAGATGCTCCGTTCATTTTGAAGTGTATGTAAAAAGCCCTCATTAAGCTTGACTTTCCTGCTTGTAATGAAGCAAGAGGGGCTGTGCCAATGCAATAAAAAACGTCATGATATATAATGCAGCTGCCGCGATAAAAGCTGTTTTCGCACCAGCAGCATCAGCCACAAGCCCCATAATGGAGTAGGTGACGCCTGACCAAGGAGTTAAAATCGCATTTTTGGCAGCCATGATCCCGATACGTTTCTGCTCGGGGATAACCTCCTGTAGCATGGTTTCCTGGCAAATATCACGCACCTGATAAAAAGGCCCCATTGCAGCACAAGCCAGAGCGCATAAAAACGGAATTGGAGAAAATGAGAACAAAAGGGTCAGCGCCGACATCACAAGCGAGCAAAAAATAATTGCGTAGCCCATGTTCTGCTCAAAAAAAGCAGAAAAACGAATGGCAATCACACTGCCGACAATGGCACCTATAAAATAAGAAGCGTTAAATATCCCCCACCACATCTCTGTTTCATGCAAAACAGCCACAGTAAATGCGAGAAGAATAGCAGACGACCAAACAGAACCCGCCAAAGCTTCTATCATGTCCATTAGAGTAATGTTTCTTACAATAGGGATAATCATTACATCCTTCCATATACTTCTGGCAGATGCTTTTTCAGCTGTTCCATCAGTCGTTTTTTCATTTATATGAAGCACATTGAGGGAAGCTCCCGAAAGAACAAACAGGCAAATGGCTGCACCGACAACAAGTTCAAAAGGTACGGCATACGTCAGAAGGCCGCCAAGGCCCCAGCCTGCTGTTAAAAACAATTGATTCGAGAGGGAGACCACACCGTTCGCTTTCACATATTGCTCTTTTGGAACAATAATCGGCAGCAGCGCGAATCTTGCCGGCTGAAAAAAGGCGCCCGCGAAGGAAAAACAGAAGACAAACAGCAGCGTTATCCAAATGAAATCCTGTTCGTGATGACTGACGCTAATAGCCATCAATATTGTAAAGACCGCTCTCAGCAGATTTGCGCCCACAAGCACCTTTTTAAAACCGAGATTGCTCAGCACTGGGGAGATGCAAAAACTTGCCGCTATACTCGCAAACGACATGAACGATAAAACAAGACCCGCCAAAAAGACGGAGTCGGTCATTTGATAGACCCTGACCATTAAAACGATTGTGACAAGGACTCCTGCTAAAGATTGAAGAGATTGAGACAGCAATATCGCAAAAACATTTTTGTTATGCAGAAATTGAATCGGATTTCGCCTCCACTTTTTCCTCTAATTGTAAATGTTATCACTCTCACTTTCTATGATCATGAAAAAAATCCTTCAAGAGAAATCTCTTGAAGGATTTATGATTCATGAATAACCTTTAAATTCTGCCTCCGTACACATCACAAAATGTCCCGGTTTGACTTCACGGAATTCCATCGTTTCCCCATCTTTTAATTGATGGACGGACGGATCGTATTTCTGGCGGACGCGATTTCTCTCATAGTCCGGATCAGGAAGCGGAATCGCTGAAAGCAATGACTTTGTATATGGGTGAAGCGGATTTTCATAAAGCTCATCTGCCGGCGCAAGCTCAACCAGTTTCCCAAAATACATGACTCCAATCCGGTCGCTGATGTATTTGACCATCGATAAATCGTGGGCAATAAACAGGTATGTGAGCCCTTTTTCTTTTTGCAGTTCTTTCATTAAATTCACGACCTGCGCTTGAATGGATACATCCAAAGCGGAAATTGGCTCATCTGCGATAATGAATTCCGGATCTACAGCGAGAGCTCTGGCAATCCCGATTCTTTGACGCTGACCACCGGAAAACTCATGCGGATAGCGGTTCGCGTGTTCCTTGTTTAAACCGACTGTTTCCAAGAGCTCGTGGACCCGCTGCATCCGCTCTTTTTTCGTTTTCGCCAGCTTATGAATATCGAGACCCTCAGCAATAATATCAGCAACTGTCATTCTCGGATTCAGGGATGCATATGGATCTTGGAAAATCATCTGCATTTTGCGGTTGAATTCCAGCAGTTTTTTCCGCGATTTTTTCCCGTGCACATTTTCGCCGTTGAACAGCACCTCACCATCAGTCGCTTCGTATAGCCGAATAATACTTCGGCCTGTTGTCGATTTACCGCAGCCAGATTCACCAACCAGCCCTAATGTTTCACCTTTATAGATATCAAATGATAAATCGTCTACAGCCTTAACCGTACCTTTTGGCGTGACAAAGTGCTGTTTTAAATGTTTGATTTCTAATAGTTTCTCACTCAACTCATTCACCTTCTCTCACTAAGACAGGTTTTTCATAGGTATTTGCCAGTTGACGCAATTTCGCTTTTACCGCTTCAGGCGGCTCTACCTTTGGTGCGTCCGGATGAAGCAACCACGATTTTACATAATGCGTATCAGACACTTTAAACATTGGCGGCTCCTGTTCAAAATCGATTTTCATCGCGTAAGAGCTCCGCAGTGCAAAAGCATCTCCTTTTGGCGGGTTTGTCAAATCAGGCGGCGTGCCAGGGATTGCAGTCAGCTGTTCCTCTCCTGAACTTTCCAGTGTCGGCATAGATGCCAGAAGCCCCCACGTATACGGATGTCTCGGATCGTAGAAAATCTCGTCTACCGTACCGGTTTCTACAATCTGTCCCGCATACATGACAGCGACCCGATCAGCAACGTTAGCCACAACACCAAGATCGTGTGTGATAAAGATGATGGACGTATCAATTTTCTTTTGCAAATCCTTCATCAATTCCAGAATTTGTGCTTGAATTGTTACATCAAGAGCAGTGGTCGGCTCATCGGCGATCAGAAGCTTCGGATTCGCCGCAAGTGCCATAGCAATGACAACCCGCTGTCTCATCCCGCCTGAAAATTCGTGCGGAAATTGGTTAACCCGCTTTTCCGGCATCGGGATACCGACTAATTCCAACAGTTCAACCGCGCGTTTTTTCGCCGCTTCCTTTGAAATTTTCTCGTGTTTAAAAAGCACTTCCGTAATTTGTTTGCCGACCTTCATTGTCGGATTTAAAGAGGTCATCGGATCCTGGAATATCATCCCGATCTCTTTTCCCCGGACGTTTTGCATCTCTTTTTCGGAAAGCGGCACCAGATCCTTTCCTTCAAACAAGATCTCACCGCGTTTGAAATAACCCGGCGGCATTGGAATCAGCTTCATGATCGCTTGAGAGGTCACACTTTTTCCGGAACCTGATTCTCCGACGATTGCCAGCGTTTCTCCTTTATCCAGATGGAAATTCACTCCGCGGATCGCCTGAACCTCTCCGCCATATGTTTTAAATGAAATCGCTAAATCTTTTACTTCTAATAGGCGTGTCACCCGTATCACTCCCTTATTTACGTAACTTAGGATCCAATGCGTCTCTTAATCCGTCGCCGACAACGTTAAAGCCAAACATCGTAATGCAGATGAAACCGGCAGGGAAGAATAGACGCCACGGATAATAGGTCAATGCAGGCAATCCGTCAGAAGCCATCGTTCCCCAGCTTGCCAGCGGAGCCGGAACACCAAGTCCCAAATAGCTTAAAAAGGCTTCTGTGAAAATCGCAGTCGGAACTGTCAATGTCATCGTGACCAAAATGGAACCCATTGCGTTTGGCACGATATGTTTAAACAGCAGACGGGATGTTTTTGCACCAAGTGTCTGTGAAGCAAGCACATACTCCTGATTCTTCAGCTGCAGCACTTGTCCACGCACGATTCTGGCCATATTAATCCAGCCCGTAATTGTCATGGCAATAATAATCGTAAATAGCCCTTTCGGAAGAACAACCATCAGTAAGATGACCATTAATAATGAAGGAACTGCCCAAAGGATATCAGCGATACGCATCATAATTTCATCCGTTCTGCCTCCGCGGAATCCTGAAATGCTTCCCCAAATGACGCCGATCAGCAAATCAAGAACAGCGGCTGCAACACCGATAAAGATTGAAATTCGCGCCCCTACCCATGTACGGACGAAGATGTCCCTTCCAAGATCATCTGTTCCGAACCAGTGATCTTTTGAAGGCGGCTTATCCGCATTTAAGAGATTAGTAGTTGAATAATCGTATCTTGAGAACATTGGCGCAAAAATTGCCATAAGGATAATGAGCACAATAATAACAAGCCCGACCATTGCAAGCTTATTGCTGCGGAAGCGAAGCATCGCATCTTTCCAGAGGGAAAGGCTCTTTTTACTTATTTTTTCTGCATCGCCGGCATTTGCTGCGGCTGGTTCAAACAGGTTTTTTGGAATGTTCTGCATGGCCTAGGCTCCTTTCTTTGCTTTGGAAAGCTTGATTCTTGGATCAATAATGCCGTATAGCACATCTACGATTAATACACACAATAGAAGGATTACACTGAAGAACACCGTTACACCCATAATGACTGTATAATCACGGTTTGTAATACTGTTTACGAAGTGTGCACCAAGTCCCGGGATCCCAAAAATGGTTTCAATAATGAAGCTTCCCGTTAAGACCTGCGCGGCCATCGGACCCATGTATGTAACAACTGGCAAAAGCGCGTTTCGGATGGCGTGCCGCACTGTAACGGCCGGACGGGACAGCCCTTTTGCTTTCGCTGTGCGAATATAATCACTGTTTAACACTTCGATCATGCTTGAACGGGAAAGTCTGGCAATAAACGCCATCGGCATGGAAGCAAGTGCGATTGAAGGCAAAAAGGTGTATGCCCAGGACTCCCACCCTGCGACTGGAAACAGCCCCAGCTTCATGGAGAACACATATTGCAGAACAGCCGCCATGATAAAGCTTGGAACTGAAATGCCGAAGATTGTTAAAATCGCGACGGTATAATCCTGCCACTTATTATGGTAAAGGGCTGCAATAACCCCAAACAATACACCTAACGCTAAAGCGAGGAGAATAGCTTCTGCTCCAAGAGTGAATGAAACGGGGAAACCTGAACTGATCAGGTCGTTAACACTCTGACCTTTATATTTAAATGACGGTCCGAAATCCCACATTGAAACTGATTTTAAATAGCCAAGGTATTGAACAAACAGCGGCTTGTCCAACCCGTAGTGTTCATTTAAGTTTGCTTCAATTTCAGGCGGAAGCTTTTTCTCATCCGAAAATGGCCCGCCCGGTGCTGCCTGCATCAAGAAAAAAGTCACGGTTACAATGACAAATAGAGTGATAATCATGTAGATTAAACGTCTTCCGATATATTTCAGCAAGGGGAAACACCTCCATTGTTTTTACATTATCAGTAAGAAAGGTATATGGGAAATAGGTCCCATATACCTTGAGGTTTTTTGTTTTTCACATAGACTTATTGAAAGTACGCATTTCTGAAATAAATTTCTCCAGTTCCAGTAATGATGGTTCCTTTCAGATTTTCGTCCTGCACCCAAGGGATGGTATAAAAATAGATTGGCGCAACAGGCATATCGTCCATAAAAATCTTCTCTGCTTTCTTAAGCAGCTCGATACGCTTATTACTGTCCGTTTCAGTTTGGGATTCATTTAACAGCTTTTTATATTCAGCGCTCTCCCAGCCAGTATCATTGTTTCCGCCGTCTTTATCCTTGAACAATTCAAGGAAGGTGATCGGATCATTATAGTCGGCAAGCCAGCCCATACGTCCGATTTGATAGTCTAGATTGTGAAGTTTATCAATATAGACATTCCATTCGGAATTATCAAGCTCAACATTTACGCCAAGATCTTTTTTCCACATTTCCTGAACAGCTTGAGCAATTTTTGCATGCGCCTCATCCGTATTATAAGACAATTTAATTGTCGGAAGGTCGGAGGCTTTGCTCAGTCCCAATTCCTTAAGACCTTTTTTCAAATATTCTTTTGCCGTTTTTACATCGTTATCGTTGAAATAACCTTCTTTGTTATCTTCAAATCCCTTCATTGACGGTGGTACTGCGGCCATTGCTGGGATTTGCTCGCCCTGTGTCACGTTTTTCACGATAGATTGGCGATTAATAGAATAGGCTAGCGCTTTACGGATGTTTACATTATCCAATGGCTTTGCCGTCGTATTAAATTTGTACCAATAAACACCAGCAATTGCTTCAACTTGTAATGAATCATCTTTCTTCAGAGTTGGCAGTGATTCAGTTGGAAGCTGGCCAAGTGGCATTCCCGCCCAATCAAGTTCACCGGCTTGGAATTTTTTAAGCTCAGTATTGTTATTGTTGATCATGACCATTTTGATATTTTTCAGCTTAACCTTGTCTTTATCCCAATATTGATCATTTTTTTCGAGAGTAATAGACCCGCTGTGTTTCCAAGCTGTCATTTTAAATGGTCCATTTGAGACGTAATCTTCGCCCGCATTGGTATACCATTTATTATTTTTCTCAGCAACTTTTTTGTTGACCGGCATATAAGTATAGAACGCAGTCAATTGAGTAAAGAACGGTGTCGGATGGTTCAGTTCAACTTTTAACGTTTTATCGTTAACCGCTTTTACAGCTACGTCATCCAAGCTTCCTTTTCCTGTGTTTGCCGCTTCCGCACCTTTAATGTAATAAAGCTCATAAGCATACTGCGACTCATTGGCAGGATCAAGCGCCCATTTCCAAGCATATTCAAAATCTTGTGCTGTTACAGGATCGCCGTTTGACCATTTTGCGCCATCACGAATTGTAAATGTATATGTCTTTCCATCTTTGCTCGTTTCAATTTTAGAAGCAGCGCCTTCTTCAGGCTCACCATCTGCATTAATACGTGTCAATCCTTCAAAAGTCTGACGGATAACACCGCCTGACACTGAATCTTTTGCTAATCCCGGATGTAAAGAATACGGTTCTGTTTTAATATTAACGTTCAGTGTCGTTTTTCCTTTGCTGTCTTTCTTCCCTTCACCGTTCGATCCGCTGCCGCCAAAGCCGCATGCGCTCAGTACGAGAGTGAAAATGAGCATCAACGTGATAATCGACCAACGCTTTTTCATATTCGCAAACCCCCCAATAATAATTTTTTCAGCTCCTTACGGCTAAATCCTCAGAAATATCAGACAAATGAACCTGAGTTTCCACAACTTTTATTCTGTTCCGTCTTTTCTGATTATTTTTGTAAAAAAGCTGTAACAATAGAGTGAACAAGTTCATTATAATGAAACAAATAATTTATTGCAATATTATTTTATCAATTTAAAATATTTGAACTTCGTTAGTTTTTCTTCCACGAACATAATATCCTTCTACCATTTAAAGCATAAATTGATTAAAAACTATTATATGAGTTTTCTGTCCATATTGCTTTTTACATATAATATCTAGCTTTTTTCACGCTGATAGCAGTTATCATTTAGGGGTTTTACAGCACCAGTAGTATTTATAACTTTACAATGTTACTGGAAAAAAGAATGTTTTTACATGATGACAATTGGTTATAATTGATTTATAATGAAGCAATCAAAAGAAAAGCGTGCTATGAAAAAGAGTAGTACACATTTCACCCGTTTGAAGAGAGTCTGCGGTGCTGGGAGCAGATAACGGGCAATGTGGAATGGACTTTGGAGCAGCTGACCGAAACCGAAAAAGTAGGCTCAGCCGGAGCAGTCTCCGTTACAAACGTCAGAGTGATTCCATTTTAATGGAATAATCAGGGTGGTACCACGGTTCATTCGTCCCTTTTTTATAGGGGAAGAATGAGCCTTTTTTATTATGTTTTAGAAATGAGGTTGATGTTTTCATGAAACAAACAATTTTTTCAGGCATTCAGCCAAGCGGCTCCGTTACGCTTGGCAACTATATCGGTGCAATGAAGCAGTTTGTCGAACTGCAGCATGATTATAACAGCTATTTTTGCATCGTGGATCAGCATGCGATAACCGTGCCTCAAGACCGGCTTCAGCTAAGAAAGAATATCCGCAGTTTGGCGGCGCTTTATTTAGCTGTCGGACTTGATCCAGAAAAAGCAACATTGTTTATTCAGTCAGAGGTTCCCGCGCATGCACAGGCCGGATGGATGATGCAGTGTGTCGCATATATCGGCGAGCTTGAACGGATGACCCAATTTAAAGACAAATCCAAAGGCAATGAAGCTGTTGTCTCCGGCTTGTTAACATACCCGCCACTGATGGCCGCTGATATTCTGCTGTATGGAACGGATCTTGTGCCTGTCGGCGAGGATCAAAAGCAGCACTTAGAGCTGACGCGAAATCTCGCAGAACGCTTCAACAAAAAATATAACGACATCTTTACGGTTCCGGAAGTGAAAATTCCAAAAGTCGGCGCACGCATCATGTCTCTGAATGATCCGCTGAAGAAAATGAGCAAATCCGATCCGAACCAGAAAGCTTATATTACATTACTGGATGAACCGAAGCTTCTTGAAAAGAAAATCAAAAGCGCTGTGACAGATTCTGAAGGCATTGTAAAATTTGATAAAGAAAACAAACCAGGCGTTTCCAACCTTCTTACGATTTATTCAATCCTCGGCAATACGACAATTGAAGAGCTTGAAGCAAAGTACGAAGGGAAAGGCTACGGCGAGTTTAAAGGTGATTTGGCAGAAGTCGTGGTTAACGCATTAAAACCGATCCAGGACCGCTATCATGAACTGATTGAATCTGATGAATTAGACCGGATTCTTGATGAAGGCGCGGAACGTGCGAACCGGACAGCGAACAAAATGCTGAAAAAAATGGAGAACGCCATGGGTCTTGGCCGTAAAAGACGCTAATCAAAAAACCGCTCTTTGTAAAGAGCGGTTTTTTTAGTTTACCTTTGATTCATTTTCCATTTCCCACAGCTTTTCGAAAAAAGGCTGTCCTTTTATCAGGTTTTCGCAAAATGCCAGATGCTTGTCCGACCAGCCTTCAATGGTTTCGTTATACAGCATGTCCCATATCTCTTCAAAGCTCATCCGTTTGATTTGTTCATACATATGTGGGTTCCACTCTGTGTACCAGTAGCCGATTTCAGCGCGGTTTTTCAGCCCTTTTAATTGGTCCAGCGCCATAAACATCAGCTGCTTGATTTGCCGTTCTTTTCTTGTCAGCCCTCTGACGTGCTCTGGTGCTAATGATAAAATGTGATACTCTTTAGAGGATTCCAGCTTCTTTGCCTCATATTCATATGTTACAGGCTCTACATCTTTTACCATTTCATAAACGAGCTGCTCCTGCCTTGGGATCAGACGGCTTTTTCTGACAGGGATCGTGTAGCCGATCGTGTCGACAGCCAAAATGCCGATTCCGTCTGTTACAACAAAACAATACTCAAGCTTTGTCCGCTCATGATTTTTTCGAATGTACGATTTCTGATATACGTCGTCAAGCAAACCTTTCGGAAGCTCAGACAAATCGTTTTCTATGTAATGAAACAGTACCGACGGCACCCTTAACAGCGGCACCTGATCCAAAAGCTCAACCGTATCTTCCTTGCGCCATTCGTGAAAGTGGCATACATTGTAGCCATTTTCTTCCCCTTCAAACCAATTGACCCACACATCATGAAGAAATAACATCTCTAACCCCTCACTTTTATAAAAACTGTTGTCCACAGTATAGGCAAGGGACAGAGAAATTATTCCAAAGAGATTGAGGAAATCTGGAATCGCTGGGTTTATGTAAAAATCACAAAAAACAGATCTCTTTGTATATTTTCTGACAAAAAGAGATCTGCTTTTCTTCTGATTTCGTTAAATTTTATAACAGATATTGTTCTCATTTTTATTTAATATTTTTTGGATCCAATGCATCCCGCAGACCATCACCGACAAAGTTGAAACATAAAACGGTAATTAAAATAAATAGCCCGGGAAATAACGGGTACCACCATGCTTGAATCATTACTGTGAAATTCTGTGCGTCTTGAAGCATGTTTCCCCAGCTTGCAATTGGCGGCTGGATTCCGAACCCCAAGTAGCTTAACGCTGATTCAGCTAGAATGACAGATCCTACTTTCAGCGTCGCCGAGACAATAATCGGCCCTAGCGCATTTGGCAGGATATGCGAAAATATAATTTTGTGCGTCTTTGTCCCAATTGTTTTAGCGGCGAGAACATATTCTCTTGAACGAAGCGACAAGAATTCTCCCCTTACTAACCGCGCCGTCGTGGTCCAGCCTGTAAGACAGAAAATTAAAATCAGTTTGTCCACACCGGGCTTGAAAATCGTGACCAGCGTGATCAGTAAGAAGATATCAGGAATGGATAATACAATATCGACCAGACGCATAATGACAGCATCGACTATTCCTCTGAAATATCCAGCTAACGCCCCTAAAACTGTTCCGATCAAAATCGAACCGACTACAGATGCAAAACCAACCAATAAAGAGACACGCGCTCCATACAAGATCCGGCTGAAGATATCACGGCCGAATTTATCCGTTCCCATCAGATGTTCAAGGCCCGGTGCCTTATATTTATCAAGCAGGCTTTGCTGCTCTTGCGGATAAGGCGCAATAAGAGGAGCAAAAACAGCCGACATAATAATAATGAATAGAATGACTGCACCTAGAATGGCCAGTTTGTTTTTCGAGAATTTCTCCCAGAATATCTTGGTCATCGTTTCTGGTTTTTTCGAAATATTTTCTTTCAGCCTGATCTCCGGCGAGGGAGTTGTTTGCAGCTCTGACATCTCTGTTTCCCTCCTTTTAATATTCGATCCGCGGATCCACAATCGCGTAAAGGATGTCTGCAATGAGGTTTCCGATAACAACAAGAACCGCTGAGATCACAGTCATCGCCATGATAACCGGATAATCGCGCTGGAATGCTGAATCGACAAACAGCTTTCCTAACCCCGGCCAAGTGAAAATCTGCTCTACGACAACCGCTCCGCCGATAAAGGAGGGAATCATTAAACCGAAGATCGTAATAACAGGTAATAATGCATTCCGCAAGCCGTGCTTAAACAATACTCGATTCTCTTTGAAGCCTTTTGATCTGGCAGTCCGAATATAATCTTGGTTTAATACATCGAGCATATTGGATCTTGTATATCTCGTTAAGCCAGCCATATCTGCTGTAGCTAACACAAATGCGGGTAATAACAAATGATGAATTCGGTCTAATAAGCTAAAATCCGTGTTAAGAGTAGCGACTCCCCCTGTCGGGAACCAGCCAAGGTTCACAGCAAACACCATAATTAAAATCAGACCGAACCAAAAGTTCGGAATGGCTAAACCGATAAATGAAGTAAATGTAATGCCATAATCCAGTTTTGAATAAGGTTTTTTAGCAGAAATCACCCCGAATGGGATGGAAATGATCAGCGCCAAAATCGTTGACACCAGCATCAAAAGGAGTGTGTTGGGCAGCCGTGCTACAATCAGTTCTGAAACAGGCGTCCCTTTTCTGATGATAGACGTGCCGAAATCACCTTGAACCATATTGCCGAGCCATTTTAAATATTGCACATACTCAGGATCGTTGAGACCGTATTTTTCAATAAACTGCTCCCTGTCTGCCTGACTGATCGTAGGGTCCATCATAAGCGTCATCGGATCTCCTGGAGCGGCTTTCATAATAACGAAAGACAAAATTGTAATTCCCAATAGAATAGGAATCGAAGATAGCGTTCTTCGAATGATATATGTAACCATATTCTTGTCCCCTTTGTTGTTCTTTTTCAAAAATCAAAGGGGAAGGAAACGTGCTCCCTCCCCTGCAAGGGAAATTTATTGGGCAAGCCACCATTTTTCAATATGGTACAGCTCGCGTTTTGGATGATATACATACCCTTCTAAATTAGCCGGCATCGCCATATGGTTGTTCGGATAATAAAGGAAGGTGTACGGCTGATCTTCAGCAAGCTTTTGGTAAATCTTCTCGTAGGCCTTAGAGTATTCCTTGCGGTCACTGATTGATTTTGCATCCTTCAGAAGCTGATCAACCTCTGGATTTTTGTACCACATATTATTTAAACCTTTTTCAGACTGGCTTGAATGGAAGATATCGTAATGATCCGGGAATGTGGACAGACTCCAACCTAACACCATTGCGTCATAGTCCCAATTAGGGGCATTTGTCTGTTCGACTAACGCACTCCATTCAACGATTTGCGGCGTTACTTTAATACCGACTTTCTTCAGCTGTTCTTGGACAACAACTGCAATATCTTCACGAACTTTGTTCCCTTGGTTCGTTTTCAATGTAAACTCGAATTTTTTGCCGTCTTTATCGAGGATACCGTCACCGTCAGTATCTTCCCAGCCGGCTTCTTTCAGCATCTTCTTCGCCTTTTTTACATTGTATTCAAATTTAGGGACCTTTACATTTTTCGGATAATTCCATGAAGCAGGGCTTTCAGGAATGTAAGCGACCTCCGCATCTCCGTCCAATACGGTTTGCACCATTGTTTCACGGTCTAAAGCTGTCGTAAGCGCCTGGCGCACTTTTTTGTCTTTAAACAGCTCATTTTTCTCATTCCAGCCAATATACGTATAGCTTAACGCCAAGTCTGTTACGACTTTGACATTATTAAACGATTCAGCTGTCTTATAGTCAGTTGACGGCACGTTAAAGAAATCAATATCTCCAGCTTGAAGCTGGGCAACCGCTGCATTGGCATCAGGAATGATTTTATACGTGACACTATCTAAATACGGACGGCCGTCATAGTAGTCATCATTAGCCACGAGCTTGACGTATTGCCCGTCTTTCCATTCTTTAAATTTGAAAGGGCCCGAGCCAATTGGATTTTTTCTATTAAAGTCATTATCCTCAAGCTCTGCAACCGGTACGTCTTTTAAAATGTGCTCAGGCAGAATGCCGTAGCTGTCTAACGTATTGTTATAGAAGTTTGGATCTTTGTACTTCAGCGTAAATAAAACCTCATAATCTCCCTTTTTCTCTACCGATTTCAGCATTTCAAAGTTAGAGCCGCGCTCTCCTTTGTAATCCTTATTCAGTGGAATGTTGAACGTAAAGACCACATCATCAGCAGTAAGCTCTTCTCCGTCATGGAACTTAACGCCTTTTTTGATTTTCACATCATATTTCAGTCCGCCATCCAACTCTTTTACGCTTTCTGCCAGCGACATTTTGACATTTAAGTTTTCATCTGTTTCCGTTAGATAGCTGTAAATCATTTGTTCAATATCTGTACTCGATTGGTCTGTTGAGTATAATGAGTTAAAAAGGGTTGGCGCTCCGATTGAGCCAACAACCAAATCCCCGCCTTGCTGAGGTTTTCCGTTTGATTTTTTCTCACTGCTGCTGCTCGATTTTGATCCAGAGCAGGCCGATAAAAAGATGGCCAGAACCATCAATACACTTAGCATCATCAGTGCGGTTTTCCGTCTTTTCATTTCATATTCCCCCTCTTGAAATGTTCGTTCTTCTGAGCTGTTGTTTATGTAGTGTGCATACCCCCTCTCAAAGCTGTGCGGGCAACTTTAGCTATAAAGGTGACAAGCCACAAAATGGCTGGGAGCAGCTTCTTTAAATTCTGGTATTTGTTCCTTGCATATCGGCTTTGCAACAGGACATCTTGTGTGGAAAACACAGCCTTTTGGCGGATTGGCCGGACTCGGCAGTTCTCCCTTCAGGACGATGCGTTCACGTTTGACAGATCCTTTTCTTCTTGTAACCGGTACGGACGATAAAAGAGCTTGGGTATACGGATGGAGCGGATTGTCGTAAAGCTCATGCTTGCCGGTCAGTTCCATCATTTTGCCAAGATACATCACTCCTACTCTGTCGCTGATATGGCGGACGACACTTAGATCATGAGAGATAAATAAATACGTAAGATTAAATTCTTCCTGCAATTCTTCCATTAAGTTAATCACTTGGGCCTGAATGGATACATCAAGTGCGGAAACGGGCTCATCTGCAATGATCAGCTCTGGATTTAAAGTGAGCGCTCTGGCGATGCCGATCCGCTGACGCTGGCCGCCGGAAAATTCATGGGGATATCGGTTGGCAAACGACGGGTGAAGGCCTACTCTCGAAAGCAGTTCTTCGACTTTCTCGTTTCGTTCACGCACCGTATACATGTGGTGCGTATTAAACGGCTCCTTTATGATGGAACGCAGCGTCTTTCTTGGATTCAAAGAGGCAAATGGATCTTGGAAAACCATTTGAATATTTTTGCGGACACTTTTCCGCAGCTTCTCCTCTGACAGATTGGATATATCCTGCCCTTTAAAAAGGATTTGGCCTTCTGTCGGTTTGTACAGCCTGATCATCGTCCTGCCGGCAGTCGATTTTCCGCAGCCCGACTCTCCAACGATTCCAAGTGTTTCTCCTTTTTTTAACGAAAATGAAACACCGTCCACCGCTTTAACATCACCGACTTTTCTTTGAAAAAAGCCTGAGCGGATCGGGAAGTATTTTTTTACGTCACGGAGCTCTAAGATTGTTTCTTGATTGTCTGCTGTCATGATTGTTCGGCACCCTCTTCCTCATATAAAAAGCATCTCACCATTCTTCCGCTTTTGTGCGTCAAAAGCGAAGGCTGATTTGTCCAGCATTTATCCATGGCTTTCGGACACCTTGGGGCAAACCGGCATCCCGGCGGCAGATTATCTGGTGTCGGCACGCTGCCTTTAATGGCATTTAATTTATCAATCTCTCCATCTATGACGGGAATCGACATAAGCAGGCCTTCTGTGTAAGGATGAAGCGGCTCTAAAAATAAGTCGTCAACGGTGGCGTTTTCTACGACTTGTCCGCAGTACATGACAATCACTCTATCGGCTGCTTCCGACACGACACCTAAGTCGTGTGTGATGAGAAGAATCGACGTGTTGAACTTCTGACAGAGATCTTTCATGAGCTCCAGAACTTGGGCTTGTATTGTCACATCCAGCGCTGTCGTCGGTTCATCGGCAATGAGCAGTTTAGGATTACAGCTGAGTGCGATGGCAATCATCACCCTCTGTCTCATTCCGCCAGACAGCCGGTGCGGGTACTCCTTCATAATTTGCTCGGCCCGGGAGAAACCGACCATCTGCAAAAGTTCAACAGCTTTTTGGCGAGCTTCTTTTTTCTTCATGTTTTTATGGTAAATCAGCACTTCGGTAATTTGTTCTCCGATTGTTAACACCGGATTCAGGGAGGTCATTGGTTCCTGAAAGATCATGGATACTTCGTTTCCGCGGATTTTGCAATAATCGTTTTCAGTAAATGAGGTGAGGTCTTTGTCTTCAAGTTTAATAGAGCCGTCCATGATTTTTCCGCCTGAGCTTTGGACAAGGCCCATAATTGATAAAGAAGTAATGCTTTTTCCCGAGCCCGATTCACCTACAAGCGCGACGGTTTCGCCTTTGCTGATGTGAAAATCGACTCCGTCAACCGCAGGGATCGGCTCCTTTTTCCTGAAAAAATAAGTCTTTAAATTATTCACTTCTAAAAGTGTACTCATGCTAGCTCCCCTTTCCCCCTCTTGTTGTCAAACATTTTCAAGAGAAAGCAATCCCTTTATTCAGAAATAATAAATAATATTGAATTATCGAAAAATTTTATAGTTGTATATTATTACAACCATTTTGCAAAATCAAGAATTTTTTAGGATAAATGTAATATTATTAATGAAATTCCATTATTTTATTCTTTTAAAGCGTTGCATTCAAAAAGGTTTCAGCAGGAATGGACAGCCCGTCTGCCGTGTTTGCTTTGTTGGCCGTTAAATACTTTTTCACAATATTGAATCCGACTGCGTATCCAAGCATTTTGGGCTGATATCCTGTACCGAATAACAGCTGTGAGAATAATCGATTGTCCCGTTTGATATCCTGGTGGGGCGCAATCTTTTTGTCGTATAAAGCTTGCAGCTGCTCCGGGGTATACCAAGACGTCCATTCAGCCGTTTGACTTCGGCCGAACCTCTCATAAACAGCATATTCTGCCAGCCCTTCCATGATGATTGTATCAAGTAATGTGACATCCTTTTCCTCTTTTGTCAGATGGTCTAACCGGCAAACGTGGTGATATTCATGTGTCATCAGAGCAGATACCGAAGCGAAATCTAAATGTGACGAGAGAAAGAGGAACATTTTGTCTTGAAAGGCAAGTCCTGATTTCGATCCGAATTCTAAACGAATTCTCTTGTTTCGTTCATCAACCGGCAGCGTGACAATTGGTACATCAGGACCTTGCCATTTGTTTTTGAGATACTGTTCTTCCTTTTGAATATGCTCGTAAAAACCTTTTTCTTTCAGCTTGGAAGCAGTCTGAATGCCCTCTTTTATGTTTTTAAACATCCCGTAATGCTGAAGGTGCCCCAGAATGCCTTTCCAGTTCTTTTTCTCCACCCCTGAAAAAAGCGGGACAATGTAAAGGGCCAAATCATCTATTGAAGCAGCCTTCCCGAGCCAGCTATATGTTTGTTCTACACTCATGTGATCGCCTCCTCTTTTTATCCTATGCGCACAAAAAAAACCGGCTACCCTTTAGGGGCAGCCGGTTTGGCGTGATCATGCTTGGTATTTCTTAAAGATTAATGTTGCATTGTGTCCGCCGAATCCCAATGAGTTGCTGAGAACATAATTGAGATCCTGTCTGCGGGCTTCATCTGGCACATAATCTAAATCGCATTCTTCATCAGGTGTTTGAATATTAATTGTCGGCGGGATCACACCTTCTTTGATGGCAAGCACAGAGAAAATCGCTTCAATACCGCCAGCTGCTCCTAAGAGATGGCCTGTCATCGATTTTGTAGAGCTTACCGCAAGTTTATGCGCATGCTCGCCGAAAACGGTTTTAATCGCCATTGTCTCATATTTGTCGTTGTAATACGTGCTTGTCCCGTGAGCATTGATATAATCAATTTCTTCAGGCGCAATACCCGCATCTTTAATGGCTTCTTGCATCGCTCTCGCTCCACCTTCACCGTCTTGTGCCGGCGCTGTGATATGATAAGCGTCTCCTGTTGAGCCGTAGCCGACAATTTCTCCATAAATCTTAGCGCCGCGGGCCAGGGCATGCTCAAGCTCTTCAAGAACGATAATCCCTGCCCCTTCACCCATAACAAAGCCATCACGGTTTTTATCGAACGGGCGGCTTGCTGTTTTCGGATCTGGATTAGTAGACAGCGCTTTGTTGGCACTGAAGCCCGCGAATGACATTCTTGTCAGCGGCGCTTCTGTTCCACCTGTAACCATAACGTCTGCATCGCCGCGCTGAATGACTTTAAACGCGTCACCGATAGAGTTCGTTCCTGTAGCACATGCTGTAACCGTACAAGAGTTAACCCCTTTTGCTCCTAATGCAATAGAAATCTGGCCTGTCGCCATATCAGGAATCATCATTGGCACGAAAAACGGGCTAACCCGTCTTGGTCCTTTTGTTAAGAAGATTTCAAATTGAGACTCTAGTGTTTCAAGTCCTCCAATACCGGAGCCTACCCAAACACCGACTCTTGGCGCAATCGCATCGGTAATGTGAAGATCAGCGTCTTCAACCGCCATTTTTGCAGCTACAACCGCATATTGTGTAAAACGGTCCATTTTTCTGGCTTCTTTTTTATCCATATAATCTTCAACATTGAAGTCTTTCAATTCAGCGGCTACTTTTGCCGGATATTCTTCAGCATCAACACGAGTGATCGGACCGATTCCGGACACACCGTTGATTGCGTTATTCCAACTTGTATCGACATCGTTGCCAAGCGGAGACAATGCTCCGAGCCCTGTAACAACTACTCTTTTTTTACTCATCTTGTGTGCACCTCTCACCTTTTTTTATCGGCCCCAGCGTATTGCAATGGCGCCCCAAGTTAATCCTCCGCCGAATCCTACCATGACGACCACATCGCCATCTTTGATTTTACCGGCTTCCAATTCTTCTACGAGAGAAATCGGAATGGATGCGGCAGAAGTATTTCCATATTTATGAACGGTTTTAGACATCTTTTCGACAGGAAGCTCCAAACGCTCACGTGCAGCTTCCATAATGCGTATGTTCGCCTGATGCGGAATTAAAAAGTCGACGTCTTCTTTTGAAAGTCCGGCTTTTTCAATGACATTAACACATGATTCTCCCATTTGGCGGACTGCAAATTTAAAAACTTCTCGTCCATTCATGATTGTATGTCGTTTTTCATTGAGATACAAGTGCTGACCGCCTGTGCCATCTGCTCCTAGTTCAAATGAAAGGATCCCTCTGTCATCACTGACTGGCCCGACTACCGCAGCGCCGGCTCCGTCACCAAACAGAACGGCTGTGTTGCGGTCTTCCCAGTCTGTAATGCTTGAGAGCTTTTCTACACCGACAACAAGAACATGTTTGTACGTTCCGGATTCAATAAATTGTTTACCTGTGACAACCCCGTACATAAAGCCCGCACAAGCCGCGCTGATATCCATAGCGCACGCTTTCTTCGCGCCGAGCTGTTCTTGAATCATACAAGAGACCGTAGGAAATGACTGATCAGGTGTAACAGTTGCAACCAATATCATATCCAGGTCCTCAGCAGCCACTTCAGCTTGTTCAAGCGCTTGTTTTGCAGCTGCAACAGCCATATGTGATGAAAAGACGTCGTCTGCGGCGATTCTTCTTTCTTCTATTCCTGTTCTAGTACGAATCCACTCGTCAGAAGTTTCAACCATTTTTTCGAGATCATGATTTGTTAAAACCTTCTCAGGGATATAACGTCCCATTCCAAGTATTCCAGCTTTCATAAGGGAAGACTCCTTTATATAGTAAATTTAGAAGATCAATCAGGTTGTGATCAATTATTAGTATCAGGTACTAATTCTATCCTATTTTTTTTCACATGGCAATATATTCGTCTAAACTATCAGTTCATCTTACTCATACAGTATGGTATATGGAAAAGGAGGCGTATACAGGTGGATATATTTTCAAAGATGATGTTCGGCGATAACGCAAAACAAAACCCAGAGAAGGAAGAAGTGGAGGAGGAGGTTTCCCGTACAAACGAAGAAGAGACGATTGATTACATGTATATTATGAACCAAATCGGTTCGATTATGAACTCTCTCGATCAAATCAAGCCCGCTCTCAAGGAGCTCGCCCCTATGGTTTCCGCTATTAAAAAGAAAATCAAGTGAAAAGCCACTTTCGAAAAAGTGGCTTCTTTTTATTCGGTTTCAGATTTTGCGTCAGACTTGCCAAGCTCATAAGCTTCCGCCATTACCGTTGTAAATAAATTCATAAACGGCTGTATGGCCTCCATCGACAGCTCAATGCCTGATTTTTCAAGCTGTTCTTTCGCTTCAGGCAGATATTTCATGGCAATTTGCAAGAACTCAAGTGATTTTTCGTGCTGCATGTGATGTCACTCCATTACTCGTTTTTTGGCAGTTCGCCTGTTTTGTTGTACGTTTTGATCAGCTTGGCGATTCTTTGCTGAAAGTCTTTATCGACAAGCGGGCTGAATGTTCCCATTTCAACAACCCCCGTTTTCAGGTCGTAGTAATGATCGCCGCCTTCAAGGGTGCCTTTGTTGAATTGCTCAGCGATGATTTCATAAGCCTTGTCCACATTTTGCACCGTGCTGGTTAATACGGTATTCTCGCCCAGGTCCGATTGATCTGTGACGTAACCGATGGCATAAAGGCCGTCTTTTTTGATTTGCTGAATGACAGGAACATTATACCCGTCTCCGGCAGGATACACAACATCCGCGCCTTCGTTCTTCATTTTCTGATAAAGCTTTACTGCTGTCGTATCATCATCCCAATGATCCGTATATTTTGTGTTGACTTCTATATCCGGATTTTCATATTTGGCCCCTTTGATAAAACCGTCTACCTCCGGCTGCCACGTAAAGGAAGCAATCACGCCGACCTGATTCGTTTTCGACAGATGGGCAGCTGTCATTCCTCCAAAAAAACCCATTGCTTCGCCGCTGAAATGGACACTCGTCACATTATCAGCTTTTGCTTTAGCATTAGAAATGACGAATTCCATATCTGGATAATCTTCGCTGACCAAGTTAAACACCTCTGCATATTCACTCCCATGGCCATAGAGAAGATTAACACCCCGCTTATGAAAATCCTCAATTGCATTTATAATATCTTCATCTGTTTTAACGCCTTCTTTATAGTAGACATCCACATTGTATTTTGATTGTATATTCAGTAATCCTTTATACCCTTTTGTGCCCCATACGAGGTCATTAATCGTATCAGGAAAGAGCATGCCGACCTTCTCAATTTTTCCTTTAAACGGAGTTTGTCCACAACCGCTTAATAAAAGGAGGACAGAAAAGATCATGACAAGCCTTGTGATCAAGTCATGTTCAACTCCTTTTGACAAGCTATAACATGTATCATTTTTATACGTTTATTGTATCTAGAAAACTCGAAACATGGAAGGTATTTCTTAATATTTGTCGAAAATTGATGAAAATTGTCTTTTCCACTCGGAAATTTTTGCTTTTGCTTCTTCTTTTGAGGTTTTTTCTGTGACTTGCAAATCAAAAAACTGATCTTTGCTGTCGCAGCTTGATTCAAGCAGGAATCTCAGCAGCTCGTCAGCCACATCGTCTGTGTAATAGCCGTCTACCTCAATTTCTTCTTTCCAGGGCCCATACATTTTCGGCAGAATCACCGTTTTTTCTGCCCCCTTCTTTTCACGCTTCTCCCATTCTTTTCGGTCTTGTTCATATATTAATATATAGGGGGAATCAAATTGGTCTAAAGGCAAAAAGCCGCCGAACTGGATACAAATTGTATCATATTTTTGATCTCCAATGTGTTCAAGCTGGCGAAAGAGTCCATTTCTCCCAAGCCACATGAGTCTTTCTTCTAAGTACATTTGTCTCATTTCATCTTCTGTTTCCGCCAGAATGACGTCAACATGTATGCCTTCATTCATCATTCGCTCGCATAATGAAAGGCCGAAAAATTCGTCCGCACCTACAATCAGCGTTGATTCCATTGCATCTGCCGCCCTTCCGGTTTTTCTTTTCCCAAAGCAAAAAACAGCCTCCGCAAAAGGGAAGGCTGTTGTTATTGTATTCTTTATAACTCTTTTTCATGACTGTGAAAGAATTTGCAGATTGATGCATAAATTCTGCTTGGATGCTCAAATAAGTGAAATGTCATGTCGACCGGTGAACCTTGCTTTTGCTGTTTTCCCTTGAATACTTCGGCATGTACGCTGTACGGATAGGGAGCTCCGGTCATACGCTGCCATATATGAACCGGCACGCCGCTCAGATAGCTTTCAATTGTTTTGTAACGAAGCACTTCCGCTTCTTTTTCAGAAACTCCGTAGCTTTCTGACACTTCTTTTAAAAATTGCTTATAGAAAAATTTATTTTCTTTCTCTGATTCATAATGTGCCTGAAGATCGAGACAAGGATTCAACATTGCGGCTGAGCGGATATGATCCGGGGAAAAACGAAGCAGTTCATCGGCCACGAGAGCACCCATGCCTTCTGCTAAAATATGAATCTTCGGATTGAGGATTTCCTGCTTTAGCACGGAATGTATCAGCTGTTTGGCATAGGCGACCGCTTTTTCCGCACCCCAATGCCTTCCGAACAGATTGCTGTTAAAAAGAGTATATCCTTCATTCCTCAGCATGTTCAGAAGCTGATTTCTGCCGTAATGTTGAAGCCAAAAGCTTGAATGATTCCCGACAAAGTGGGTTCTGTCCCCCAAGATAAAGATGCCGAAGCCGTTCGGGCGATAGGGCAGATGAATGACATTATGCTCCGTTCCCAATTGAAAGTACCTTTCCGTTATTCCCATCGCTTGCCCGCCTCCTTTCACACTTCATCTCACGCTATCTTATGTAAAAAGAAAAGAAACGAATAAGGTAAAGTCCTAGCCTTTTACAGTTTTGGCTAATATACTGATTGATGTTTTTTATATTTTACCATTAAAGTGTGACGAATTAGACTCTTTTGTCACCTCACTTTCTGCTAAAATTGGATTCCCCCTTCGCTTTTTGTATGGTATGATAACTGTTAGAAAAGAATGAGAAGGACGAGGTGGAAACGTGCGATATATTATTGCCTTTATTTGGACGTTCCTTTTATCACATATGGCATGCTACTTGATTGCCAGCATGAACAGCGCTGCGTATAACTTCAAAACATCATCTGTCATTGCTGTTGTACTGTATGTCTTAATCATGGTTTTAGCGGAAATCATGCCTATGAACAAAAATGCAAGCCAGCATTAAAAAGCCAAAAACCCAAAACATTTATTGTTTTGGGTTTTTTCTTGATCACGGCTTTCTTTTATATGTCCACAGCCGATTGTGATTTGATGTTTCGGGGAACATTTCTCCTGCTGATAGATGGATCTTTTGAGGGTTTTTAACCATGCTTCCCGTCTCGCCGATTTCTACGTAGACACCGTTATTAGGCGCTTTCTGCCCGGGCCGGAATTGATGCTGCTGTCCCACTGTTTTTCCTCCTTTTCCTTTTTGCTGTAGTATGCGCCTAAGCGGCTGTGAATATGTTGCCATCAAAAAAACTGCTGAGTCTGGCTCAGCAGTTTTTTGATTATTCCCCTTTGTATAAAATGGCCTTCAGCAATGCTTTTTGCACATGGAGACGGTTTTCCGCCTGCTGGAATACTGCAGAATTCGGCCCGTCAATAATCTCCGCAGTCACTTCTTCCTCACGGTGCGCAGGGAGGCAATGTAAAAAGGTATAGTCAGGCTTGGCATGGCTGACAAGCGCCGCATTCACCTGATAAGGTGCAAAGACAGCGAGACGCTCTTGCTCTTCCGCTTCCTGCCCCATGCTTGTAAACACATCAGAATAAATCACGTCCGCGTCTTTTACAGCTTCAACCGGGTCTGCTGTAAGCGTGATAGAAGCGCCCGATTGAAGTGCAGATGTTTTTGCCGCTTCAACTGCTTCGTCTAACACTTCGTATCCCTTTGGAGAAGCAATCGAGATTTCACAGCCCATTTTGGCGCAGCCGATCATTAATGAGTGTGCCACGTTATTACCGTCACCGATGTACGCGACTTTCACGCCTTTAAGCTTCCCTTTCATTTCCTTAATCGTCAAAAGATCCGCCAGCGCCTGGCATGGATGGTATTTATCCGTAAGTCCGTTGATGACCGGAATGTCAGCTTCTTTGGCAAGCTCCTCCACCTTTTCATGCTCATAGGTCCGAATCATGATGGCATCCACATAGCCTGACAGCACTTTTGCCGTATCAGCAATAGTCTCACCGCGTCCCAGCTGCAGATCTTTTTGGCTTAAGAAGAGGGCGCTCCCGCCCAGCTGCGCCATGCCGGCTTCAAATGAAACACGGGTCCGCGTTGATGATTTTTCAAAAATCATCGCCAAGGTTTTGCCTTGGAAAATAGGCTGGATTTTGTTTCGTTTCAGCTCACCGGCTTCTGCAAGCAAGGCGTTTATATCCTGTTCACTAAGACCCTTTAACGTTAATAAATCTTTTCCGTATAAACTGGTTTGTGTCACTGTGTGCATGATGCCACTTCCTTTTTATAGAGATCTTTGAGAGATACAGGCTGCGGATGGCCTGAACCGCTTTGTAAAAACGCCCGCACGGTTTCTTCTTCTGTAAAGACGGTGATGCCGTGCGTCATGGCTTCCAAACGTTCTTTGCGCGCTTCTTCAGAGCCGCACAGATTGATGTGGAGCGCTTTTCCTTCCTGTTCCATCCATGAGGCAAATGTCCCTTCATGAACTGTAAAACCGGCGTTTTTCGCTAACTCCTTCACATCGTCCGGCCCGTTTTGCAAATAAATGCTTCCTTTTTGATTCCAGACACGTGTATAGATTTTTTTCAAGGCGCTGTCGGCATCATATGCAACACACATGCCTTCTCCCGTTGATTTCATTTCCGGTCCAAGCTTGACATCCACATCCTGAATCGCATGAGAAGAAAAAACAGGGAACTTCACGGCAACCCCATGATGATTCTGAACTGCCGGTTTTACATCTTTTAAAGACGCCCCCGCCAGCAGGCGTGTGGCGAGCGGGATCATCGGAACGCCCATTACTTTGCTGACAACGGGAACCGTGCGGCTCGCTCTCGGGTTCACTTCAAGAACGAGAATGTTTCCATTGTCGATCACAAATTGAATGTTCATGATGCCTTTAAATGAAAGCTTTCGGGCAATTTTTTGCGCGGCATCTTTTATGCCCTGCTGTAGCCTGTTTGTGATGGACGGTCCGGGAAGGATGGCAAAGCTGTCTCCCGAATGGACACCTGCCCGTTCAATATGCTCGGTATATGTCGGGATAAAGACATCCTCACCGTCGGAAATTAAATCAATTTCGACTTCCTTTCCCGACACATACTGATCAATTAAAATCGGGTACGGCATGCTGTCCTCACCGTTCAGCAGCTGAGAAAGCTGGGCTTGCGAGTCAACAATGATCATGCCCATTCCGCCGATGACGTAAGATGGGCGGATGAGCACCGGATAGCCGATCTCATCAGCTTTTTCAGCGGCTTCTTCTTTTGAATAAGCGATTTCTCCTTTTGCGTGGTTCAATTCAAGCTCATCAAGAAGCTGATAGAATTGATCCCGATCCTCTAACACGTCGAGCGTTTCAAACGAGGTGCCGAGAAGGGTAATGCCGGCTTTTTCAAGCGCTTCAGCAGCATTGATCGCGGTTTGGCCGCCGAATTGCACGATTGCAAAATCAATATTTTCCTGCTCCGCCACGTTTAAAATGTGCTCCGTTGTCATCGGTTCAAAATACAGGCGGTCCGCAATTTCATAATCGGTGCTGACCGTTTCCGGGTTATTGTTGATCATGATGGTTTCGAACCCAAGCTCTTGCAGTGTCAGCACGCCGTGAACAGCACTGTAATCAAATTCAACGCCTTGGCCGATCCGAATCGGGCCAGATCCGATAATCAGCGCGCGTTTTTTCTCTTTGCCGCTGATGTCCCCATCGGTCTCTCCGAAATATGTGGAGTAAAAGTAGTTTGTTTTCGCATCAAACTCAGCCGCGCACGTATCTACAATTTTGAAGGAAGGCGTAATGCCCATCTCCTTGCGTAGCGCGCGCACCTCTTCTTCTGTTTTGCCAATCAGTGAGGCAATCGTTGCGTCTGAAAATCCCTTTTCCTTTGCTTTTTTCAACAATTCATAAGAGAGATCGCTGCCCGCTTCCATTATGCGGTTTTCCAGTTTGATGATGGTGTCAAAGGTATGCAGGAAAAACGGATCAATTTTTGTTTTCGCATGAATGTCATCAATCGTCACGCTGCGGCTTAATAGCTCCATGACAACGAAAAATCTGCGGTCGTCCGGAGTGACTGCCAACTCCCATAGCGCTTCAATCGACAAGCCGCTGAGCTCTGGAAGGTGCGTACCGATATTTTTCAGTTCAAGGGACGCGGCTGCCTTTTGTATCGCCGCTTCTAAATTCCGTTCAATCGCCATTACTTCACCGGTGGCTTTCATTTTTGTGCCAAGCTTGCGGTCTGCGTTTTTGAATTTATCAAACGGCCAGCGCGGAAATTTGACGATGACATAGTCCAGTGCAGGTTCAAAGCTTGCGTAAGTCGAACCTGTGAGCGGATTTTTCAGCTCATCAAGGGTATATCCGACTGCCAGTTTTGCAGCCATCTTCGCAATCGGATAACCGGTCGCTTTAGACGCGAGAGCCGATGACCGGCTTACACGCGGATTGACTTCAATGACATAATATTGCTTGCTGAATGGATCCAGCGCGAATTGAATGTTGCAGCCGCCTACGACATCAAGTGCTGAGATGATCGTCAGACTAGCCGTCCGCAGCATTTGATAGTCATCATCCGTCAATGTTTGTGACGGCGCCACAACGATGGAGTCACCTGTATGCACACCGACCGGATCGATGTTTTCCATGTTGCACACGGTGATGCATGTGTTATTGCTGTCACGCATGACTTCGTATTCGATTTCTTTAAAGCCGGCAATGCTTTTTTCCACAAGGCATTGATTGATCGGGCTTGCTAATAGCGCCTGCTTGATCATGGCGGTAAAAGCTTCTTTATTAGGAGCAATTCCTCCGCCCTTTCCGCCTAATGTGTAAGCAGGTCTGATAATAACAGGAAAACCGATGGATTCCGCAAAACGGAGGGCGTCGGTCTCGTTATCAACAATTTCACTCTCCGGCACGGGCTGGTTCAATTCGTTCATTAACGAACGGAATTTTTCTCGGTCTTCACCTTTTTGTATCGTTTCAACGGATGTGCCGAGCAGTTTGACGCCGTGCTCTTTTAAAACACCCGTTTCTTCAAGCTCCACCGCTAAATTCAACGCGGTCTGCCCGCCTAAATTGGCAAGAAGCCCATCAGGCTGTTCTTTCTTAATGATGGCTGTCAGGCTTTCTGCTGTCAGCGGCTCAAAATAAATTTCATCAGCGAAGGCTTCATCGGTCATAATTGTCGCCGGATTGTTGTTGACGAGGATCACCCGATAGCCCTCCTCCTTCAGGGCGATGCACCCTTGAGTGCCTGAATAATCAAATTCTGCCGCCTGCCCAATGATGATCGGGCCTGAGCCGATTACTAATATACTTGAAATACTGGTGTCTTTAGGCATGCGCGATTTCTCTCCTTGCTGGTATCACATTCTTTAAATAATCATCAAAAATCCATTCGCTTTCCGCTGGTCCGGGATGGGCTTCCGGGTGGAATTGAACACTCATGACAGGCAGTTTTTTATGGGAAAGCCCTTCAACTGACGTATCATTGACGTGATGAAACCTGATCGTGAGCTCTTCTTCATTAATGGAATGTTCATCAACCACATAGCTGTGATTTTGGCTTGTCATGAAGACGCGTTTCGTTTCACGGTCGATGACCGGATGATTTGCACCCCTGTGTCCGAATGGCAGCTTGAATGTATTCCCTCCGAACGCGAGCGCGATCAGCTGATGGCCGAGACAGATGCCGAGAGTCGGATAACGGCTGACGATGCTTTTGATCTTTCCTAAATACGGCTGAATCGCTTTTGGGTCTCCAGGTCCGTTCGATAACACAATGCCGTCCGGCTTTATATCGTAGACAGCTTCCATTTGCTGATACGGTACCACGGTGACCTTGCATCCTCGTTTGACAAGTGATGACGCGATGGACTTTTTATAGCCGAAATCGATGAGGGCGATATGTTTATTTCCGTCGCCGAATGTGCTGATTTCCTGTGCGGAAGCCATTTCTGCCACGTTCTCAGGCTGAAGGGCAATCTCAGCTGCTTCTTTAGAGGCTGTGACAGTCGCACCCATCGTTCCGTTTGCACGGATTTTTTTCACGACAGCCCTCGTATCAACATGGGTCAACAGCGGAATGTTCCATTTCTGTAAATACTCCTTGAGGCTGTATACCGCTTCATGATGAGAAAAATGATCACACGCCTCGTAGACAACCGCGGCTTTTACTTGCGGTTTCTTGCTTTCAAAATCCTTTTCATTAATGCCGTAGTTGCCAATCAGCGGATAGGTAAATACGATAATCTGGCCTTTATATGATGGATCTGTCAGCACTTCCTGGTAGCCTGTCACTCCTGTAAAAAAAACAGCTTCTCCCGTGCAGTTTTCATGACTGTCCAGCTCGCCGCTGAACGCTGTTCCATCTTCTAACACTAAATAACCTTCCATCTCACAGCCCACCTCTTGATGAATAATTAATTATAAAAATGAATTTTTATACTTTCGTGCCGAAAAAAAATTACTGGTTTACAGCGGAATGATGAGCGATTGCCTGTTTCAGCTTGCTGACAGCTTCTGCTATTTCATCCTTTGTCACAGTGAGGGGCGGCAGCAGCCGAATGACGTTCGGGCCGGCCGGCAATACAAGCAAGCCTAATGTCTGCAATTCAGTAATGATGTCAGCAACAGGTCCATCACACTCAATTCCAAGCATTAATCCTTGACCGCGGATTTGTTTGACAAACGGGCTCTTTAGCTCAGCCTCGAGCTGTTCCTTTAAAAATGCCCCTTTGTCAGCAGCCTCTTGCAGAAAGTCAGGCTGGAATACAATTTGCAATGTGGCATTTACAGCAGCCATCGCCAGCATATTTCCTCCGAAAGTCGTTCCGTGAGAACCAGGGGTAAACGCTTCTCCAAGCTGTTTCTTTCCGATGACAGCGCCAACTGGAAAACCGTTTCCCAATCCTTTTGCGACTGTGATAATATCCGGTGAAAGTCCGAAGTGCTCGTATGCGAAGCCCTTTCCCGTCCGTCCGATGCCGGTCTGGATTTCGTCAACGATCAGAAGAGCTTGCTTTTCCTTACAAAACGACTGTACAGCTGTTAAAAATTCAGCGCTTGCCGGATTGACTCCGCCTTCTCCCTGCACTGTCTCAAGCATCACCGCAGCAATGCCGTCTTCCTCCCCAAAAGCCTCAAAAGCGGAAGGATCGTTGTATGGCAGGTAATGAAAGCCTTCCAGCATCGGGCCAAAGCCTGTTTTGATTTTTTCCTGTCCGGTCGCAGCCATCCCTGCATACGTGCGGCCATGGAATGACTGTAGGAAAGTGATGATTTTCGTTTTCCCAGTTGCTTTTCGGGCGAGCTTTATCGCGCCTTCATTCGCTTCCGCACCGCTGTTGCAGAAAAAGACGAGATCCCCCGCACTGTGCGCCGCCAGCTTTTGTGCCGCTTGCTCCTGGAGACTGTTTTGAAACAAGTTGGATACGTGCCATACGCTGTCGAGCTGTGTTTTGACTGCTTCTGTAACCGTTTCATGGCAGTGGCCTAGGTTAGATACCGCAATCCCCTGAATAAAATCCAGGTAGGTTTTTCCGTTTTGATCCTCAACGTACGTTCCCTTTGCTTTTTTGATGTCAATATCCCAGCGTCCGTAGGTTTGAAACAAGCTGCTCATGAAACAGCCTCCTCTGCTTTAACAATTTTTGTTCCTTGAAAGGTTTGTTCTGCGAAGAATGATCCTTTACCGTTTACGATCATGACTTCAGTCACCTGATCCGTTAAAGCTGACAAGGCTGAATTGACTTTCGGAATCATCCCCCCTGTGATCACTTCCTGCTTGATCAGCATTTGAACCTCCTCAGGGGTCAGGACGTCAAGACGCTGCTTATCTTTCATGATCCCATCGACATCAGTGACAAACATCAGCTTATCAGCTTCAAGCGCTCCGGCTACTGCGGAAGCAGCCAGATCAGCATTCACATTCAGCGTCTTGCAGTCTCTCGTCATAGACAGCGGCGCAATAACAGGAATGATGCCCTTTTCCATCAGCGCGTTTACCATGGATGCATCAACCTTTTTGATTTCTCCGACTTCCCCGTATGTTTCCGGATCGAGATAATCCGCCTCCAAAAGACCGCCGTCCTTACCAGAGATGCCAGCAGCACGCAGTCCGTGTTTGGCAAGCTCAGCAACGAAAAATTTATTCACAGAACCTGATAAAACCATCTCCGCCACTTCTAACACTGGCTTCGTTGTTTTACGCTGTCCTCCCGAAAACTCTGTTTTGATATTTAACCGTTTCAGCATATTTGTGATTTCCGGGCCGCCGCCGTGTACGATCGCCAGTTTCCATCCTGACGCCATCAATTCTTTCAGATTATCAAAAAATTCCTCAGACAGCTCCCGGATGACACTTCCCCCGCATTTAAAAACGATTGTTTTCTTCATTGTGCTCCCCTTTATTACGTGCGATAGCTCGCGTTAATTTTGATATAGTCATAGGTCAGGTCACAGCCCCACGCTCTTCCGTTCCCCTCACCTTCATCCATCTTGATGACAATGGTGATTTCATCTCCTTCAAGGTATTCCTTGGCAAGAGATTCAGAGAATGGCTGAGGTTCGTTATGTTTAAACAGGCATTGGCCCCCGAGATATACCTCAACTTCTTCTGCCGTCACCTGAGCTGCGCTGTGCCCGATGGCTCCGATGATGCGCCCCCAATTGGCATCAGTTCCGTAGACTGCCGTTTTTACGAGATTGGACCCGACAATTTTTTTGGCAATCACGTTTGCATCAAGATTGTTTTTCGCACCCTGCACTTGGGCTTCGATTAGTTTTGTCGCGCCTTCTCCGTCTCTGGCAATCTCTTTAGCCAAATCCTCGCAAGTAAGCAAGAGCGCTTTTTTAAAGACCGGCCATTCTGGATGATCTTCCGTCAGGCACTCGTTTTCCGCGCAACCGTTTGCCATGACCAAGACCATATCGTTCGTGGATGTTTCACCGTCAACTGTGATTTGGTTAAATGAAACGTCAGTGATCTCACGCAGCGCCTTTTGCAGCGCTTTTTCTTCGATTGCTGCATCTGTTGTGACAAAACCCAGCATCGTGGCCATGTTCGGGTGAATCATTCCCGAGCCTTTAGCCGCTCCGCCGATCGTGACTGTTTTGCCGCCGATTGTCAGCTCATAGCACGTCTGCTTGATCACTGTATCGGTTGTTAATATCGCTTCCTCAAAATCTCCTGAACCCGCAGGTGTTTGTTTCAATAGCTCGATGCCTGCCTGAATTTTTTCCATGTCTAAATGTTCGCCGATGACGCCTGTAGATGAAACGGCGACAAGCTCCGGCTCAATGTCAAGCTGTGAAGCAAGGCTCTCCCGCATTGTGTATGCGTCCTTTATGCCCTGTTCTCCCGTACAGGCATTGGCAATCGCGCTGTTGACGATAACGGCCTTTAATGCTGCCCCCTGTTTTAAGCTGTCTTGTGTCACTTTGATTGGAGCGGCCTGAAAGTGGCTTTGGGTATAAACCGCTGCACTGACGGCCGGTGTCTCACTGATAATGACGCCGAGATCTTTTTTCGAGTAGCGCAGCCCGCAATGCACGCCCTTTGCCTGAAACCCTTTTGGCGAGGATACATCACCTGTTACTTTTACAATTTGATCTTCACTTAACTGAATCATGATTCGATTCTCTCCCGTTCTATGGATATATTGGCGTCATGGTGAGTCCAGTCTCTTCATTCCAGCCATTCATCAAATTAAAGTTTTGCACAGCCTGACCGGCGGCACCCTTCATTAAATTATCGATTACCGAAACGATTGTGACTCTGTTCGTTCTCTCGTCGAGGGTAACGGCGATATCACAGAAATTGCTGCCGTACACTTCCTTCGTTTGCGGATATTGCCCTTTTGGCCTTACTCTCAAAAAATATGAATTTTGGTAAAATTCCGAATATAAATCATGCAGGTCATCTGCCGATAGATCAGAGGTTAATTGTGTGTACATTGTTGCCATGATCCCTCTTGTCATCGGAACCAAGTGAGCCGAAAATGAAATAGGCCCGAGGCCCGGCTGCCATTCTTGCAGCGCCTGTTCAATTTCCGGCGTATGCTGATGTTCATTGACTTTATAAATTTTAAAATTGTCGTTCAGCTCAGAAAAATGAGTTCCCATGGATGCTTTTCTTCCCGCTCCGGAAACACCGGTCTTCGCGTCAACGATAACGAAAGATTCATTGAGCAGTTTCTTTTGAGCCAGTGGTGCGAGGCCAAGTAAAACAGCAGTTGGAAAACAACCCGGATTGGCAATGAGTTTCGCCTGTTGAATTTGCTTTTGATTCAGTTCTGCCAGACCGTATACAGCCTCATGAATCACTTCCTTTGGTGCCGCTGTCCGTTTATACCACTTTTCATATTCAGCCGGCTCTTGTATCCTCAGATCACCTGACAGATCAATAACCGGAATCCCTGCATCTGCCAGCTGCGGAGTCAATTCACTTGATACCCCGGGCGGCGCAGCAAGAAACATGATATCTATTTCGTGTTTGATCGTATTCATATCAATCGGCTTCAGCTTTTGATCCGCTAAGCCGGCAAGATGAGGATAAACCTCGCTATAGACATTCCCTTCCCCGCTGGATGAATAAAGTATACATTCCTCTGCATGAGGGTGATGTGAGAGAACCCTGACAAGTTCGGTGCCTCCATATCCTGTAGCGCCTACAATTCCTATTTTCAAAACAAGTTCACCTTCTTGGTCTTTGTGAAATTATTTAACATTATAACATGAATAAAAATTAATTCAATCGTATATTTAATATTTTTATTCATTTTTAAATTTTCTGTTCAATAAAAAATCAGTTCAATAAAAACGGCACTGATTCAACAGAAGACGTTGATACGCCGCCTTTTTTCAGCTGAATAAAAAAACAGGCCGACCGCATCAGCCTGTTTTCATCATCATCAATCCGCTCAAAAAATATAGAATAGAGCTTGCATAAAAAATCATTTCTACTGTAAAAAAGTCAGCGAGAAAGCCGCCGAGCATAATGGCTGCTGCTGAAAAAACAGCTGTCCAAAAATGGTAATTCCCAATCTTCTTTCCGCGCTCTCCGCTGTCTGTGAAATCGGCGACCAGCACTTTTTCTCCGTGCTTTTGCATCGCACCAAAGAGCCCTAACAGCACTTGGACGATGTACACTTGAACGACGCTTCCAATATGCGGGACATATAAAAGCAGCACGGCCATGCCCCAAGAGTTTGCAAGCAGAAAATAACGGCTGTCAAACCTTTCAGACAGCCGTCCGAGCAGCGGATAAATGAGCGCTCCGCTCAGCCCGAACAATCCGTAGGAAAAACCGAACTGCGTGTAGCTTGAGCCGATATTTTTCACAAACAGAATATAAAACGGAAAGATTAAGCTGCTTGCAAAAAACACGCTGCTTTGTGATAATGTCAGCCATTTTAATTTGTTTTTTCCCATTATTTATACCTCTGATAAAAGTAATTCATAAAGCGCTCATCCGGGTCATACGTTCGTTTTTTCTGAAAAAACGCCTCGCTTTTCGGGTATGCCTGTCTCATTTGCGCTTTTGTCTGGTAAGTCATATACGGCAAATAATAGCTCCCGCCGTGTTTGATGGCAACGTCAGTCATACGCCTGATGATCCGGGCAGTATCTGCCTGGTCTTCTTTTGAAAAGCCCTCATTTATTAAAAGCACAAGCGAAAACATATCATCCTTCGCATAGGAAAGATCGGCTTTTTCATTTTTCTGCACGTAACGGATCGTAATGTTCAACAGGTTTAAATCCTCATCCGACAGTGTTTGTCTCAGGTCGTCAATGTAGGACGAATACTCCTTCACCGGCACAAAGTATTCTTGCAGAACATCTGTGTTGTCATTGTTTTCATATTCGAGAAATTTTGATTCGGACCGCATAACGTTATTACGTGAGATCTTTGTGCCGTTTTGGTTCAGAAAATAGGATTGCTGCGTGTTCCAAAGCCAATTTCTTCCCCATTCATATCGTCTTGACAAGCCGAGTGCAAACTTTGTGACCCCCGTATACTCGTCTGCTTTGAGGTCGCTGTATGATGGCAGCTGATCCTGATGATTGGCCAATTCATAATTCGTAACATACATGTCTTTCAGAAATCCTGTTTTCGCTGTTGAAATTCGCGCCAGATGCATTCGGACATCCGGATCTCCTTTTACGTGCTTTGTAAAATAGTCCGCGTATGCACTGTAATTCATTGTTTCTGTCTGCATGACATACAGCTCATCATCCGTCAGCTGAAGCGTTACATCAAGAATCACGCCAAAAAGACCGTACCCTCCGATGACTGCCGTAAACAAATCATCTTTTGGAGTGACGGTGACGATTGATCCGTCAGCTTTTAAAAGCCGAAATGATTTGACTGTATCAATCAGCGAGCCGTAGCGGATATCACGTCCGTGGGCATTGGCGCTGAGAGATCCTCCAATTGTAAAAATGTTTTGTGACTGCATGACTTTTACCGCGAGTCCGTATGGATTCACGTATTTCTGGATGTCATTCCATGTCGCGCCGCTTTGCACCCTGATGGTTTTCTTCTCTTGATCAAGCGACAGGATTTTGTTATAGCCTGTCATGTCGAGAACGATGCCGTCCTCATAATATGTATGGCCGCCCATGGAATGCTGGGCCCCGGCGATTGAGATCTTTATGTTTTTTCGATTTGCCTCTTTGACCGTGTCAATGAGCGTTTCCTCTTCCTGCCCTTTCACTGTCTGCTTAATTTTCACAGGCATTAGGCGGCTGACATCCGTCATCTCGCTTGTGTCTGTTTTTTGATCTGAATGCACAGAGTACGCAAACAGGGCCGCATACGCGCCTATACAAAGCGCGAATGCAAGCAATTTCTTTTTCATGGCGCTCTCCCTGCTGTTTTTTTATACCATTATACCATGTCTGCGCCCTCATTTTTCCAGATTATCGTCTTGCCCGTTTTTCGGCGCGGCGGTCAGCCACGATAAAGCAGGCGTGAATCGCGCCCGGCAGCCAAAAGATGCAGGTCAATATAAGATTCAGCAATGCCTGAAACGGTTTTCCCGTAAACAAAACAGCAAGCGGCGGGCATAGGACAGCAAGCAGGTACATCATTTTACCTCACTCCTTTCAGTTGTAAAAAAGGACAGCCTCACAGTAAGGCTGTCCTCTTTTGTTTTGTTTTATTGAATGCCAAGCGCGATTTTCGCGTATCTGGACATTTTGTCTCTTGTCCAAGGCGGATTCCACACAATGTGAACCTCCGTCTCTTTTACTTCCGGAATGTCCGCTAATGCTTTTTTCACTTCATCAACGATAATCGGCGCTAACGGGCAGCCCATTGATGTCAGTGTCATCGTAACGTGCGTTAAGCCATCTTCATCCATATCAACATCATATACCAAACCAAGGTTCACGATATCAACGCCAAGCTCAGGGTCAACAACCTGTTCCAGAGCGCCCATGATGTTTTCTTTTAATGCTTCTTCCACGTTCCCTCACTCCTTTTTTCTACAGTATAACGTAAATCCAGCCCTTCTTCATACCATTGTGCTTTATAAGTACGTATCAAACCATTCAATCGTTTTTAACACAGCTGTCCGCGGGACTTTATGGTCAGCGTGTTCATCTCCGATAAATTGGAGGCGTTCCGGCTGCTCGCTGTAATGGGATTTGATCGTCTCATAAAATTTCCGAGTCGGCGCGTAAGGCACGACTTTATCTTTTGCGCCGTGCCAAAATAATAGCGGGCGCTGGCGCAGTTTTTCCGGCTGTAGGCTGAGATCCCGCATTTCGAGACGCTTTATCAGCTCCTCTACCTTTTCTTCCGGCACGTCGATATCAATTCCCTGAGATTGAATATGGTCAATCTGCTGCTGAAACAGTTCCACATAATTCGGGCTTCCCATCAGGCTGACGCCGGCCTTTATCCAATCATAAGCAGTCAATGCGCCAAGCGTTGTGATACCTCCCATTGATGTGCCTGCGAGGCCGATACGACCGCTGTCTATCAGGCCCTCTTTTTCAAAATGCGTTTTGAGTACGCCGATCTCTTCAATCTCATTGAGGACGATGTCCCAAAAATGGCCTGCCAGCTCTTCAACAGCCATTTCTTCTCCCCGTTCACCATGGTGCAGAGCCTCCGGCAGAACGGCTCTAAAGCCCTTTTCCGCAAGCAGATAAGCAATATGAAGGTTGTGTTCCTTCGCGCTCGTAAAACCATGTATAAAGATGACGAGAGGAACAGCGCGGTGCCTGTTCTCTTCCTTTACAATATGTAAAAACGGAATACCGGAAACGGTTTGATTTTCAATTTGAATCACAATGTGCCCCTCCTTAGGATAACCATAATCATAAGTGTAACATGTAGACAATAAAGATGGTAAAAAGCTACACTGTAAGTAAGGCAAAACAAGCAAATTCTAAGGTCAAAGGAGCTTTTCATGGAGACAAAACCCTATTTAATCGCATTAGATTTAGATGGAACGTTATTAAAGGATGACAAAACCATATCGGAATACACCCTTCGGACGATACAGCGCCTAAAAGATGACGGGCATTATGTCTGCATCTCAACGGGCCGTCCATATCGTTCAAGTTCCATGTACTACCAGCAGATGGAGCTGACAACGCCGATTGTCAATTTTAACGGAGCGTTTGTCCATCACCCGCAGGACGACAGCTGGGGACGATATCATACCTCACTGCCGCTTGATGTTGTCAAACAACTAGTCGAGATCAGTGAGAGGTACAACGTACATAATGTGCTTGCCGAAGTCATTGATGACGTGTACTTTCATTACCATGATGAGCACTTGATTGATGCCTTTAATATGAATACAACAAATGTGACGGTCGGAGACTTGCGGAAAAATCTCAGTGAGGATGTTACATCCGTGCTCATTCACGCAAAAGAAGAAGATGTACCGGCCATACGCTCCTATTTATCGGATGTGCACGCCGAAGTGATCGATCATAGAAGATGGGCCGCGCCGTGGCATGTCATCGAAATTATTAAAAGCGGCATGAATAAAGCGGTCGGCCTGCAGAAAATCAGCGATTATTACGATGTGCCGAGGGAGCGGATCATTGCTTTCGGAGATGAGGATAACGATTTGGAAATGCTTGAATTCGCAGGCTGCGGCGTTGCGATGGGAAATGGAATTGACGAGGTCAAGCAGATTGCCAACCGGACAACGGCTACAAATGAAGAGGACGGCGTGGCAAGATTTTTAAAAGAATATTTCTCACTTTAAAGATCGCCCATATTAATTTTTCCCACTCATAAACGTTACTTCGCCCCACCATACTATTGAAGACGACTCATCTCGTCAAAGTATGGAAGGGGGCAGTCTCACAATGGGTAAACGAAGCAAATCCAGAAGGTTTATTCACCAGGGTAAAGACTCCATCGGGCTACACGCCGCAAGATTTCCATATCGGTCTACATTAGAAGAAGCTCACCAGCATGCCGCAGCACGAGACTCGGCAGAAAGGCAGTATGAATATTAAATGAGAAATGAACTGTTTCAGCAGGCAAAATCATTTGTTCAACAGGCTGTCATGGTGACAAACGGCTTTGAGGAAGGCGATCAGGAGCAAGCGATTCTGAGAGCCAAAAATGCTGTGTCTTCTGCGTATGCCAATTCGACAGATGCGGAACGTCAACAGCTTCATCAATTTCAGGATCAGCTAGACAAACTGCAATAAAAAAAGGCTATGGCGATTCGCCATAGCCTCTTATTTGACTTCAAACTCCTGAACAGCCTGAACCTGCTTGAGATTTTCCGCTCTGCCCTTAAATGTTACCTTTACCTCGTAAGTTCCGGGCTCAGGGACTTCCTTCCACACATCAGAGAAATCATATGTTTCTCCGGGTTCCAATGTCATGTTTTGAAAAGCCTGCGTAAACATTTTGTCTTTCGAATAACGGTATCTTTCTTTGTTGTCAGAATCATACACGACAAGTTCAAATTTTTGTCCTGTGCTGAATTGAAACTCGACAGCACGTTCGCTTTGGTTCTTCAGCGACATGTTAAACTTGATTTGTTCAGGCTCCTGAATTGCGTCAACAGATAAAACAACCTCTTGATTCTCCATTCCGCCTGATACCTCCTTATCGGGTTCTGTCTGCTCATCTTTCCCGCAGCCTATCAAAAGCAGCACGGGAAGGAGCATCACAAGCAGCCGTTTCACGACTTCCACCTGCTTTCGTCAGTCTTTTCTAAAGAAACCAAAAATCCCTGTCGTTTGAACAATGTTCGTAAATGCTTTCGGATCAACTTCTTTGACGATCTTCTCTAAATCGTACAATTCGTACCTAGTGATGACGATAATCATCATTTCTTTCTGTTCGTTCGTAAAGGCTCCTTTAGCCGGAACAGTTGTGATGCCGCGCACCATTTTTCCATAAATGGCTTCTTTGATTTCGTCCGCTTTTTTCGTCACGATCATTGCCGTGAGCTTCATGTGGCGGGTGTGAATGGCGTCGATCACCCTCGTTGTCACATACAGTGTTACCAGGGTATATAATGCTTTCTCCCAACCTTGCAATAATCCTGCCGTCAAGATGATAATCCCGTTGAGAATAAAGAAATATGTGCCGACGGGTTTATCCTTCCACTTTGCTAGCACCATGGCGACGATATCGAGCCCGCCTGTTGAAGCGCCGTATTTTAATGTTAAGCCGATACCGACCGCGGAAATGACGCCGCCGAACACTGCGTTCAGCAAAATGTCATGTGACAGGCTTGTTTCCGGCAGGATCCCCATAAACACAGTAGTGAGTGCGACACTTAAAATACTGTACACCGTAAACGATTTGCCGACCTTCAGCCACCCTAAAATACCGACCGGAATGTTTAAGAGGAACAAGAGCGTTCCCGTCGATATGTAAAAGGGGGCATATTGAACAATGACGCTTGATAAAAGCTGGGCGACACCTGTAAATCCGCTGGCATATACATCTGCCGGAATCAAAAATAAGTTCAGCCCGGCCGCATTGAGTAAAGCGCCGATGATGACGATGAGTAATTTTTTTGTTTGATCTAGTACCATTGCATGTTCCTCCGCTCTTTCTTCTTATTATGTTTTCCCTTAAAACAAATATTTGAACACGATTTTGGCAAATTAATATGATATAGTTGGCTTAACTCTTATGATAACGAGCGATAATGGAAAGAAGGGAAGCAATATGACAGTTCATCTCATCGCTGACAGCGCCGCTGATTTGCCTCGTTCTTATTTTGAAGAAAACGGCATTGGCTTTATTCCGCTCAGAGTCTCTCTCAGCGATAAAGAATTCGAGGATGCAGTCACGATTGATGCGGATCAAATATTTGAAGCGATGCAAAATGGAGAAACGCCTAAGACGTCCCAAGCCTCACCGCAAACGATTAAAAATGTGTTTTTGCAATATGCCGAAACAGGTGATCCCGCTTTTTACATTGCCTTTTCCTCAGGCCTCTCCGGCACGTATCAGACAGCTGTGATGATGGCCAATGAAGTAAAGGAGGAATTCCCCGATTTCGATTTACGGGTCATTGATTCCAAATGTGCTTCATTAGGATACGGCCTGGCTGTCCGGCATGCTGCCGATCTCTGTATCAACGGAAATACAATACAAGAAATTGAAACGTCTGTAAAGAACTTTTGCGAACAGCTTGAGCACATTTTTACCGTTGATGACCTCACATATCTTGCAAGAGGCGGCCGCATCTCCAAAACATCCGCATTTGTCGGCGGTCTGCTGAATATTAAACCGCTTCTTCAGATGGAGGACGGCAAGCTTGTGCCTCTAGAAAAAATTCGCGGGCAGAAAAAACTTTTTAAACGGATCATCGAACTAATGAAAGAGCGCGGTGATGATTGGGGTAATCAAACCGTGGGGATCAGCTACGCTGCGAACGAAGAAAAAGCCATTGACATGAAAAATTTGATTGAAGATACGTTCAATCCGAAAGAGATTATCATGCATTCAATCGGTTCTACGATCGGCTCACATGCCGGTCCCGGCACATTAGCCGTATTCTTTTTAAGAAAATGAGCAAACAAAAACCTCCAGATATTTGATATATGCTGGAGGTTTTATATTACTTTTTTGTTTACATAAATGATGACGCCAACTCCATATGCCAAAATCATTGGCGGAATCAGCTGATCTTGTCCTTGGAATGAAATAAAACCGTTTAAAAGAATAAATATCCCTGAATTCAGAAAAAAGTATCCCGCAATTCTAGCCAGACGGTCTTTGTCACGTATCCGAGACTCACGGAAACCAGACAATATCCATGTTTGCTTTTTTATTCCTGCCATATAAGCAATCCAAAAGAAAAGCATCGCAATCAAGACCAATAAAAAATCGATGCGAATGTCCACAAAAGCTCCCCCTGTCTTTTAACTGACAAAACAATCTGTCTCCCCTAATAATACGTAACAGAATTTTATTTGTGAAGTTCTTATATAAAAAATAGAAGACCTGTACGGCCTTCTATTTTTTCTCGTATGTCCATCCGTTCTCCTGATACACTTTTCCGTTTTTCATCAAATGGCCGAGCGCGCGTTTAAAGGCGGCTTTGCTCATGTTAAACCGTTCTCTGATATCGTCAGGCTGGCTTTTGTCGCTGTACGGCATAGCACCGTTTCTTGTTCTCATATACGTCAAAATGTACTCGGCATCTACAGACAATGCATCCTGTTTTCTCGGAAGCAGCGACATGTTCACTGAACCGTCTTCTTTTACTTGAATCACCCTTCCCGTGATTCTTGAGCCGAGTCTTGGCTCTTCTTTTCTTTCTGACGGATGGATAAAACCGCGGATCCCGTCGTCTGTGATGATGAATGAACCCGTTGCGATTAATCTGTACACCGTACCTGACAGCTCTTTATTCATCAGATCTTCTGAAGCGTCGGTAAACAGTTCGCTGATGATATCTTCCGGCGCTGGTTTCGCAAACATGCGCCCCCGGTTCGTCACTTTCAGCATACAGTATAGTTTATCCCCTTTTTGCGGCCAGACATCCTCGTATGGCGGCAAATGCTCAGTTGCAACAAGCGCGTCCTTAGATAAGCCGACATCAACGAAAACGCCCATATCTTCCACTTTATCCACCACTTCGACCCAGCCGTACTCATCAGCGCTGATGACCGGAATTTTCATCGTGGCCGCAAGTCTTTCCTGCTGGTCGACGTATATAAAGACCTCTACCTCATCCCTATCTTCGATATCCTCAGTTATTTCACTGTTATGTAAGAGAATCGTATCTTCTCCGTCGGTTAAAAAGTAACCGAAGTCAGTTTGGTGATCTATACTCAAGGTTAATTGCTGCCCTGGTCTCATGCTATCGTCCTTCCTGTTCCGCTTATTTTTCTGCGGATTCTGTTAACATTTTTTCCAATCATCTCAAATTGATTCTTTGTTCTGTTGGAAGTTTCTCTTTATTCTACTATAATCAACACATAAGTTAAATGTTATGGAGGTTTTCTTATGGCAAAAGAAAGTTCATTTGATATTGTATCCAAGGTGGAATTGCCCGAAGTGCTAAATGCGATCCAAATCGCACTGAAAGAAATCAGCACACGCTATGACTTTAAAGGAAGCAAAAGCGACATTTCTTTAGATAAAGAGGAGCTTGTCCTCGTTTCTGATGACGAATTTAAATTAAGCCAGTTGAAAGATGTGCTGGTCAGTAAATTGATTAAACGAAACGTGCCGACAAAAAACATTGATTACGGCAAGGTTGAAAGCGCGTCAGGCGGAACGGTGCGCCAGCGTGCAAAGCTTGTTCAAGGCATTGACAAGGACAACGCCAAAAAAATCAATACCATCATCAAAAATTCCGGACTGAAAGTAAAGTCTCAAGTGCAGGATGATCAAGTGCGCGTCACTGGAAAAAACAAGGATGACCTGCAGCAGATCATCACAGCAGTACGCGGCGCAGATCTGCCAATTGACGTTCAATTTATTAATTTCAGATAAATTTTCTGAATCCTATTGATTATTGTCTTTATTTTCGGTAAATTTGGAGAAAGGGAAAATGCCAGTTTTCTTTAGAGCACTTCCTGAACACAAAAATTTCATATCCGTTCTTATCAAGAGAAGCAGAGGGACTGGCCCGACGAAGCTTCAGCAACCGGTGTAATGGCAATCAGCCATGACCAAGGTGCTAAATCCAGCAAGCTCGAACAGCTTGGAAGATAAGAAGAGACAAAATCACTGACAAAGTCTTCTTCTTAAGAGGACTTTTTTTATTTCTCTTTTTTCCTTGCTGAATGTGAATAAAGGAGGCAGACAATGGGACTTTTAGAAGATTTGCAAAAACAGGTGTTAATCGGTGACGGTGCCATGGGGACGCTCCTCTACTCCTATGGCATTGACAGATGCTTTGAGGAGCTCAACATTTCAAAGCCGGAGGAAATTCAGCGCATACATAAAGCGTACGTTGAGGCTGGAGCCAACATCATTCAAACAAATACGTACGGGGCCAATTATATTAAACTATCCAGACACGGGCTTGAGGATGACATCAAAAAAATGAATCAGGAGGCGGTAAAAATCGCGCGGGCTTCAGCAGGCGATGCGTACGTGCTGGGGACAATGGGCGGCATCCGCACCTTTAATAAAAATGCGTACAGCCTTGACGAAATCAAACGCAGCTTTCGCGAACAGCTGTACCTGCTGCTGCATGAAGAGCCGGATGGGCTGCTGTTAGAAACGTATTACGATTTGGAAGAAGCCCGTGAAGTGCTGAAAATCGCGCGCAAAGAGACTAGCCTTCCGATTATGCTTAATGTCTCCATGCATGAGCAAGGTGTACTGCAGGACGGAACACCGCTTTCTGAAGCATTGCGATCGATTGCGGATCTCGGGGCTGATATCGTCGGCATTAACTGCCGGCTCGGCCCTTATCACATGATTGAAGCGCTTAGCGAAGTGCCGATTTTTGATGACGTGTTCTTATCAGTTTATCCGAACAGCAGTCTTCCCTCGCTTGAAGAAGGCCGGCTCGTCTATGAAACAGACGACACGTATTTTCAAAACAGCGCGTCAGAATTCCGCAAGCAAGGCGCACGGATTATCGGCGGCTGCTGCGGCACCACGCCGAATCACATCCGGGCGATGGCGGAAGCGGTTGGCGGGCTTGCTCCGATTACAGATAAAGAAGTCAAAACCCGGCCTAAGGAATTCATTTCTGTTCAGGATGAGCGGACAGAACCGGGCCTGAATGAGATCGCAGCGAAAAAACGCTCCATTATCGTAGAGCTGGATCCACCAAAAAAATTGAGCTTTGACAAATTTCTGTCCGCCGCTGCTGAATTAAAAGAAGCGGGAATCGACGCCCTGACCCTCGCTGACAATTCCCTGGCTACTCCGCGGATCAGCAATGTTGCCTGCGGCGCCCTTGTGAAGCAACAGCTCGATATGCGCTCCCTTGTCCATATTACGTGCCGTGACCGAAACATTATCGGCTTGCAGTCACATTTAATGGGCCTTGATACGTTAGGGCTGAATGACGTGCTGGCCATTACCGGCGATCCTTCTAAGATCGGGGATTTTCCGGGTGCGACGTCTGTGTATGATTTAACATCCTTTGATTTAATCAGGCTGATCAAACAATTCAACGAAGGACTGTCCCTGTCTGGAAAACCGCTTGGCAAGAAAACGAATTTCTCAGTCGCCGCCGCATTTAATCCTAACGTCCGCCATCTGGATAAAGCGGTAAAACGGCTGGAGAAAAAAATAGATTGCGGCGCCGATTATTTTGTTTCACAGCCTGTCTATTCCGAGCAGCAGCTTGTCGATATCCATAACGAAACAAAGCATCTGAAGACACCGGTCTATATCGGCATTATGCCGCTCACAAGCAGCCGAAATGCTGAATTCATCCACAATGAAATTCCGGGCATTAAGCTATCTGACTCTATTCGCGAAAAAATGGCTCTCGCCGGCGAGGATAAAGAGAAACAAAAAGCGGAAGGCCTTGCGATTGCACGCTCCCTGTTGGATACGGCATGCGAGCTGTTTAACGGCATCTACTTGATTACGCCTTTTCTCAGATCTGACTTAACCGCCGAGCTCACTTCGTACATTCAGCAAAAAGATGAGCAGCGCCAAAATATCTATTTGCATTAATACCTAGAAGACTGCCTGAGCCAATCGGGCGGTCTTTTTCAATGTAATTCGTGTTACGATAAAAGAAAATCAGTTTATGAGGAGGAACATCATGCTCGAAGTTAAAGCCATTTCTGCGGAAGATACTTACGACATCCGGCACCGCATCCTGCGTCCCCATCAATCCATCGAACAATGCAAATATGAACAGGATCATGCGGAAGGCGCCTTTCATCTCGGTGTGTTTTATGAAGGAACGCTGATCAGCATCGCTTCTTTTTCCCCTCAAAATCAGCCATTATTAACGGAATCCCCTGCATATCGGCTGAGAGGCATGGCGACGCTTGAAGGATATCGCGAGCAAAAAGCCGGAAGCACGCTGATCAAATATGCGGAGCAAAAACTGGCAGACAGAGGCGTACAGGCGGTCTGGTGCAATGCAAGACAACATGTCAAAGGCTACTACGCAAAGCTTGGCTGGAAAGATCTTGGCGAACCGTTTGAGATTCCCGGCATCGGCACTCATGTTGTCATGTACAAAACATTCGGAACAAGCAGGTGACCCGTATGAAGGTAATGGATGAGCTGATTGAGCTTAATGAAGAACATACCCCCGGACTATTGCGGCTTTGCAGGCAAGCCGGGTGGCCTGATTATGGCGAACAAGAGCTGGCATTGCTTGTCCAACAGGGGCGCTTTTTCGGTTATCAAAATGTCCGCGGAGACATTATTTCCTGCATCGGCTTGTTTTTGTTTGGCCGTCTTGCCTCTATCGGACTCGTCATCGTAGACAAAGAATACAAACGGCTCGGTCTCGGACGGCGGATGGTGAACGCGTGTATCAGCCAAACGGATGAAAGCACCGCTATCAGGCTTTGCGCCACAAAAGAAGGTTTGCCGCTTTATGAGAAAGCGGGTTTTCAAACAGCGGGTTCAGTCCGAAAGTACAGCTGTCACCGTTTTCAACCGATTGAAAACCAAGATCATCTTGATGCTGAACTGACGGCCTTTAGAGAACAAGACTTTCAAGAATTAGCCGCGGCCGATCTGGCTGCCTTTGGCGGAGATCGAACAAACCTTCTTCAGCAGCTTATTTCCACTTCAGAGGAATGCGTCATCGCCCGAAACAATGAGGGACATCTGATTGGCTACGGCCTATCTGTACAGACACCTGCCAATCTGAAATTCGGCCCCATCATCGCCCCATCATCAGACGTGGCTGCACAATTCATCAACAGGCTGGCCGCCGGCAAACAAGGTCCGTTGCGCATCGATATACCGGGTGAACACACATCTTTGCATGGCAGGCTGATGGAAATGGGATTTCATGCAGACGATGAGCCTCCGCTTATGCTTTACCGGAAAAAGAAGCTTCCTATCCAAAATGGACACTTATATGCGTTGATTTCACAGGCTCTCGGTTAATCCTCTTTTTTCCCGAACAGGTATTTTCTGTTCGGTTTTTTTACTGTCTAAACGTTGAATAAACGAAGCTATCAGGGACATTCTAAGCAGAAGAAAAGGAGTGTGCTCTGAGATGGAATCATCAAAACAAAATAACGGAATGACGATTGTCGCAATCGGTTCAATCCCTTTAATATTAACACTTGGAAACTCGATGCTTATTCCGATTTTGCCAAAAATGAAATCTGAACTTCATTTATCACAATTTCAAGTCAGTCTCGTGATCACAGTATTTTCCTTGATTGCGGCGTTTGCGATTCCGATTGTCGGTTATCTCGCTGACCGATTCTCAAGGAAAGTCATCATTATCCCTTGCTTATTTTTGTATGGTGCCGGCGGCTTATTAGCCGGGTTTGCGGCAGGTTTTTTTGACAATGCGTACCCTTGGATCATGGCAGGACGGGCGCTTCAGGGAATCGGGGCAGCCGGGACCGGCCCGATCGCCATGGCACTGTCAGGGGATCTGTTTAAAGGCGCCCAGGAAAGCAAGGTGCTCGGCCTCGTTGAAGCTTCAAACGGCATGGGGAAAGTGCTTTCGCCGATCATCGGCTCGCTTATCGCCCTGCTTGTCTGGTATGGCGCATTTTTTGCCTTCCCAGTATTTTGTATCATTTCAATTGTGCTGACTTGGATTTTTATTAAAGAAAAGAAAAAGGAAAAAGAACCGCCCCCGATCGGAAAATATGCGAAAGGGCTCTTAAGTGTTTTTAAACATGAAGGCAGATGGCTGTTTACCGCTTATTTAGCCGGGGCGACCTGCCTGTTTACTTTATTCGGCATCCTGTTTTATCTATCAGATGTCTTAGAAAAAACATACGATACCGACGGCGTCAAAAAAGGCTTGATTTTGGCGATCCCGCTTTTGGTCATGTGTGTAACGTCTTATACAACCGGTAGCAAAATTGGCCAAAAGCAATCGTTAATGAAAAAGCTGATCGTACTCGGATTGGCATTCATGACCGTGTCTTACGCGGCACTGTCATTCATTGAGAACCTTGTCCTATTTATCAGTGTTCTCGTGTTGAGCAGTATCGGTTCAGGACTTGTTCTTCCTTGTGTGAACAGCTTTATTACCGGAGCTGTCGGGAAAGAAAGACGGGGATTTGTGACTTCGCTCTACGGATCGGTTCGTTTCTTAGGGGTTGCCATCGGGCCTCCGATTTTCGGCCGCCTGATGCAATGGTCCAGACCCGGCATGTTTTTGAGCATAGCGGGATTGACGCTTGTTGTCGGCATTCTCGTGATTTTGCTGATCCATGTGAATCAAAACAAAGAAGAAACAAAAGAAAAAGAAGATCCTAAAATGGCAGGCAATCGGCTTCAGCCGGCTGAGGAAAGGTAGCATCCAATTTGAAAATCGAACGGGTTGATACTTTTCCGCTTTTGCATCGATTAGAAGAGCCGTACGGTGACGCAAACGGGTTTAAACAATATCGAACTTGCTATCTCATCAGAATTGTCACAGAAAGCGGAATTGACGGCTGGGGAGAATGCGTTGATTGGCTCCCGGCTCTCCATATCGGTTTTACCAAACGGATCATTCCCTTTCTTTTAGGAAAACAGGCCGGCAGCCGCCTGCCATTAGTGCGCACGATTCAAAAATGGCATCAGCGCGCGGCCTCCGCTGTAAGCATGGCGCTGACAGAAATTGCGGCTAAAGCTGCGGATTGTTCTATTTGCGAACTATGGGGCGGGCAGTACAGAGAAGAGATCCCTGTATACGCCTCCTTCCAATCGTATTCAGACCTGCCGCAATGGATCAGCCGTTCGGTTTCCAACGTTGAAGCCCAGTTAAAAAAGGGCTTTAAGCAAATCAAAGTCAAAATCGGCGGGACTTCTTTCGAGGAAGATGTCCGGCACATCAGTGCGCTGCAGCATACGGTCGGCAGCTCCATTGCGTTGATTCTGGACGCAAACCAAAGCTACGATGCAGCAACAGCTATGAAATGGGAACGCTATTTCTCAACATGGACGAATATCGGCTGGTTCGAGGAGCCTTTGCCCTTTGATCAGCCGCAGGATTACGCTTTGCTGCGCAGCCGTTTATCTGTTCCTGTTGCCGGTGGAGAAAATATGAAAAGCGCGGCGAAATTTGCCTCCCTCCTTTCACAGCGCTGCTTGGATATCATTCAGCCCGATGTTATGCATGTCAACGGGATCGATGAGTTTCGGGACTGCCTCCAACTCGCGCGTAATTTCGGCGTCCGAGCGTCCGCCCATGCATATGACGGATCGCTTTCACGGCTATATGCTTTATTTTCGCAAGCCTGTCTGCCTCCATGGTCTAAAATGGAGAAAGATCAAATTGAACCGATTGAGTGGGACGTCATGAAGAATCCTTTTACAGATCTCGTCAGCCTTCAGCCTTCAAAAGGAATGGTCCACATCCCGAAAGGAAAAGGCATTGGAACAGAGATCAATATGGAGATCATTCATCGCTACAAGTGGGATGGTTCAGCATATTAAGCTGAGCCATTTCTTTATTTGCAGACATAAATGATGGACAGCCTCATAAAATGGAAACAGCGGACAAGTCTTTTCATAAAGGAGCAAATGACTTAATGGCTGAACTGCTGATGAAAGCAAAACTCACTTTTATGATTGTCGTAGGCGGCGTATTACAGGGACTCGGCATGTCCTTGTTTTTATTTCCACATGATATTCCGACAGGCGGGGCAGCAGGTATTGCGGTGCTGCTGCATTATCTGTTTCAAATTCCACATGGCTTTTCAGTGTGGGCAGTGAATGTTTCGATGCTTTTTACTGCTTTAAAATGGCTGGAGATGAGAACATTCACCGGCACCCTTGCTTCGATCACCGTCACCTCTGTCTCGGTATTAATATTTGATGTCGTTTTTCCGGATATCACATCAAACCTGTGGCTTGATTTGGCAAGCGGCGCTGTTTTATTGGGACTCGGCATCGGACTTTTATACAAATACAAAATTTCGAACGGAGGATTCGGGGCTCTTGCTCTGATGATTTCCATCTACCGCGGCGGGAATCCTGGAACGATCCTGCTCATCATGAATTGCATCATTTTTATGGTTACTGCGTCTATTATTGCCTGGGGCATCGTCATTCAAGCCCTGATATGCCAAGTCATATCGACAAGAGTCATCGACTTCATCTATAACATCCGTCTGACTTCACTTCCCTATCTCACGCCTATGTACCGCCATAAAAAATAATAGGCAGAGGCTCTCTTCATGGCGAGAGCCCCGCAGCCGCTGTTTTACAAATAAAAGGTATCGGATCTTAGCCCTAAGCGCAGTGTCTCTAACGCGATGGCATCATGAAAGGGGATATTGGCCAGATTCACATTCGGCCCAATCCTTTGAATAAACCCTTGCTGGAGCGTTTTGTTCGGCGCTTCAAAAATCAGCCTGGTGATATCAATATTTGAGGAAATGATGTCATCAACAATTTGAAACCGGACATCGCCGCTGCTGGAACAGATCCCTCCTGTCCCGCTTTCCCTTGCCTCTGTAATCACTTTTTCCGCGCCCGCTTCCATATCCTCAACGATATACTCAAGCCATTCCTCAGAGCTTTGCCGGCTTGATAATTCCGCATCCTTGCTGCCCACCTCACTGAGCACAAGAAATTCATCAGAAAAATCGGCAATGTAAGCCGCTTTCTCTTTATTCGTCATCGGGAGCGTACCGTTTGAAATCTCAATATATTCACAGCCGAAATAGGTACAGTATCGATGAAATTCATTCACTTTTTTCTGGCTTACATATTTCTCAAACAATGTGCCGCCAAAGAAAAATTTAATGTCATGCTCTTTGAGCGAGCTGATTTTTTCTTCAAGATCTTTCGTAAGTAATGATGTGCCCCAGCCGAATTTCACAAAATCAATATAGTCGGACGCCCCGGCTATTACATCTTTAAAAAATTGCAAGGGGTAGCCGTTATCAATTAAAATGGTCTGCCCGGTTTCTCTCGGCTTGCTTGTTCTCACTGGCAATTCTAGTGAAAAATCATTCATATTATGACCCTCTCTATCGTTGGAACTTCTCTTTCTTGTTTCACTTTCATCACGAAATCGCCTGTCAGTTCTTTTGTACAGTATGATATGTCTTCCGGATCAAACAATGGCTGGCTGCGGTCAAAAAATTTCTCTGCAACAGAAGAGCGTTTTATTCTTTCAATTACCCCCGCAGCCGTTACAGCATTTGTCCCTTCAATGATGCCTTTGATATACTCCGCACACGCCATGTCGTCATCACCTGACGGGTGGGAAGCAACAATGTTCATGACACAATCCTTTACGGCGAGTGTTTTCACATGCTCTGCCGTTGTTTTGGCGTTGGAGAATCCAGTTACGAACAGATGCTTGGCGTTCAGCGCCCCTAACGCCGCTGTGACGCCGTTTGTTGTTTTCTGGATCAAACGCTTATCCGCCATATCCTGCATCGCCATGCGTTTTGGAGAATTATCTAAATCAAATCCGCTGATACCGACCCCCTTTTCCTCTCCCGTCAATACGTAATCCGGATAACTGTCTTTCAGCGCAAAGGCTTCCTCTGCTGTTCCGACCAATAAAATCTCTTTCGCTCCGCCGATAAACGCATAATGGGCGACCGTAAAGGCTCTGATGACATCAATGACGATGTTAATATCCGCCGGGGCAAGCGAATGATGATGCCCCTGATAAATGGTAATCGGCATAATACCTCTCCTTGGGCATAAAAACCATTTTGCTTAAAGCATATTCAGCCGGTCTCTTAATGGTTCCGCCCCCTCATTTTAGGCGCCGCCGCACCTAAAAACCCTGAACGTTTATGCGAAAAATGAATAGTCTGCCTATAACTCGATCAATAGATAAGAAAACAGACAGATACAAACGGGGGGAAAATCTTGAACGAACAAATCATCACATATCACACATGGAACGACACGCTGTCCAAACAGATAACGGATCAATTGATCGATGAGCTTGATGTGTTGAAATGGGCTTACCGAATATACGGGGAAAAGATTGTGTACGCGTGCAGCTTTGGCGCAGAAGGGATGGTGCTTCTTGACCTCATATCAAAAATCAACAAAAACGCGCACATCATCTTTTTGGATACAGGGCTGCATTTTCAGGAAACATATGAGCTGATCGAGACCGTCAAAGAGCGATATCCGAGCTTGAACATTCAGCTGCTCGAACCCGACCTGAGCTTAAAAGAACAGGAGACGCAATACAGAGGAGAGCTGTGGAAGCATAACCCGAATCTATGCTGCCAATTGCGGAAAATCGAGCCGCTAAAAAAACACCTGTCCGGCATGTCAGCTTGGATTTCAGGACTGCGCCGGGAGCAGTCGCCTACGAGAAAGCATATTCAATACGTGAATCTGGATCAGAAGTTTAAGCTCATCAAAATTTGCCCGCTCATCCACTGGACATGGGATGACGTTTGGACATACATCCGCCTGCACAATTTGCCTTATAACAAACTGCACGATCAACATTACCCGAGCATAGGCTGTGAAATGTGTACATTGCCTTCCTCGGACCCGAACGATGAGAGGGCTGGCAGATGGGCCGGACGGGAGAAAACAGAATGCGGCCTGCATCAAGAATAATGTCCGGCATGCTCATGCTATGGGAATAAAATGATGTTGAGGCGCTACTTTGAAGTTTTCAACAAGCGCAGAAAAGAAAACAAAGGAAACGTAAAAATGGAGGTTGAACACGTTGAATGGAAGCGAGCCCCATGGAGGGGTGTTAATCAACCGCTGCGATCCCGCATGCCATTTTGAAGGGTGCACGTGCGAAGCGGAGCTGGATCAGCTTGCACTAAGCGACCTGGAGCTTATCGCGATCGGCGGCTACAGCCCGTTAACTGGTTTTTTGGGAGAAAAAGATTATCATACTGTTGTGAAAGAGATGAGGCTGGCAAACGGCTTGCCGTGGAGCCTGCCGATTACGCTGCCTGTCGGAGAAGAAACGGCTAACAAACTGTCTGCCGGAGATCGCGTCAAGCTTGTGAAGAACGGTGTCATCTATGGCATGATCACAGTTACTGATATATACCAGCCTGATAAAACACAAGAAGCACTGTCTGTTTTTAAAACAAACGACCCTTCCCACCCAGGCGTGAAAAAAATGCTGGCGCGGCCGGATTACTACATCGGAGGGCCAATCGTTGTCAGCCGCCTTCCCGACAAATCCTTCGAACAGTTTTACGCAGCACCCGCAGAAACAAGAGCAGCCTTTAAAAAGCTCGGCTGGAAAACGATTGTCGGTTTTCAAACCAGGAACCCTGTTCACAGAGCGCATGAATACATTCAAAAAACAGCGTTGGAAACGGTCGACGGTCTGCTGCTTCACCCGCTTGTCGGAGAAACGAAGTCAGACGATATCCCGAGCGATATCAGAATGGAGAGCTACCAGGTTTTGCTTGATCACTATTATCCAAAGGATCGTGTCATGTTGTCGGTCTTCCCTGCCGCCATGCGGTATGCAGGTCCGCGGGAAGCGATTTTCCACGCGCTCGTCCGCAAAAATTACGGCTGCACCCATTTTATTGTAGGCCGTGATCACGCGGGTGTCGGCAGCTATTACGGAACGTACGACGCGCAAAATATTTTCCAATCATTCACTGAGGAGGAACTGGGCATCAAGCCGCTGTTTTTCGAGCACAGCTTTTACTGCCGGAAATGCGGAAACATGGGCACCTCGAAAACATGTCCGCACAGCCAAAGAGAGCACATCCACTTATCCGGCACAAAAGTGAGAGAGCTTCTCCGCCAAGGCAAAAAGCCGCCTAAAGAATTCAGCCGGCCTGAGGTCGCAAACGTGCTGATCAAGGGCCTTCAGCAACAGCCCGTTGCCATTCAGCAAAACAGCGGGGGATTGGAATGACACACAATCCAAACATCATTTGGCACCCCGCTGCAATCACAAAGTCTGACAGACAGTCCTTAAACGGACACAAAAGCTGCGCCCTCTGGTTTACCGGGCTGTCCGGCTCGGGAAAATCGGTGCTGGCCAATGCGGTTGATGAAAAGCTTTACCGCATGGGAATTCAGAGCTATGTGCTCGACGGCGATAATATCCGCCACGGTTTAAACAAAGATCTTGGTTTTCGGACTGAGGACAGGATAGAAAACATCCGCCGAATCGGAGAAGTGGCGAAGCTGTTTGTCGACAGCGGGCAAATGATTTTAACGGCCTTTATTTCTCCATTCAGAGAGGACCGGGATATGGTCAGAGCGCTCTTTCCCGAAGGGGAATTTTTCGAAATTTATGTGAAGTGCCCGCTGCATGTCTGTGAACAGCGCGATCCGAAGGGCCTTTATAAAAAAGCGCGAAACGGAGAAATCAAACACTTCACCGGGATCGATTCTCCGTATGAAGCGCCGCTTTCACCTGATTTCATCATTGAATCAGACCAGATATCTATTTCCGACGGAGCTGATTTGATCATTACTGAACTGCAAAGCAAAGGAATCATATAAAAACCCGATTAATATCGGGTTTTTTCTTATAGTTTGGCAAACTGCGCAATTAAACTGTTGATCTTCTCTTTTTCTTCATAGAAAGCTCCGTGCCCGCTATTTACAAGCGGAACCAATTCCGACTGTTTGATGCCGCGCTTCAATTCTTTCGCAAAATCAAACGGCGCAATTTTGTCCTTTTTCCCGTGCAGGATCAGCGCCGGCACCTTGATTAAGGCAAGATCCTTTCTGAGATCCTCGTCTCTTAATGCAAACCCTGAGTGGATTGTCCCGTAGGAGGAAGCCTCCAGCATCAGATTGAGAAACCACTGCCTGAACTCTGGAGACACTTTTTTCTCAAAAAACTGTTTCCCTAAATCAGCCAGTGTTTTTGGCCGATCCGTTTTGAATTGCTCAATCATATCGTCAATATCCTGCTTCCTCATGCCGTACGGATAACCCGGGCGTTTTGTGAATGCGGGTGCTGCTGCAGACAATAAAATCAGCTTATCAATATCGGCTCCGTCATGCCTTGCCAAATAACGGATTGCAATTGCGCCGCCCATCGAAAAACCGGCAAGAACCGCGTTCTCAAGCTGCAGCGTATAAATGACTGCCTTCACATCATCGGCCATTGTGTCATAATCGTAGCCTTCCCACGGGCGGTCAGATTGCCCATATCCCCGTAAATCAATGCCGATAAAACGAAATCCTCTTTTCGGAAACTCATTCATTTGATATTCAAACATCTTATGATTCAACGGCCACCCGTGCAAAAAGATGATCGGCCTTCCATGCCCGATATCCTCTACAAACAGTGTCACATGTTCCTCGGTTTTGACGTAATGCCCCATTCCGCATTCCTCCTGTTCCCTTTTCTTTCCCCGCCTGTAAACGCCTTGACGCACAGGAAGCTTTCCATTTATGCTACAAAACAAGCGGGCTGCTGTACCAAGAAAAGGCTCTTCACGATTTACTATATGTATCAACTTCCATAACGATCTATTAAATTGATCCCGGAGGCCTCTGGTTTTCGGGCAGTAAAGGATGTCATCTCATGAATAAAATAGTCATTCAAAAACCGCACATACCGGAAAACCTGCAAACAGCAGATTTTCATGAAACCGTGACGCAGAATGATGTGGTCAGCATGCATTTGTTTGCAGATTGTACAATCTGTGGCGAAGATATAGAAAGACTTTGTGTGGAAAAAACGATATTCAGAAATGTCGTGTTTATCGATGTGTCTTTCCGGCATATTGAACTGACCGATGTGATCTTTGAAAAATGTGATTTGTCAAACGCTGATTTCAGCGGGGCTGTCATTCACAGAACTTCTGTTAAGCAATCAAAAATGGTTGGAATGAATGTGGCAGAATCAACGCTGCGGAATGTCTCATTCGAGGAGTGCCACGGACATTTCAGTTCATTTTCGTACTCAAATATGAAACAAGTTCGTTTTGATCACTGCGCCCTTATGCAAAGTGAGTGCAGCAATATGGCGCTTCAGCAGACACACTTTAACGGGTGCGAACTGGAAGGCGCCAGTTTTTTTGGCACATCCCTTCAAAACATGGATCTCAGCACATGCCAGTTTGAACAGCTTCATGTCTCCCTCGACAAATTGAAAGGCTGCAAAATCGCGCCTGAGCATGCGATTGCTTTTGCCAGAGCGCTCGGAGCTGTCATTGTATAATAAACGTTAGGACATCAGGCGGCGGGCTGTATCGGCCGCCGCTTTAATGCCTGTTTCCAAGTCCGCAAGAGATGCAAAGGAATATGACAGCCTGATGCTGTTTCGGTCTTCGCCGTCGTAAATGGAACCGGGATTTACCAGCACCTGCTGTTTCAGCAATTCATGAAAGAAACGGCTGATAGGCAAAGTTTTGTGAAATGTCACCCAAATATAAAAGCCGCCGGCGGGAATCCGCCACGTCGCGATGTCTCCGGCATACCGATTGAGAAAATGAACTGCCGCGTCTCTTCTTTGTTTTAGTGCCCTTCGTATCCATGTCAGATGCTCTTCATAATACCCCTGTGACAGCCATTCGGCAGCCGCCCACTGGGACAGGCCGCTCGATCCGTAGTCTGTCTGCATTTTAATGTCCGCCAGCCTTTCAATGACCGGCTCTGGTCCGGCAAGCCAGCCGATTCGAAGGCCGGGGCTAACCGTTTTTGAAAAAGTGCCCAGATACAGAATATTGCCCTCATGATCCATTGCTTTTAACGGCTGCGGCGGTTTTTCTTCAAACCATAAATCATCGTACGCATCATCCTCAATGATCGGCAGCTGCTCTATTTTTGACAGGCCGATGATCTCTTTCCTTCGCTGCTCTGTCATAACAGTGCCTGTCGGATTATGAAACGACGGAATGGTGTAAAGCAGCTGTCCTCCGTATTGTTTTCGATAAGAAGAAACAAGCCCCGCCTTGATTCCTTCTTCATCCATCGGCAAGCCGCGAAGCCGCATCCCCGCTGATTGAAACACATGCAAAGATTGAAGGTAGGAGGGCTTTTCCGTCAAAATAACAGAACCTCGTTTTAAAAGCCCGATCGAGATGAGCTGAAGTGCCTGAAGTGCGCCAGACACAATTAAAATGGATGACGGTGATACATGGATCTGCTTGCCTTTTAAATGGTCCGCCACCGCCTCCCGCAGCTTAGGATTTCCTTTCGGCTGCTCGTATCCTAAAGACAGGGCGTGCGGATTGATCTGCTGAAACATCCGGCGCATTGTGTCAACTGGAAGCAGATCCGGTGAAAGCTCTCCTGTGCCTAATCTAATGATATCCGCTCTTGGTTCGTTTTGATTAATATCCTGAATGATAGAAGAATTAGGGTGATGAATGCCTGAACGGACGTAATCACTCCAATCGAGCGGAGGCTCAGCCGCCAGCACGCTCCAAGTACTGTTTACAACCTTCGTGCCGCCTCCTCTTCTCCCCTCTAATAGGCCTTGAGACGTGAGTTCATCAATGGCAGCTGTCACTGTGCTGCGGTTGACTTGAAACATGTCGGCCAGTGTTCTCTGTGAAGGGATTTTTGTCCCCACCACCCACTCTCCGTGAACAATTTTGTCTTTCATGTATTGTTCAATCTGCCGATGCAACGGAATATTCGAATCTCTGCTTGGCTGCCATTGCGACATAGTTATGCCCCCTTTTTTCACATTATACATTTGGCTGGTTCTAAACCCAACCAAATGGCCGGAGACACGGGGGAAAATCTCTCTTATGATGAAAAAAACAGATGTGAAGGGAGTTTTTTCAGCATGAATGCAATCATTCACGGAGTTGTGCTTGCTTTTGGCTTAATTTTGCCGCTGGGAGCGCAGAATGTGTTTATTTTTCAGCAAGGAGCGTGGCAAAGGCATATTTGGCGGGCACTTCCTGCCATCATCAGCGCTTCTGTCTGCGATACTCTGTTAATTGTTTTAGCTGTTGCAGGCGTATCTGTCATCGTCCAGCAGCTGCCTGTGTTTGAGACAGTCATGATGGCCGGCGGATTTTTGTTTCTCCTCTATATGGGCTGGGTAACTTGGACCAGCCATCCGAAAACAAATCAAAATGAGAAAAATACGTTTACAGCTAAAAAGCAGGCTGCGTTTGCGGCCGCCGTTTCTCTTTTAAACCCACACGCTATTCTGGACACGATCGGCGTCATCGGCACGAGCTCGCTCCAATATTCGGGTTTTGAGAAATGGCTCTTTATGGGTGCCTGCATTGCTGTCTCTTGGTTTTGGTTTATCAGTCTTGCGATAGCGGGCCGGCTGTTTCAGACAATAGATACGAGCGGCAGGCTTATGCTGATCATAAACAAATGCTCTGCAGTGGTAATGTGGGCAGCAGCAGGATATTTCGGGGCATCGCTCTTCAGCAATTGAAGGAATAACAATTGAAACAGCGAATTTATTAGAAAAGGAGGCAATGCTGATGACTGATGCAAAACAGCTTTATGACTACCATTGCTGGGCGAACAAGCGAATATTGAACCATATCGAAAACCTGCCGGAGGAAACGGCTTATCAAGAAGTAAAGAGCGTATTCCCTTCTATCAGCGGCGTGCTGCTTCATATGTGCAGGGCTGACTACATTTGGCTGAACGTTCTTTCGGGAGTGGCCTACCAAGAGATTATAGACGGCGCAGGCAAATTCGAGTCCGCGCATGTCAAGATGACAGCGATTAAACAGCACACTTCCGAGTTGGAATTACAGTATCATGATTTCTTCAGCCGCCAGACGGACTTAGAACAGACCCTCTCAATGCAGCATCCGAAACTCGGGACACTGGAATCAACCTATGCAGATATCATCCTGCATGTCGTCAATCACGGCACTTATCACAGAGGGAACGTGACCGCAATGCTGAGACAGCTGGGCCATCCAGGCGTACCTACTGATTATGTGTACTATTTATATGAAAAGAGAGAAAGCAAGGGCTGAACTGTCCTTGCTTTTTTGACCAAAAATAAGTGCGTGAAAAGCGCAGGCGTCTCATGATCATGTTTCCAAATTAGTGTGAGCGCCCTTCACATCCAGCTGTACGGGCCTGCCGCTTCGGTACGAATTAGTCGCAGCGATGCCGACTTTAAAATTGATCGTTGCATCGACATCCGTCACAATCGGCGTTGTTCCATTCCGGACACACTCGGCAAAATGCTGCAGTTCTAAGCAGTAGGCTTCATGAAAACGAGTTTGAAAGTCTGGAATAATATCATAGCTGCTCCCTTTCGCCGACAGGATGGTCACATGTTGATTTCTCAATGTCCCTATGAAAATACTGCCCTCTGTCCCGATAACTTCCGCTCGGATGTCATGTCCGTATGGAGAGGTTCTGCTTGCCTCGACATCCCCCGCAGCACCGGAGTCAAATTCTAAATACGTCAGCGCCTGATCCACATCGCCATACTGCTCCATAAACGGGTTCTTCAGGATCCTGCCGTGTCCCGAAACAGAAGTAATCTCCGCTCCTAGCAAATAACGGGCCATATCATAGTCATGGATAGAGCAGTCAATAAAGATCCCGCCACTGTGTTTGATAAACTCTGCGGGAGGCGCTCCCTGGTCACGCGTAAAGCCTTTATAATAGATGGGTTTGCCGATTTCCCCAGCGTCGATCCGCCGTTTGGCATCTGCGTATGCGGGATCGAATCGTCTCATAAAGCCGACTTGGCAAATGACTCCCGTCTCTTTCACTTTTTCAGAAACTGCCTTTGATTCCTCAAGGCTTAATGTCAGCGGTTTTTCAACGAATATCTGCTTCCCGTTCTCGGCTGCTTTGATGATCATATCACCATGTGTGCTTGTCGGCGTTACGATAATGACTGCGTCAATGCCGGGATCTTCTAACATCTCATACGGGTCCTCTGACCATTTTTCGATACCGAATTCTCTGGCAACCTGCTCCGCTCTCCCTTTCAACGGATCACCTACACTGACCAGCTTTGCCCCCGGCACACTGGAGACGAGATTTTTCGCATGATCATAACCGAGCCTTCCTAATCCTAATACTGCGCACCTTACTTGATGTTTCACGTCCCATCCTCTCCCTTATGTCAATTTAGGATCGCTTTAAGAAAACGCTTTCTCTTGACAGCTAAAAAAAAGTGGTTCAATTCGCTTTCACATATTGCGCAAGCGCTTTCTCAAAAGATGGTTTCATTTTACACTGCCTGTTGTTTACACGCAATATGTTTTTTGGCTTCAATTGTCAAGATGAAAAGAACCCGCTTATTAGCGGGCTCATGTTTTGAGCGGTGATGTAGAGTGTCTAATCACGAGCTCAGGAGGCAGCACGATTTTTTGTTTCGTCTTTCGTTTTCCTTCGATTGCTTCTGCCAGCAGTTCGATGACACTCCGCCCCATATCTTTAATTGGCTGGGCCACGGTGGTCAGGGGCGGGGCAGCCATTTCTGCAAGTATCGTGTTATCAAAACCGATGATGGAAAGGTCATCCGGCACTTTTATGCCTCTTATTCTCGCTGCTTGTATGGCGGCGCAGGCCAATACGTCGTTGAAAGCAAAAATAGCCGTTGGGGCGTGCCTGTCCAGCAATTTCCCCGCTTCTTCCTTGCCGCTTTCCAAAGAAAATCGCGTCGGAACGATAAGCGATTCATCGACAGGCACACCTGCTTCCTCCATCGCCTGACGGAAACCCTTGATTCTGTTTTTTTCACCCGTTGTTGACCCGTCTCCAACAATGCAAGCGATGTTTGTATGGCCGAGCGACAGAAGATGCTTGGCAGCCTCGTACCCGCCACGAACGTCATCCACCACGATAATATCCATCGGAAGCAGCGGCTTATCCTGAGAAATCATGGCGAGCGGAATTTGTTCACTGGCGATTTCCTCCAAAGCAGACATGCTGTCATGATTCTCAATCCCTGTCGCAAAAATAATCCCGTCCACTTTTTTCTGCTTCAGCACCGAAAAATATTTTGTTTCTTTTTTCGGATTGTAATCAGTACTGCAAATCATCATTTGAAAACCGAGCTCATCCGCCCTTTCCTCAATACTTTTGGCAAGTTCGCCGTAAAACGGATTTGAAATATCAGGCGCCACAAGTGCAATCATATTCGTTCGTTTTCCTGTTAAAGCTGCGGCGTGAACATTGGGCGTGTACGCCATTTCCTTCATGACATTCATCACCTTCTGCCGCGTTTTGTCGCTGATTCTGCCCGTCTTGTTAATCACACGCGACACAGTTGTGATCGAGACTCCCGCCGCCCTTGCCACATCGTAAATTGTTGTTTTCATGTTCATCCCTCGTCTGGTTATTGAACTTTCCGGCTGACAATTTTCCGGTATTCAATTGGTGAAATGCCTTCTATCTGCTTAAAGAGTTTTGAAAAGTATGTCGGGTCTTCCATTCCGACCGTTTCCGCAATGACGCCCATTTTATCATTTGTAGAGGATAAAAGGCGCTTTGCTTCCGTCATTCTCACCCGGTTCGTGTATTGTGCCGGCGTGACGCCTAGCACCTGCTGCATGCAGCGGCTCACATAATCCTGATGATAGTGAAGGGCGAGCGAGAGATCTTTGATTGTCGTCTTTTCCTTATAATGCTCCTGTAAGTACCGGGCCGCCTCCCAGGCTACCCGCTCTTTCGCAGACGGAATTTGAAACGCCTCTTTTTGAAGATGCAGCATCAGCTCCTCAAATAAGATTTGCTTTCTAAGCGGCAAATCAGAGTTTTCCGCGGAGTAATCTATCAGCCTTTCAAACTGCTGCGCCATAAACTGCGGGCGCTGCACCTTGCCTTTTCTCGGCAAAGCCAGTCCGTAGCGGGCAGGCTCCTCGAAGCTCCCTTTTTCCTGCTGAAGCTCAGACCAATTGCTGCCTCCCTTTGCCGTAAATTCATACCGATGTTCATCAAAGTGAAGCCAATAATAGGAGGTTGCTTCATCACTGCCCTTCGTCCCGTAGTGTTCAAGACCGGGAGAAAGCAAGATGTACTCGCCGCCTTCAACAGAGAACGATGTTTCATTTTCCGTTATATATAACGTTCCGTGTTTGACGTATATCAAATCAAACACGGAGAATACACGTTTCACATGGGTTTCTCCCCTTTTAAAAACCCCTTCTCCAGCTGCGATAAATACCGGAAAAGGAGGGACTGTAAACAGGATGCGGGGCATTTTGATCATCCTCCTTTTTAAGTCGGATTTTTACAAGAAGTATCGTTTCTCTCCCTTTTTATTATAAGGAAATGGAGGTACACTTTAAAACGTTGATTTTATTTACGAAAGGGGTTAGACACAATGAAACAAGCTGTCTTCAAATCAACTGCTTTGAAAAAACCCGCTGACAAATCGTTCTCATTATTTTCGCTTACTTGGCCGATCTTTATTGAGGTCTCATTATATATGTTTATGGGTAATGCCGATACACTGATGCTCAGCCAGTATTCAGATAACAGCGTGGCAGCAGTCGGCGTCAGCAACCAGATTTTGAATTTAATTATCGTGATGTTCAGCTTTATCGCCACAGGAACGACCGTTATCATTTCACAATTTTTAGGGTCACGACAAAAGAAAGAAGCCATGGAAGTCGCTTATGTATCAATCGGCGCCAACTTCTTCATCAGCCTTGCCATCAGCGCCATTATCTTTTTCGCCGCTGTCCCTCTGCTTCATATGATGGGATTATCAAGCGACCTGATGCCTGATGCAAAAGTCTTTTTACAAGTTGTCGGAGGTCTGTCCTTTATTCAGGCTTTAATCATGACATTCAGCGCGATCTTAAAAAGCTACGGCTACACAAAGGATACAATGTTTGTCACAATCGGCATGAACGTATTAAACATTGCCGGAAACTTTGTTGTGATTTTTGGTCTGTTCGGTTTTCCTGTTCTCGGCGTTGCCGGTGTGGCCATGTCTACATCTATCGCCCGCGTCATCGGATTAATCGCGATGATTGTCATTGTCAACAAACGCATCCAGCTGAAAATGTCGCTGAAAAAAGTCTTTCATATGCATAAAGAGCATTTGCGCAAGCTGCTGAAAATCGGCATCCCTTCTGCGGGAGAACAGCTTTCATACAACCTGTCGCAAATGATTGTCACGTATTTTATTGCCATCATGGGCGCGCAGGCTTTGACAACAAAAGTATATACGCAAAATATTACGATGTTTATTTTGCTGTTCGGCACTGCGATCAGCCAGGGCACGCAAATTTTAATCGGCCGCTATATCGGCGGCAAACAGTTTGATGCCGCGTATGAGCGCTGCATGAAGAGCTTATATTGGGCACTCGGAATTGCTGCAGCTACATCGGTTTTGATGACTATTTTTTCAAAAGACCTGATCGGCATCTTTACCCAAAGCCCTGACATTATTGCGACTGCGAGCCTTTTGATTGCCATGACGATTATCCTTGAACCGGGCCGCTCGTTTAATGTCATTATCATTAACTCCCTGCGTGCCGCGGGGGATGCAAAATTCCCGGTTTACATGGCAATGATTTCGATGTGGGGCATCGGTCTCCCGCTTGCTTATCTATTCGGCATCCACCTCGGTTTCGGTCTTGCCGGCATTTGGATTTCCTTTATCGCGGACGAATGGGTACGGGGAATCTTAATGTATAGAAGATGGCGCTCCCGTATCTGGATTCAAAAAGGTATGGCGTAACACCCGGCTCAAGGCCGGGTTTTTTTATATGTCAGACAGAATCTGCTTCGCTTCATTCTCTGTAACGTCGTATTGATGCTGAAATACATCGTGCTGCTCCGCCCGGATTTTTTCTAAAACAGCCCGGTACAAACGAAGAGCGGCTTTCACCGTTTTTTGCGAATACTGTGGGAATAGAGGCAAGGCATCCTGACTCTCCTCAAGATAGGCTTCCGCTTCAAAAGCGATATACTCCCACGTCATTGTGAATGCCTTATTCACGACACCCTTCTGAAGGTCGTCCTCTGTATATCCAAATTGCTGCATCACCTGCCGAGGGATGCGGCTTTTTTGCTGTTGGCCTGTGCCGATATCTCTCATAAGCCGAATCAGCTGAATCGCTAAACCGAGAGAACCGGCTGCATGTGTAAGCTGTTCCCGTTGTCGGCGCGCCATAATCGGGAGCATCATCAATCCGGCCGTACCGCCCGTCTGGTATGCGTACATGAGCAGTTCATCAAGGCATTCGAACGGTTTATCTTCCGCCTTCTGTGCGGCAATGAACTCACGGAATGGCTCGCTGTCCAATGTAAAGGTCTGATACGCATGGCTGAAAGCCTTGTATAAAAAATGATTCCCGTTATATGTCCCGGAAAAAACATGTTCTGCCTCAGCTTCAATGGCAGATAACGCGTTCTCTTCCGCATTGGCTGCCGTATGGCAAAATGCCATAACCGCCCAAGCAGCCTGTCTTTGCTTCAGCGGAAGAAACGAGAATGCTTTGTAACAGGCAGGTTCGCGGGCGCTGACGATCTGCCCGCACTGCTGATAGGCTTCTTTTATCTCTTTCATTTCTTTTCACTCCTATGTAACACTGCTTCTTCAAGTCTATTATGTTTTTTCCCAATTGTATATGAAGAAAAAGCCGATTTCTGCTTTGTAGAAGATAAGTGAGTGTATGTTTTTATGATGATAGCTAAACCTATCTTTAATGTCACACACAATTTTAAAATTAGTACATCACTTAGATTAGAGGTGTACTTTTTTAATTATTTCGACCTCTTAAATGACCTCATTCACCACAACAACAAGAATTAAAAATGTGAAAAAACATGTTTTTTCAATCAAACAATCACTTCTATTCCTGGAACGTATACTCCTTTTAAACTATTAAACCTTGAATACGTTAAAGCAAGATACCTAGCTCGTACAGAAATAGTGGCATAGAGGTTGGAGAATTATTAAATCTGAACAGGATAAAACGAAGGAATGCTTTCTTATTTTTAATACCAAACAACAGATAGTGATAAAATTTAAATAAATCTCTATCGAGGCACGTTACTTCAATAAAAGGAGGAATTTAGGGGAAAAAGGCTAATTGTTATTTGATGTATTATATTATTGGAGTGATTTGAGTGATAAAATTTTTTGAGTATAACTGGCAGGTTAGGGATCAATGGTTTACTTGGTGTAATCAACTAACCACTGAAGAGTTACTTAAAAACCATCTTGGTGGAGTAGGAAGTATTTTATATACCCTTTTTCATATTATTGACGTGGAATATAGTTGGGTTCGTGCTATCCAAGGGAAAGAAGATATAGTTGTTCAGTTCGCTGATTATCGCACACTAGACAAGGTTAAATCTCTTTCAAATACATTCCGAACTGAAATTATTGACTTTTTAGAAACAAATGTAGATGAAATAAAAGATGAGCTTGTAAGCGTTCCTTGGGATAAAGAAGTTTTATATACGAGAGACGAAATATTACACCATATCATAGCTCATGAAATTCACCATATTGGTCAACTTTCTGTATGGGCTAGGGAATTAAAATTAAGCCCAATATCAGCTAATTTTATTGGCAGAAAATTAAAATCTGTCCATTCTTATTGAAGTAAGGGGGGCTTTATTGTAACAACAAGTCCGATATTGTTGTTGTAGTAAATGAAGTCATTTGTAGTACAAAAAAGGATAGATAGAGCATATTTCTCTGCTCACCTATCCTTTTTTTGTTTTAGTCTATAAAAAGTGTGACATTCCATTGGGAATCTTCTAGATAATAGTGACCTTTAATAAAATTTGTGCAGAGTCGGCTTTTTCTTTATCCCTCATCAATATCAATGCGATACGCTTCAAACCATGTATGAATTTGGGCAAGGTGGGCGATCAGCTGAGGCCCCTTCATGAGCTGCCCGAACCACGGAACCTTGAAGGAGGAGCCTTCCGTTTCTAAGAGCTGATCCAATTGTTTTCTGTCCAGCAGCGTATGAAGCACAGAGTCCTTTTGGCTTCTGATCGTTTTCAGCCATTCGCTGACGCCTTTTGTATATTCCGGGTGGTGTGTTTTCGGATATGGGCTTTTTTTGCGATACAGAATGTCATCAGGCAAAATGCCCTCGAGCGCTTTTCGCAAAATGCCTTTTTCCCGGTTGTCATGCATTTTCATTTCCCATGGGATATTCCAAACATATTCCACGAGCCGGTGATCGGCGAACGGCACCCGCACTTCAAGGCTCGCCCCCATGCTCATGCGATCCTTCCGATCCAAAAGGTTCGTCATAAACCAAAGCATATTTAAATAGAACAGCTGTCTTCTTGCTTTGTCCACACCCGTTTCTCCATCTAATAATGGCGTTTCCGCCAAGGTTTCTTCGTATTTGGCATTTACGTATTCTTTAAGATTCAATTTTTTCTGCCATGAATCAGAAAGCAGCTTGATCCGCTCTTCTGTCGATCTCATCCATGGAAAGCCCGACTCAACGTCTGCCATATGGAACCACGGGTACCCGCCGAAAATCTCATCCGCGCACTCTCCCGACAGGCTGACGACAAAGTCCTTTTTGATTTCCCGGCAAAACCACAGCAGAGACGAGTCGACATCAGCCATTCCCGGCAAGTCTTTGACCAGTACGGCTTCCTCCAAATGATCGACGAGATTCTTTTGGCTGATGACGCATTTGTGGTGTGTTGTGCCGAAGGCCTCTGTCATTTTTTCAATCCAAGGCCCATCGTCATTCGGCTGAAAAGCGCTCGCTTGAAAAAATTTATCGTTCTCTTCGTAATCAATCGAATAAGTATGAAGTGGTGCTTTTCCTCCCTTTTCAAAATGGCCTGCTGCAATCGCTGTAATGGCGCTTGAGTCCAGTCCGCCTGATAGGAACGTACAAACCGGCACATCCGACACAAGCTGTCGCGTCACCGCATCCTGAAACAACGATCTGACATTGGCAACCGTGTCATCAAAACTGTCCGTATGTTTTTCGCTTTCAACATTCCAATAACGCCAAATATTCAGCCCGTCTTTAGAAAACGTCAGCGCGTGAGCCGGCCGGACTTCTTTTATGCCTTTAAATACGCCACTTCCCGGGGTTCTGGACGGTCCAAGCCCGAAAATTTCAGAAAGTCCTGTTCTGTCCACTTGCGCTTTTATATCAGGGTGTGCGAGGATCGCTTTGATTTCGGACCCGAAGAGAAAAGAAGATCCTTGCTTCGTGTAAAAAAACGGCTTCACACCGAGACGGTCTCTCGCAGCGAACAGCAGATCGCGCTTTTCATCCCACACAGCAAAAGCGAATATGCCATTGAGATGGTCTACACAGTCTTCCTGCCATTCAATGTAGCTGTGCAGCAGCACCTCCGTATCTGACGTACGCTCGAATTGATGGCCCCGCGCCCGCAATTCTTTGCGCAGGTCCTCCGTGTTATACAGCTCACCATTGTAAATAATGGTGTACGTATCCCCTTTATAGGTGCATGCCATCGGCTGGCGTCCGCCTTCAATATCGACAACCGCAAGCCTTTTATGTCCGAATAAAACATGGTGCTCTCCCCAAACGTTAGAATCATCAGGCCCCCGTTTGGAAAGAGTGTCTGTCATTCTGTTGATCGTTTGTTTTTCCTGGACGAGCTGCTTTTTAAAATCGACCCAACCCGTAATTCCACACATGTGATATCAGCTCCAATCCCGTTTCTTTCGTAACAATTTCGTTTCTTTCAGCACCTTAGTAAGTTTATGCATCTATAGGCAGATAGTTGATTTGTCCACAAAAGAGTTGTATGGGACAGGCTTGAATTGGAAAGAAAGGAGAGGAAAAAAGAAAAAGGAGACAGCATGCATGAAACGGAAACAATTATTATATAAAGAGGAACGAAAATGGGAATACGGTACCATCCTCATCGAAGATGGCATCTGTTTAATCGAAAACGGGGAAGGCGATATACTGCTTGCAGACAGTCTCCATCACAGCCCAATCTGGATCCATCATAAAGGAAAGTGGGAACAGGCCGGCTTTCAGGATAAATTGATTCTGGCATGCGGTGAAGAAAACATCTCCCTTTCAGGCGGAGAACGCATCCGCTATGAAAAATCGGTCAAGCGGCCGCTCATGGCGCTTTTGGATTCGCTTGATGACGAAACTTTTCTCGCATTTTTACAGCACTTGCACAGCTTTGGCTTATCGGTATTCGATTGCGTCTTTTCTTATAATAAAGGCGTCTTTTCGAATACATCAGAGGAGCAGGGTGTTTCGTTTTATCACTTTTCAAACGACACCGCCCAATGCGCGATGCAGCATCACTACAGCCATGACGGGACAGGAGACCGATTTGAATGGACGGCTTCCAATGGAAAGCGATCCATTATGTATTCAGCAGTCCAGCGGGGGCGCAAATAAAAAAAGCGGTGCAGCGAGCACCGCTTTTTGATTACTTCTCAACAACAACTTTTACATCCTTGCTTTCTTTTTTGTCTGTGTCAGCAGCCGTGACATACAGTACCGTTCCGGCTTTTTGTTTTTTGATTTTCACCGTGAACGTTCCTTTCGCGTCAGCTTTGGCAGAAGCAATGACTTTCTTTGATTTGTTTTTCACTCTGATCATTGCCTTGCTGTTCGCCTTTCCTTTCACTGCCGTATCCTTCGTTTTCACTGCATTTACCTTCGGTGTGCCGGAAGGTTTTCCTTTGACCACGACAATTTTATAAGATGTTTTTGCATCGCCTTTTGTCGCTTTCACATACAGTACTTGATCTTGTTTTTGAGTTGGGATATTGACCTTGAACGCACCGTCTTTTCCGGCTTTGGCACTGCCGAGTTTTTTCTTGCCGTTCATGACCTCGATAAACGTGCCTTCTTTCGCGCTTCCTCTGACAGCTGTTTGTGTGCTTTCAAGCTTGTTGACCTTGAGCTGTATATCAGCTGCGCTGACAGCCTTCATGACATTCAGCCGCCCGTAACCTGAGTGCCAGTCAACTCCAGGCGTCTTTGGAATGTCAATCGGATCGCCATTATCGTCATACATTTCTTCTTCCTCGCCATCCACGCTTTCAAAGGAAATATCATCTGCCGTCTTTTTCAAAATATCCTCTGCTTCTGTTCTTTTCAGCTTAGGGTTTTGAGCGAACAGCAATCCTGCAGCAGCGGCAGCATATGGCGTCGCCATAGATGTTCCGCTCATGTACGTGACATTTCCGTTCGGCACTAAGCTCGGGATATCAGACCCTGGAGCAGATATATCCAGACCTTTTCCATAGTTAGAGAAATCAGCAGTCATATCCATGCGGTTCGTTGCTCCGACTGACATCACATATTTAGAAGAAGCAGGATAAGATAAGGAATTGGCTCCGTCATTCCCGCTGGCTGCGGCAATCAAGACATTTTTGTCTGCTGCGTATTTCAATGCAAATTCAAGTACGCGGCTGTAGCCTCCGCCTAAACTTAAATTAATCACCTTGGCTCCTTTGTCAGCAGCATATTTGATGCCGAGGGCAATCTGTTCAGTATCTCCGTAACCTGTGGAATCAAGCACTTTTACTGGGATAATTTTCGCTTTGGCATTCAATCCAGTCATAGAAAAGCCGTTATCGCTTTGGGCGGCAATAATGCCTGCGACGTGTGTCCCATGCCCCTGATCATCCATTGCGTTGTTATTCCGTCCGACAAAATTGCGTCCGAGATCGGTTCTTACTTTTCCTTTTAAATCAGCAAGCGTGCTGTCCACACCTGTGTCTACTACTGCAATCAATGTATCGTTCAGCTTGCGTTTGGACAGCAAGGTGCTGGCAGGCTCATATTTCACATCCGCATTTTTGACACCGCCGTTTTCACCGTTGTTTTTAAGCGGCCATTGGTAAGGGTATTGAATATCGTGTGACAGGCTTTTGTATTCCTGCACAGGTTCCGCAAACTCTACGTTAGACATCTTGGATAATGTCGCAGCAGCGCTTTTGACCCGTTTGGCGCTTGCCGTATATGTGCCGTTCTGTTTCTCGTCTTTCGGAAGCTCAAATGAATACAGATTGTCAAACAGTTTCTTTGCCTTTTTCACATTGGAAATGTCTTTTTTCGATTGCGCACTTGCAGAAAAGCCCTTCATTTCATTATGTACGGATGAGAGGCTTTTATTGTTCTTCACCTTGAAAATGACCTTTGTTGTCTGAACTTCACTTTTTGCCGCAATACTGTTTTCTGTTAAAATAGCTCCTGCTGTTTTGCCTTGCAGCTGCTTGATATTTAATCGTTCCGCCTGTTTCTTTATCTCCTCTTTAAGGAAAGACGGGACTGATTGTAAAGCTGTATCATATAGCCGGTTGATTGCTTTTTGATCCTTTTCAGTCATCTTATATGAAGATGACGCTCCGTTTTCTGATACATCATCAAACAACGGCTTTAATGTCACAAGATCTTGATAGATTTCATTTCTCGCTGTTTTATTGAGTGCGAGCTTTGCCACGATAAACGGCGCCGCTTTGTAGTAAAGGCTAGTCAGCTCTTTGCCTTCTGCTGTTTGGCTCAGCTGCTCATCACGAATCGCTCTCAGCTTGTCCAGGATGCTTTTTCCCGATTTTTTCTGATCGACACTCATTTCCACCGGACAAGCTTCTTCCTGTTCTAAATCTGACGGCTGCTTTTTCGTGCCTTTATACCCAATCGAATACTTAGCTTCCGCAGCCACTTCTGCCGTTTCGCCGTCCTCTGGTTCTTCTTCTCCGAGGTATTCAACTTTTACATAGTAAGGGCCGCTCCACGCGTATGGAAAAATAATTTCGCTTTTTCCATCCTCCGCCGTGTAAGAACGGTACATCTCAAACGTTTCATCTTTAAGCGCTTTTTCCATACTTGGATATACAGATACATTCAGTACTGAATCACTCTTTACGGACAAGGCCATATGTGAGTTTTTCTGAATATCCGTTTTTCCCGGAGTCACTTTGTACCATTTCACCTGTTCTGGTTCCTTCATGGTGCCTGTCTGTTCTTTGCCGTTTTCCAGAGCAGCCGCCTGATCTATTGCACTGGTCGCTGCCGCTTTGGTTCCCGGAGAAAAAAGGCTGAAGATCAGTGCAAAAATGAGCACTGCCGCCACAAACGAGCTGAATTTTCTGCGTTTCATGATATCCCTCCTGCAAAATAATGAATCTTCTTGAAGGTATCATAATTTCATAGGACGAGATACCGCTTACAGGGAATTTTAAGGTTATTTTAAATGATTTGGAATATAAGGGAGGAAATACACAAAACCCGACTCCATCATAGGGCCGGGTTCGTGCTTTTTCTATTAAAACAATTGAAAACCGATTGGCAAATGCAGACCGAGCAGCACTGTCAGCACAAGGACAACGACGAAGCCGATCCATAAGCCTCCGGTTGATTTTTCTTTTTTCTTGCGGATAAGGAGCATTTCCATCAGGCCGATGGTGATAATGCCAAGAATCATTTTGCCGGCATATTCTCCGTTCCAGTTGGCGAAACGGACAAACAGCTCAGCTCCTGTCAAAATAATAAGGATATAGAATAACCGCAGAATCATATGAGTAATTTTTGCGCCCTTCGCACTTCTTGACGAATACAGCGAGTAGCTGACGAAAAGCAGAATCAGCGCTACCACCCATGTCGTAATATGTAGATGTGTCATACATGTTCCCCCTAACAGATAAATTACCCCACCTATAGTACCATGAACTTGTCCTCTGCCACAAAGATGAGTCTCAGAAAAAACGGGCGGGTTCGAGCCCCGACTCCTGATTGATTCAGCCGATTGGGTTTGACAGCGTTCCGATCGGGTCAATCGTAATGTCGATTTTGTCACCTGGCCGCAAGAATTTTGGCGGCTTAAATCCCTTTCCGACTCCGGACGGCGTACCGGTGGCAATGATGTCTCCCGCTTCAAGCGTCATCCCCTTTGAGAGGGTTTCAATTAATTCCGGAATGGAAAAGATCATATCGCTCGTCGAACCGGATTGGCGCAGCTCGCCGTTGACTCTTGTTTCAACCTTGAGGCGCTCAGGCTCCTGAATCGATGATTTATGTACAAGGACGGGTCCCATCGGACATGTCGTATCCAGGCTTTTTCCGATAAAAAACTGCTTATGCCTTTTTTGCAGATCACGCGCCGTGATATCATTCACAATCGTATATCCGAAAATATGGTCATAGGCGTCTTCTTTTGAAATGCGAGTGCCGCTTTTTCCGATAACGACAGCAAGCTCTCCTTCATAATCAAGCTGAGAGGTGACCTCTTCATGGCTGGTTACGATATCACCGTGCCCTGTAACCGTTACCGGCGATTTTGTAAATACCATCGGATGCTCCGGAATGTCAGCTTCGCTTCCCATTTCAATCGCGTGATCCCTGTAGTTTTTGCCGATGCAGATGATATTTTTTGACGGCTTAGGAATGGGTGCATGAAGCTTCACCTCGGATAATGAATACATAAATGACCCCAGCTCATCATTCGGTTTCTTTGCCCACTCGGCCAGTTGTCTTGCATGCGCAACAAATTTATCCCCTTCTGCGATACATTCAATCAGCGATCCCGGAATCGTCTCAAGTTCAAACAGTTTTTTTTCAGCCTTTTGCAAATCCATAATTTTCTCATCATCAATAATCAGGCCGACAAACATTCGGTTGTAAAGTTCCCCTGTCGCAAATTTCATGTTATTCCTCCATCATCTTTTAAATCAGAATCTCCTTCATGTATTCTCTGTCGAATGCTGAAATCCCTTTTTCTCATATCCGTTTTCATTTCGTTTCAGGACAGGCTTGCTGCACATATCATACAAATGTCGTTTTGAGGAGGAGGCAAGAATATGGAGAACGTACATTTATTTTTTCATCGGCAGCAGCTGAATCGTAAAGGTACTGCCAAAGGGCTTCTGGTGACAAACCGATCAGTTTCTCCCATTCTTCTCACACAGCGTGACAAGGCGGAAAAGGTATCCTATGAAATCAACTGGGAAAAGTCTCTGCTTGGTGAAAGCACACTTTTTTTGAATGCGGAACAGGATGATCCGTCCCTGATGCGGCGCAGGCTCGCTTATTGTTTTTTTAACCAGATCGGCGTTCCTGCTCCCGCTGCATCGTACAGCTTTCTGACCATCAATGGCGAGCCAGAAGGCATTTATTTGAGCATCAAGAACCATCAGCTAGCCGATAGAACAAGTTACCTTATGAAGACAGCCGATCCGAGGGTTCCGCTGTCCGTTTTTAAAAATGAACCTTCCCCGTTCTTATACGAATTTCTGACGCTGATCCGCACAGCTGAAGATGACGAATTGGCTGAACGCATTAAAATGTATCTGGATGTCAAACTGTTTTTTTTGTGGCTGATCGGCAGCGCCTGCACCAATCAAGGCTTTTATTACACATTTTGTTTAAACGAAGCGGGCCGGCTACACGTTTCACCGATAGAGACCAGATCGCTTGCCGCACACGGAATATCTGACGAAGACCCTCTGCTGACAAAAGGACGGACGCTTTCGTCAAGGCTTCTTGCCATTCCCGCCTTCCGGTCTCAATATCACACGTTAATGAAAAACGTGCTGAACCGGTCGTTTACCATTGAACGATTGTCTCCTTTCATCAGCGAATGGCATCATGACATTTGTCAAAAAGCTGATGATGATCCTTTCATAAAAAAAAGCCCCTTGCAATTCGAAAAGGAGCAGACAAACATACTTAGAGAAATTGAGAAGCGGCAGGACTTTTTGCAAGTACACTTAGCGAGACTATAGTCCTTTTCTTCCATTAAAAAGGCCGCAGCAAAAAATGTCGCTTTTTTAGTCAAATTGACGAAAGGCAACCTTTTCAGTAAAAATGGGTTATACTAACGATATCCTGTGTTTATCAAAATAAATTCTGAATTGGAGATAGTGTAATGAACAGTAAAATTGAAGAAATGAGAGTCACACTAATTGAAACAGCACAAAAATACGGCATGAATTCCAAAGAAACGATTCAATGCAGCCAAAAGCTGGATAGCCTGCTGAACACCCGAATTAAAGAAGAGATGATTTTTGGGGGATATCCCGAAAACTCCCGTATGTAAATCATTATCTATAACAATTTGAATACACCACATGTAACTCCGCTTTTTGCTCAGCACTTCTGGAATATACCTTGGGGCGAGAATATGTCCGTCCGAAAATCGAATACCGCAGCACGACATACTCCAAACGCAATTCTTCACGCAAAAACACCAAAGAAACTGAAACAAAAATCACGCAGGCGGATAGCGGCACTCTTCGCCGCATTTCCGCTCAGATAAAATACCCGCTTTTGAAATGTTTAGACATAACGACCAAAAAATGCGATCGCTTACATTCAAAGCCGATATGCCCACCTTTAAATTTCTCTCACACATATGTGCGTTTGTCATAAGCTATCGTGAATAGCCCAATTAAAATTAAATTCTATTTTTACTTTACCTGCCTTTTTTCAATTTTTCAACAAAGGATGTGCTCGTATGCCGGCCATTGTCGGAGCGTTTAAAATTAATGCGATTGGTACGAGCGGAGTCATTCACATCGGGGACTGTATTACGATTTCTCCTCAAGCCGAGGTCAGAACGTTTGCCGGTGCGGGCAGTTTTAATACCGGTGACAGCCTCAAGGTGATGAATTACAAAAACGCGACGAATGTGTATGACAACGATGCAGTTGATCAGCCGATCGCAGGGAATGCGTAAAGGAGTGTGCTTCATGAACTTTTATATTAATCAAACCATTCAAATTAACTATCTCCGGCTGGAATCAATCAGCAACTCCTCCATTCTGCAAATCGGAAGCGCCGGGTCCATTAAATCGCTTTCTAACCTGTACAATACAGGCAGCTATGTAGAAGCGGCTCCCGAGGTTTCCGCTCAGGGGCAGCCAGTTGAATTACAGGAGCCCGATACAGGTTCATTGGTTCCGCTCCAGCCTCCTGGCCGTTAATCATATGAAAGAGGTGAAAGACATGTATGATCAATCTGTTTCCTCTTACTTGCAAAACTTGAATTCCTTCGTTCAGCAGCAGGCGCTTCATATTCAGCAGCTCGAACGTCAGCTAAAAGAGATTCAAACTGAAATGAATACGATGAAACAGCGGCCGGCCACTACCATTGAGCGTGTGGAGTATAAATTTGATCAGCTGAAAATCGAAAGACTTGACGGGACTTTGAATATCGGCTTAAATCCGACAGACCCGAACAGCGTCCAAAATTTTGAAGTCAGCCAAACAACACCTGAAATCGGGATGATGCAACAGGAAGAGAGCGCTCAGCTCATGCAGCAGATCCGCCAGAATGTTGACATGTACTTAACCGAGGAAATCCCAGATGTTTTGGAACAGCTTGAAAACCAATATAACAGCAGGCTTGACGATACAAACAAGCATCATGTCATTGAAGACATCAGAAAACAAATGGACAGCCGGATTCACTATTATATGTCCCATATCAAAAAAGAAGAAAATACACCGCCTGCACAATATGCAGAACATATCGCTGAGCATGTGAAGCGTGATGTCATCCGCGCTGTAGAACACTTTCTGGAGCATATTCCATCAGAAATGAAAGGAGATGAGCAAGCATGATCTTTACAGTCATCAACCGCAACCTGGAAGTCGGGGATATCCGGATGAATGGTGTATCCAGCTCCTCTGTTTTCCACATTGGAGACGCAGAATCCATCTATTTATCTTCCATTTTCGATACGCCGCCTGAATCTCTCATTATTGGTCCGTTTGCTCCGCTGCCGTCAGACAATAATGTTTAAGCGTATATCACGCATCAGACAGATTAAATTCAACTCTCTTGGGATAGCAAGCGTTTTTCAAGCAGGCGATACAAACGAAATCGATATGAAAATAAAAGTGCTCGCTGTTCAGCGCTCGCTTTCAACGTTTTATGAAAGTGAAGGCTCATTTAACAGAAAGGAGTACCCTATTTTTGAGCAGCCCGCTGTAAAGCTTCTTCCGGAAACAGGCGTGCAAACCGCTTTTTGTCATGAGGTGCCTGTCATTTATGTCCGCAACATCAAAATTCAAGGGGTCTCATCCTCTTCAGTTTTTCATGCAGGCTCAGCTTCGGTCGTACGCGGCGACGCGCGGATTAAACATATCCGGCAGATTCAGTCTCCGCGCTCACAATCGCCAGACAAGAGCATATAATAAACAGAGACTTCGATAAAGGGTGTCGTTTATGCCAGCAATTGTCGGGCCTATAGCTATCAATTCCATATCGGGCGGAGTCGTAAACTTTGGTGATTCCTTTTACCTTTCTCCGAAAAGCTCTTCAAAATCTGCGCTCGGTTCGGGAGCAGGCAACACGGGAGATTTCCTTCTATTAAACAATGGAGTCAACGCGACAAATTATATAGACCCCGATGTCAGCGATCAAGATATGGTTGGAAACGGATAAAAGCAGCCGCTCTGCAAAGAGAGGGCTGCTTTTTAGTCATTTTTTCTTTTTTCGTTCATTTGATTTCTTTGTTTTGATCAGCTTCTCAGGCGGCTGTTTTCTGATCCATTTGACAAACCGGGCAAGCTGCGGATCGCTTCGGAGTTCATCTATTCCGTTTAATCGAACGGCAAGCTCTTGATTGCTATATAAGGCATGAATCTGTTTATGGCAAGGAATACAGAGCATCGCTGTCGGCAGAAACGTTCCGCCTTCCTCTTTCGGTGTGAGATGGTGCTCTGTCAGCTGGACATCGCTTCGGCCGCACAGCTCACATATTCCGGCAATCTGCTTTGCCATATCCGCTCCTCCCTTACATCAACTCAAGTGTTACCCGTGTTCCGCGGCCGCTCGGTTCAGCCGGATGGACGATCAGCTTTTTCGGAAGCCGTGCCCGCAGTTCCTGCACATGGCTGATGACACCGACAGACAGGTTGTCTGACTGCAGTTTTTCCAAGGCTGTCACAACCGTATCAAGCAAATCTTGATCCAGGGTGCCGAACCCTTCATCTAAGAAAAAGAACTGGAGCGGGTATTCTCCGCGAAGCTGGATCTGCGCAGACAGCGCTAGAGCAAGAGAAAGCGAGGTGAGGAAGGTCTCTCCCCCAGACAAGCTGGATACCGGGCGTTTGACGCCTCCATTCGCATTATCCCGCATCACGAATCCGCCTTCTGAATCCACTTCGATGGCATAGCGCTGTCTCGTCAGCATGCCAAGTCTTGCTGATGCGTCCCGCGCAACGCTTTCAAGCTGCTCCTCTGCTAAAAATTCAACGAAGGTATTGCCTTTAAACACAGCTTGCAGCTTGTCCAGCCTGTCGATATGTGTCTGCCATTTCTTCAGTTCAGCTTCAATTTCGTTAAACCGTTTATGATGGTCGCGAATGACGGCCAGCGCTTTCGCTGCTGCGCCTTTTTCCTCTATAGCAGCGCCAAATGCGTCCTCAGCTTCTTGTAATGCCGTAACGGTTTCGCTCCATTCGCTCTCTGATAAGGCTCTGCCGGCAAGTATCTCTGCAACTCGTTCTAAGTTTGCAGCATTTTGCTTCAGTTTATCCATAAACTGATCTATGCCCGCTTTCATCTTTTCAAGTTCAGCGTCTGGGATGAGACTTCGCTCCACCTCTTCAGTCCGGGTAAAACGGGTGCTTTTCGCATGCTCAAGCCAAGCAGCTTCCGCTTTTTCCAATCTGTCCTTCGCCTCTTTAAGGGTGAGCTCGCTTGCTGAAGCGCGGCTTTTCGCCTGATTGAGCATCGTTTGGGCGCTTTGCAGTTCTTCATACAGAGATTGCTCTTTTTCCTTTAACAGCTTTAGATCCTGCTGGACAGAGCGGAGTTTGATTTGGATCGAATCTCCTTTTGCGTAATCTCCGAGCTCATGCTCATAATCAGCTATCACGCTCTTGATGCGTTCAGCCGCATAATGAAGCTCCAGCTTTTCCCGTTCAAGCTGGTGTCCCGATTCCCGCAGCTTTTCCTTTTGTGCTTCATGCTCAGCAAGAAACGCGATGCTCTTCTCAATCCGTTTTTCACATTCTTCTGCAGCCCGATCCTTTTCTTCAATGGCTTGCTGCCATTTTTCCGCTTCATTCACAGACTGATCTTGAAACGCTTCTTTAAACATTTTCAGGCGGCTGTCCATCGAGGACTGAAGCTCAGCGATGATACTGTCAATCCGGTCAGCCTCTCTTTGTTCAAAACCGATTTTTTCATTAAGCTGATCGGCCGTTTTTAAAGACTCCTGATAGGCGCTGATCACTTGTGCCATTCGTGTTTTAACAGAAAGAATATCCTGTTTGACTTGTTTCCATTCAATTGTGGCAGTATCGAATGCCTCCTGCACCGGCTGGTTCTCGTAAGAAGCTGCCGCTTCAAGGTTCGGTGCTTGGATCGTTTGCAAAAACGGACACTGTTCAATAAAGCGCGCGGACTGTTCTTCAAGCGTAATTTTGGCTGAAAGAATCTCCTGGCTGAGTGCTGCCGCTTCCGTCAATAACACATCCGTCTGTTTGATGTTCTTTTCAAGATTGCTGTCGAGCTCATATGTTTCATGTACTGAGGCAGACGGATCATGATGGGTTGAACCGCAGACCGGGCAGGGCTTTCCGGCGGTCAGCTTTTCGGCTAACTCTTTTGTGAGCAGCGCCATTCTTGCTTTTTCACGCTGCGAGTGAAGCGTTTGCTGTCTCTTTTTAGCCTGCTCAGTCATACGTGTTAATGAACGTTCCGTCTCACACACCATATGGTACACAGTTTGTACAGCCTCATATGCCTGAATGATGTTGCTTTTTTCCGCTTCCGTCTTTTGAACGAGTGTACTTTTCTCCTCATTCATCTTCTGAAGCACGAGGTTCAATGCGTCACTTCGTTTTTTCTCTTTTCTAATTTGCTCTTCAGTCTGTCTGATGCGCAATGCCATTTCTGCGGCCTGCTGGCAGCTTTTTCGCTCATCGGATGTCACTTGCAGGGATTTTAGCTGCTGCTTCAATTCCGTCTGTCTGTTTTGCCCTCGTGTCAGACGGTCTGTTACAGTCTCCAATTCATTCATGACAGATTGAAGGGCCTCTTCTTTCTGCTGGAGTTCAGCCTTTTTGCGCTCTTCGTCTTGCTTGGCCTCACTCAGTTTGACTTCGATCTCCTGCAAACGGGAAAGCTGTTCCTGCTCAGTTAAAAGCTCAGGCTCTTTCCCGCTTTTATGCTGGCGCCACTCTTCATACTCTTCATGTTTTTGATGAAAGAAAGCGGTCCGGTCTGCTAAATCCTTTTGAGCAAGCGTTTGTTCCTTTTCAGCTTTTTCCTCATGCTGGATTGCTTCTGCGTACCGGTCCGCATAGGGCTTGAGAGCGGCGGCTGTTTCGGCTTCCAGCAGACGCTTTTTCATGCTGTCTACGTGCAGCTGTTCTTTTTCGAGACGTTTTTTCTCTTCCTCATAAGCGGCTTTTTCCTTTTGGACATTCCAAATCTCCTGATACTCCGTAAACCGCTCTTTTGCCTGATCACGATTCTTTCTCATCGCTTCCAGCCGTGCTTCTGCTTGTTCGAGAGCCTGTTCCGCCTGCTCAACCGCTTCTGAACTTGCCTCACCAAGACCGGACTGTTCAGCAAGCATTTCATTTTTTCTCGCATTGGCTTCCTGTGCCTGCCGTCTCAGCTTTTTCACAAGCCGGTCTCCATACTGCTCCAAATTAAATAAACGCTGAAGCATATGTCTCCGCTCCGCCCCTTTTAAAGACAGAAATTCAGCAAATTTTCCTTGCGGCAGGACCACCGCTCTCGTAAAGTCGTCGATCGTCAGCCCCAAAAGCTCCTCCACTCTTTTATTCACTTCGCTGGCTTTATCCGCCAGCACCGTATGCTCGTCCCTGATTTCGATGAAGCGGCAAAGTGCCGTTTTCACCTTCATTTCATCCGTTCTCTTAAAAACACGTTCGACTTTGTAAGAGATTTGATGATTCGTCTGAAGCGCAAAGGTAAAGGAAACAGACAGCGTATCTTCCGCATGGTTTAAAATTCCGTGCGTATTATTCGCCGCCCGCTCCACCTTTCCGTATAAAGCAAGCGTCATTGCATCGAGGATAGAGGATTTACCGCTTCCTGTCGGGCCGAAAATGCCGAAAACACCGGCACCGGAAAGACCCTCAAAATCTATCGTCTGCTCCTCTCTAAAGCTGTGGAGCCCTTTAATGCTTAAGACGATCGGCTTCATTTCGCATCCTCCTCTTCAATGCCTGATGCAAGCTCTAAAAACAGCTTCACCATTTCTTCATCCGGCACCGCGCCGCCAGTTTGTTTTTCATAAAACTTCTTAAAGCGGTCTTCGATCGACACATGCTTGACCTCGATCCGTTCCCGGTCTTTATTCTGTTCTTCGAAAACCGGCCTGATATGGATAAAGCCCGGGTGCGCCTTTCGCAGCCTGTGAATTTCTTCAAGTGACAGCTGGTCCGAGACACGGATTTCTAGATCAATCCAGGCATTCTGATCCCTGCCTTCATCCAGCCAGCTGTACACCTCGCTTAAGCCATTTGCGGCTTTCCACTTCACAAGTGGCTTGCCGCTTGATAATAATACCTCACGCCAAGAGGCCTCTTCCCCCGGCTTAGCATCCACGATCGTCACTGATTTGGCGTATCCCGCTTCAGAAAAGCTATAGGCGAGCGGAGAGCCCGAATAACGCGCAAGCGTCCGCGCCCGCTTGATCGTTTGCGGACGATGCAAATGGCCGAGCGCAACATAAGCTGCATCCGCAGGCAGGCTTTCAGCAGCCACCGTATAAGCGCCGCCGACTTCAATCGGCCGCTCAGAATCCGTTTGGTTGCCGCCTGCCACATAGATATGGCTGGCGGCAACCTTCACTGCATCCTTGCGGAACCGGCTTGTCATATGCTCAAACGCCTGCCTGATTTTCACGTCATAATGATCACGGAGCAGCTTTTCATCAAATGTATCGGAAAGCACTTCATTTAACCGCGCTTCAGATGGGTACGCCAGCGCTCCGACAGCCAAAAGCTCCCCTGCTGAAGGCACTTCAATATGAAGCGGTTCTGTTGTCGGATAGCCAATTAAATAAATGCCGTTTTCATGTGTCAGCGGTGAAGCGGCGGACAAACGGTCAGGATTATCATGGTTTCCGGCAATGACAACAATTGGGCGCTTTCCTCTGTCGCTAAGCGCAGACAAGCTTTCATAAAACAGCTGCTCGGCTAAAGCCGGCGGGTTCACGGTGTCAAACGCGTCCCCTGCCATTACAATGGCATCGATCTGCTCTTCCTTTACAATCGTATTCAATTCATCAAGCACATCGGCCTGTTCACTCAGCCTGCTTCTTCCTTCTAGCGTTTTTCCAAGATGCCAGTCAGCCGTATGTAAAATCCGCAAATGCTTTCACCTCTCTTTTGTATAGAAAACGAGATCCGCTCCGTCTGAATTCCCGGAGCTTACGGATCTCGCTATAATGTCAGAATGTGCCCTCCGTCAAAGAAATACAGCGCACATCCCTTTACCTTTGTTTTTGCAATTTGCTCAACTGCCTTCGTGTACAGCTGAATTTGCGTTTCATATCGTTTCTTCAAGATCGGGGCCGCTCCTTCAAAGCCGTGTTGGAACTTGCCCTCAATCCGGTCTGATTTATAGTCCAAGAGATATAAGCCGTCCTCAGTTTCATAGAGACAGTCGATGATCCCCTGCACTAAAAGCGGTTCATCTGCCTCCTGTGCATCAGGATAGATTTCCTTGGCCGGAAGCGCTAAACTAAATGGCACTTCCCGGTCCTTCCATTTAGCGCCGATCAGCTGTCCGCCGATTTCTGTATGGAAAAATTGCACGATTTCTTCTATATCAATAGCGGTTTTTTGTTCTTCAGTGAGCAGTTCTTTTTCATAAAGCTTGTGAACCGTCTGCTCCGCTTCTTCTATCGTTGGGATATGTGTAAGCGGGATATGCTGCATAACCGTATGCATGGCCGTCCCTTTCTCCGCCGCTGTCAGGCCTTTTTTCATCATGAAAGCGGGGCGCCTGTACAGAATGCTTCCGTCAGCAGGTTTAACGGGGGCCCGGCCGCTGTATTCATCCTCGTACTCTCTTTTTCTCTTGATCTCAGAAACCGACTGCTTTGTCCGAATTTGCGTGACCTCGTGATGCGGGTATGTCCAGCTCAACTGCTCGCGGGCTTTTTCATCAAATGCAAACGTGCCGGGAACTGGTTCACCTTTGCGGATCGCTTCTAAGCGCTCGCTTTTTTCTTCCGTCCTTTCTTCCAGATCATCATCCAGTAAATCATAGGAATGAATCATTCGAACGGCAAAACGAGCCGGGTGTCCTGATATATCAGCATGCGTTGCCGCACCGTTTTCAGCCAAAACCTCCATATCTCTGTGTCTCGCAAGAGCCGGTCCAATGAAATCTAAATACGTTTTTGCCTGATAACGGTCAAATTCCGGAAGAAGCCAGTCAGTCTGGGACGCGGATGCCTGCCATTTTGCGAGCTGTTTTTGATGATCCTTGCACGAGCCAATCAGAAACAGTTTTTCTTTCGCTCTCGTTAATGCAACATAGAGAACACGCAATTCCTCTGACAGCAGCTCCCTGCGCATTTTTTTCTTCATCGCAATGAGCGGCAGCGTCGGGTAGCTGATGCGCAATTGCGGATGAATATACTTTGTGCCGAACCCAAGCTCCTTGTCCAGCAGGTACGATTTGTTCAAGTCCATCATGTTAAAATTCCGGCCGAGACCTGCTGCAAACACGACGGGAAATTCGAGCCCTTTGCTGCTGTGGATCGTCATTAAGCGGACGACATCCTCCTGCTCGCTGAGCGCTCGCGCCGTTCCAAGATCATCGCCCCGCTCCTGCATGCGTTCGATAAATCGCAGGAAACGGAACAGGCCGCGAAATGCCGTCGATTCATATTGGCGCGCCCGGTCATAGAGAACTCGCAAATTGGCCTGGCGCTGTTTTCCGCCCGGCATTCCGCCGACATAATCCATGTATTTCGTGTCGCGGTACACTTCCCAAATCAGCTCAGATACTGAGTGGTTTTTCGAAAATGCACGCCATTTTTGAAGATGCCCGTAGAACGTTTCCAGCTTTTGATAAAGCTCGTCGTTCCGGTCGCCGGCAGCCAAATAGTCTTTCATCGCTTCATAGTACGGCGCTTTTTTATTTTCAAGCCGGATCAAAGACAGCTCGTTTTCATCTGCTCCGACAATCGGTGAGCGTAGAACAGAGGCAAGCGGTATATCCTGATACGGGTTATCGATCACCTTCAGCACAGAAAGCGCGACGGCAACTTCGACCGCTTCAAAATAGCCTGACGTTAAATTGGCGTAAACCGGTATGCCCTGAGCTCTCAGCTCCTCCATGATTTGCGGTGCCCACGGCATGGAGCGGAGCAAAATCACAATATCGCGGTATTGAATATTGCGGTGTGTTTTCGTTTTTCCGTCATACACCTTAAATGGCGATGAAATCAGCTTGCGAATTTCCTTAGCGATCGCTTTCGCCTCAAACTGCACCGTTTCCAGCTCTTCTGCTTCTTCGCCTGCATCCGTCTCTTCTGCGTTGTCGATCAGCAGCAGCTCCGTTTCCGTCTCATCATTGTCCGGATACGCCGCACCAAGCTTCAGCTCAGCCTGCTCGTCATAATCAACCTCACCGATTTTGCCGCCCATCAGTTGTTTAAATAGAAAGTTTGTGCTATCTAAAATATCAGCCCGGCTTCGGAAATTCTTATTCAAGTCAATTTTCCGTCCCGTGCCTTCTCCACTTTCTGTAAACCGTTTGTATTTGGAGAGGAATAGAAGCGGCTCCGCAAGCCTGAATCGGTAAATTGACTGTTTGACATCTCCTACCATAAACAGGTTGCCTGTTTCCTCAGGTCCGCTTGTGACGAGCTGCAGGATCGATTCCTGCACTAGGTTGGTATCCTGATATTCGTCAACGAGCACCTCATGAAACTGCTCTTGATAAAATCTTGCTGCCTCGCTCGGCTCGCGTTCACCTGTTTCATTCTCAGCTGTCAAAATGGATAAACAGTAATGCTCCAAATCAGAAAAATCAATGATTGATTTTTCCTGCTTCGCGGCTTCGAACCGTTTTCCATAGCTGATGACAAGCCGTACGAGCGTTTCAATAACAGGCTTCATGTCGGCTAGGCTTTTTAAATGCTGTTCAGGACTTCTCGTGAAGTAGTCGGTTTTAAGCTTTTCAAGCAGTTTTTTTGCACCGTTTCTCAAATCTGTCGCTTCCTCAAGGAGTGTAGGATCAAACTCGTCCCCTTTTACTGCTTTCACGCGCTTAAAAGAGACTGCGGGCACCCGCTTATAAAGCTCAGTAAAATCATCCTGATGCTGAATCAGTTCATCAATCTGCGCAAGATCATCAAGAAAATTGTCAGCACGCGGCGCGGGACCGCCCGGCACTTTCGTCAGTTCAAGCGCGCGCTGAAGCTTTTCCTTCGCTCCGTTAAGCACCATCTCAATATCCTCTTTGACATATTGATAAAACGGAAGCTCCTCGATGGCACTCTTTTCCGATACATCATACAAATGAACAAAGCTTTCCAGCCATGCCTCCGGGTTTGGGTGGGAACGGGAATACTCGTACACCTGTTTGACGAGAAATTGCAGATCCAGATCGTGCCGATCTGTCGTGTAGCGGTCAACAAGCTCAAAAAACGCCTTTTCGCCCTTTGCATATTCGTCTTCAAACAGCTCGTCCAGCACCTCATCCCCGAGCAGCTCGCCTTCTGTCTGATCAGCAATCCGAAAGCCCGGATCAAGATCGATCAAGTAGTAATATTTCTTCAGCACTTGCAGGCAAAAGGAATGAAGTGTCGAAATGCTGGCCCGGTTTAAAAGAGACAGCTGGCGCCTGATATGCAGCGAGCCGGGGCGTTTTACAAGCTCTTTTTCCAGGGCATCCGCGATCCGGTGTTTCATCTCTGCCGCTGAGGCGTTTGTAAATGTCACAACAAGAAGCTGGTCTACATCAATCGGGTTTTCTTCCGCGGTGATTTTCCGGATCATTCGTTCAACGAGCACAGCGGTTTTACCGGAGCCCGCCGCCGCTGCTACGAGAATATCCTGGCCGGTTGAGACAATGGCATTCCATTGGTCATCTGTCCATGTGCTGTCTGCCGGTTTAGGAATGTTCATTGCCATCTGCCTCCTTTTTTATCCACTCAAGTATCGTCTTATCCTTTTCAGCCTTTAACGGACGATATTCGTTCTCTTCTAATGATTCATCAAATTGGCATACTGATTTGAACGCACAGTATGTGCACGGCGTCTTGTTCTTCATTTTATAAGGCTCAATCGATACGCGTCCGTCGGTGATTTGTTCGCCTGCTTCTTGGAAGGTGCGGCGCACATGTTTCGTCAACAACTCAAATTCCTTTTCGCCGACTGCTGCTGAGTCCGATCTGAGAGAGCCGTCTTTTTTCAAGCCCGCATTGATGATATTTGACCGTCCCTCTTGAAGGGTCGTATCCATAAGGCGAACCGCTTCCTGATCGCCGAGGAGCAAGCCCTTCATTTTAAATTTCTTAAAGATCTCCTGTTCAATCTCGTCAAGCCCAAGCGGGAGATTAGATTGAATCATCGGGTCATGTATATGGAAATACAGCACTCCTGCCGGCGTCGCCCTCATTCCGAGCCAGTCGGCTGAATGAGTAATCGATAAATCAAGGTACGTCAGCATTTGCAGCGCCAGTCCGTAATATACTTCCGCTAAGTCAAGGCCTTTGTCGCTAGATTTATAATCGACAATCCTTAGAAGCAGGCCTTTTGAGCTTTCTGCTTTATCAACACGGTCAATTCGCCCGACAAGTTCCATCGTGCAGCCGTTTTTCAGCTTAAAGGTCAGCGGCGGAAGCGGCCCTTTTCCTCCAAAGCCCAGTTCAAGCCCGATCGGCACAAACCCGCTCGCTTTCGCATGCTCGCTTAAAATACCGGACACACGTGTCACAATTTTTTGCAGTTTTTCCTTCACATAATAATGCCGGTTTGAGCTGAGCAAAATTTCCTTTTGCAGTTTCGGTGCCAGCCGCTCTACCGCATCATAGGAAAACAGTTCACACTGCTCTTTCGTTAAATCGCGCCAATTCATTTTTTGCTCGCGCAGCCGGTCTGAAATCAGCTTTAAGCTGGAATGAAACAGCTGGCCGATATCCGGTGCTTCGAGCTTGAAAAATTGCCGTTCCTTTAGATGCAGCCCGTGTGATGCGAAATGGGAGAACGGGCACGCGTTAAAGGTTTCCATTCTCGATACACTGCCCTGAATGCGTTCACCATAGAGCTGTCTCGACACGCTGCGTTCAAGCTGCTTCACTTCATTCCGGAAAAACAGGCTTGAGAACAGCTTTTTCGATTGCAGCCTGTCCGGCTCACTCATCAGCACATTGTACGTGCTCCACCAGACGTCGCTGATGTCGTATTCCCGAGTCCATAATCTGAGCTGGCTTGCGGTAAAGGACTGTGCCACGCTTTTATTGACGACATACATAAGCTGTTCCTCATCGCTGACCTGTTCAGGTTCATTTGTCAACAGCCGCTCCTTATGCTGCGGAAACAGTTCTTCCAGCCGTTTAATGACAATCGACGGCAAAAGCGTTTTTCCTTCCGCATCAGCAATCGGATACGATACGTAAAGCCGGTCAGACGGACTGGAGAACGCCATATAGATGAGGAAATGCTCATCAAGCAGACGCTCCCGCCCGCCTGAGGAAAGCTCAATCCCAATCGTTTTCAGCCATTCCCGGTCATCGTCCGACAGCACCCCATTTTCATCAGGGCGTGCAGGCAGAACGCCGTCGTTTGCCCCCAGCACAAAGGTGCAAGAGGTGCCGTACATTCTGGATAAATCCATATTGCCGACAAACACCTGGTCAAGCGCAGGCGGAATTAGAGAAAATGTAAGCGACTCCGCGCCGGCTTCCATCATTTGCTGAAACAAATCAAGAGAAATCTCATCATCCCCCATCATTTCAACAAACTCCTCAAGTAGCTGAATGACTGCATCCCACGCCTGCTGATGCTGCTGCGCTTCAATGATTCTGCCGTCTTCCTCAGCACGCTGTCTTTCCTGATCCAGCTTCAGCGGTACATCCGTCTCTTCTAGATAGCGGTAGAGCGCCTCCGCCTTCTCCTGAACCGTCTTTGCTTTTTTCATTCGTTTTTGAAACTGAAAAAGCGGCGGAACAATCCAGTCGCGTGTGTCATTCAGCATGTTTTCCATTTCGATTTCCTGATCGGTTTGCGCAAAATCATCATCCAATGACACAAAACGTCTGTAATGGAAACGGTCGCCCTTTGTCCAGCGATCGCCTTTGATCCCGTAGGCGATACAGTAATTTTCAAGCTGATCGACCTGTTCTCTCACCTTAGTCTTCGGCTCGTTAAGCGGGAATAGCAGTTCGGTTTTCACGCAGCGAAACACCGCTTCATAACGCCAATTCCCTTTCAGAACATCAATGCTCGACCGGATAAATTCGATTAACGGATGGTTCAGCATAGATGCTTTTCCGTCAATGAAATAAGGAATCTCGTAATCTGCGAAAACTTCCTTCACCATATCCTTGTAGTCTTCCGGCTGGCGCGCAAGAATCGCTACATCTTTATAGCGATAGCCCTTCTCTCTGACTAGAGTGTGAATTTCCCGGGCAATGCCTTCCAGCTCAGCTCGTCTGTTTGCGGCTTGCATCACAGTAAAGGCCTCTTGTTTTTCTGCGTACGGGATGGCCGGGCGCGCTTCATACTGCGCCTCTAGATGTGCCAATTCCGGCGTCTGCGTATGCCGCTCAATCCCGCTCAGCTCTTTATAGGTAATGTCCAAATTCAGTTCCTTCGCCTTCTGATGCAGGCGGTAATACGTTTTCCCCGTCATTCTGAACAATTCCAGTTCATGCGGCTCTCGCTCATAAGACGGCTTGTCCGCTGTCAGCGAAAACGTGATGTGCTCTGCATGAACCATAAGCTGCTCCAACACCCTGAATTCCTGCGGCGTAAACTGATAAAAGCCGTCCACATAGATATGCGCGCCTTTTATATCTTCCGCAAGCGGAATATGCTCTGCCAGCAACGTCAAATAATCCTCAGAGTGAAGATATTGATCTGCAAGACTTTTTTCCATTTGCTGATACAGAATCGATAAGTCATGGAGCTTTTCAGATAAAACGCGTTCTCCGCGATACTCGGAAGCCGTTCCGCTTTCCGCCATCCGGCGGATATCCTCCGGTTCCAGACAATACCGCTTAAACTCTGTCAGCATCCGCTCAACTTGTGCGGTAAATCCGCTTTTATCACTTGCTTTTTGATAGACTTTAAACTCCTGTTTATGCTCCTCAATGAGCTTCCGCAGGAGCATCTGTACGCCTGTGCTCGTAAGAAACGGCCTGCTCATTCCTCCCGTATGCTGGAGGACGCGCCAGGCCAATCGTGAAAAGCTGAACACTTGAGCACGTATCATTCCGCCCATATCAGGCGTTTTAGCAAGCTCGTATTCCATTAAAAACGTCATTTGATCCGGGACTAGAAAAATGATCGGTTTCCCGAATGGAGCCCGGCGCAGTTCATCCTGAATGCTGTCGATGATCAGCTTCGTTTTTCCACTCCCGGACCTGCCTACTAAAAACTCTGCTCCCAAATTAGAAGACCCCTCTCTTTTTATCTCTATATATTTTATCGAATGTTGACGAAAATGACCAATCTGATCTATTGGTAAAAACGGCCTTTTCGCATATAAAAAGCTGAATTTCTCCGCACATGTCTTCCTGCCCTACATATACTTCTACAGAAGCCCAATTCCTAAGAATGGAGCTGAACCCTTTTGCATTACAGCTACTATCCCTATCCGGCGCCATACCGGGAAGATCCTGTTTTGATTCGGAATCTAGAAAAGGCCATTAACGGAGAATTCAGTGCGATCCAATGTTATCGCAAGCTTGCCGAACTTACCCACCGCGATGAAGTCAGAAAGCAGATTGAAGAAATCAGGCGTGACGAAATGCGCCACCTCCGTGAATTTTCCACACTGTACGGTGCCATTACCGGCAAACACATCATGCCGAAACAAACGGAGGAATGCCCGGACACTTTCACGAAAGGGCTGGACGCCGCTTTTAAAGATGAACAAAAAACAGTCGACTTTTACTTGCGTGCGGCCGAGGAAACCTCAAACTTAAAAGCGAAAGGCATCTTTACGCGCGCCGCACGGGATGAACAACATCACGCCGTCTGGTTACTATACTATTTGATGGAACGTTAGATATACCCGTTCAGGGTATATGTACATATCCATTCCCCAAAAACACACTCACCTGTTTTTTTCAAATGCAGCCGGGAAACATTAAACCATACACTGCCTTACAGGGGGAATCAACCATGGAGCAATATTCAGAAGCTTGTATTGAGGCTTGTATCGATTGTATGGAGGCTTGCAATCATTGTTTTACAAAATGCCTGGAAGAAAGCGCGCATCACGATCTCAGCGGCTGCATACGGCTTGACAGGGAATGCGCTGATATTTGCACGCTGGCGGTCAAAGCCATGCAAACGGACAGTCCGTTCATGAAAGAAATTTGCGCACTTTGCGCCGATATTTGTGAAGCGTGCGGCACTGAATGTGAAAAGCATGATCATGATCATTGCCAAGCATGTGCGAAGTCCTGCTTTGCCTGCGCTGATCAATGCCGAAGCATGGCAGCATCTTAAAAGACGGAGAGGGTTCAATAATAGAACCCTCTTTTTTATTTGGACAGCCACACGGAGTACAAATCAATCCACCCCTCTTCATCAAGCATCAAGCCTTTCACATTCTCACTTGATGTCACCTGCAGCACATTTTGATACAGCGGGATCGCATTGAACTCCTGTATAAGCTGACGGTCAATGTCCTGCAGCATATGGATTCTCATACAGCGGTCAGTCATTGAAAATATTCGTTCTGTCATTCCTGAGCATATCTGTTCCAGCTTTTTAGATAGATGCTGACACAAAAAACTGTTCTCCGACAGCAGCAAATGCAAAAATCCAAACTCACTGTCTTGATAAAACGTCGCACTGTCATGAATGATATCTGCCATCTGCACGATTTCGTGCCGGCGCAGATCAGCAGAATCACAGAATTGAAGTGTAAGCCTGATGCCATGTTGGGCGCAAACATTTTGAATCCACTCCGCATCCTCACGATGATCCGTTTCCGAAAAAGTATACAGCACCAGCGTTTCTCCCTTATATCCGCTTTGCTTCAGCAATTCAGAAGGTGAAACGCCTCCCCAATCAAAAGGACTTGGATGCAAAAAAGATGTAACCGGGGTTTTGCGATGCCCTCCCGCTTCACGAACGAGCCGTTCAGAGGAAATCAGCTTGCGGAGCGCTTTTCTAAAGCTTCGATGCTGCAGAGGCCCCTTCTTTTTCAGATTGAGTGACAAATACTGAACATGCCGCTCTTCAAAAACAGTTTGCTGCTCAGAAAATGTTTGTTTTTCTTGAATGGTAAAACCGTTCATCTCTCCGACTTGTTCAGAAAAGACAAACTCAACGCGATCCAAAAAGGGCCGTCCCTTGAAGTAGCGCTCATTGGCTTCAAGCACAAGCATCTGCCCGCAATGCTGATTCACCCGAAAAGGCCCTGTTCCATTGATCCCGCTTCCCTGTTCCGCCGGCAGAATGGACAGCCGTTCATCACAAAGAACATACGGCAAAAGCTCATTCGGCTTATCAAGTATGATCTCCACACAATAAGGGCCATTTTCTAAGACTTGTTTCACTCCGTGTAACAGCCATTTATACGGGTTGTCAGCTTGTGTCAAAAAGCGCTGAAACGTAAACGCAACATCCCGCGCTGTCAGCGGCTGTCCATTATGAAATGACACACCCTTTCGAAGAAAAAATCTCCAGCGTTTTTTCCCGTCCGCTTCCCATCCATGAATCAAATGAGGCTTCGGCTCCTGCACAGCCGGATCAAACGTGAGCAATGTATCAAATATCTGCTTGACGAAATGCCCCTCAGACCGCAAAAATATTTGGCACGGGTCCAAACTGCTGACAGATTCAGGGGTGATGAACAGCCGGAGAACATCCTTTTCTCCATTCCGGCCGGTCTCTGTCACAAAACCGAATACCTCAGAAACCCACATACCATATTCGTTTTGAAGCCCCGGAAACGCGGACTGATACTGCTGAAGCAGCTCCTTTGCCTTTTTAAGCTTTCCAGCCATTGTATATTCCTTGGCAGTTTGAAGAAGCAGTTCCTCAGGCTGGCGAAGAAATGCGATTTTGGATTTGCGGCCGCGCCCTGCCCCGCTTTCCCGTATGATCCAATTCTTGTTCTCCAGCTTATGTAATATGAGCTTTGCATTTCTTTCTGTACAAAATAAACAGTCAGCAACTTCAGTGAGCGTCATTTCGTTCATTTGCCCATATGCAGCGCATCCTATTTTTACAAGTGCCACGTAGTGCTCAATCAGCTTCAATCCCCGCACCTCCCAACAAAAGGGGAATCTTTTTCTCATATTGTCTTCACTTTTTGGGCCGCCGCCCCTTCTATACACTACTACTATATCAAACAGCGAAAGGCGGCGATCACATGTTGACCAGCTTACAGGCTATAAAATCGAGATATACCGCTCCAGTTTGGCTCCGCTTTATCGGCGAAATGCTGACAAGCCTGACAGGTGCAATGATGGGTCCTTTTATGGTGCTGTACCTGCATGAACAATTAAACGGCAGTGTCATGATTCCGATGCTTATTATCAGCCTTCAGCCATTTGCTGATATTTGCCTCACACTCGTTGCAGGACGGGTAACGGACCAGCTCGGGCGGCGCACAGCGATTCTGATCGCATTGCTGCTGCAATCAGCGGCCATGACGGGGTTTGTGTTTGCCGGTCATGCGTATGTTTTTGCCATTCTCTACGCCATGAATGGCATCGGGAGATCGTTGTACATACCTGCTTCCCGCGCCCAAATCGCCGAAAGCACGCCGGAAAGCAGACGTTCGGAAGTGTTTGCGGTTATCAATTCGATCTATTCGGCTGGCCTGACGGCAGGGCCGCTAGTGGGGATGCTGCTGTACAATCATAACCCCGTGTGGATATTCGCTTTAGATGCTGCGGCATTGTTCATCTACTTTCTGATCGCTGCACTGAAACTGCCAGAAACAAAGCCGCTAAAGACAGCTGTAACATCGGAAATGTCCGAGAGCTTTACGATATACAGGCCTGTACTGCTTCTGTTGCTGCTTTCTCTCCCCATCAGCATGTTATACGCGCAAACAGAAACAACATACAGGCTGTTCAGCAAAAACATGTTTTCTGATTATCTATCCATGCTGACCATCTACTCGGCTGCAAAAGCTTTATTCAGCTTTGTTCTCCAAGTTCCTCTTGTAAAAGGGACAGAAAAGCTTTCAATGAAAACGATCCTTTTCATTACTTATATTTGCTACTCTCTTGCGGCTGCCGGCTTTGCATGCTCAACCTCCCTGACAATGCTTTTAGTGACGGCAGCGGTGATGACAGTTGGCGAAAGCATCGGACTAACTCACATCCAGACCTTCATTTCGAAATTGGCACCGCCTCATCTGCTCGGCCGGTTTTATGCGGTATACGGCCTGCATTGGGATATATCCCGCTCAATCGGACCACTGGCAGGCGGGCTGATCCTGACATCGTTTGGCGGAGAAGTGATTTTTTACGCCCTTGCCGTATGTTTGCTGGCAGCGGGTTTATGCCTGACTTACACAATAGAGAAGCTCGAACACAAGGTCATAAGAAAAATGAATGGCTAATAGAAAATAATTCATAATTTCTTTATCAACGAAAATATACTATAGTAATAATACATTCACTACGTGAAGAATTGGAGTGTTACGTGAAAAGGAAGAAGGGTTTTACATTGAAGAAAGACGAAAATCTCCTCAAAGATCTATGGTTTATCGCAATCAGTGCAGCCGGGGGGTTTATTCTTTCATTAACCGGAATATCGATTGGATGGATGATCGGAACGCTGATTGTCGCCTGCTGTCTCGCTATGATACGGCCGGCATGGCTGATGATGGCGCCAGACCAAAAAGGAATTAACCGCCGATGGCTCGCCCTCGGGCAGATGATCCTCGGCATCGAATTGGGCCAAAAGCTGAATTTATCCGTTCTTTCTGTCCTCAAAGACCATTGGTTTTCAGTCGGCGTTATGCTGATATTGTCTATACTGCTGGCCATGCTGTCAGGATATGTGCTTTGGCGTTTCAGCAAAACGGATATGATGACAAGCTTTGTCGGTACAGCTCCCGGCGGGCTGTCCGCTATGCCGAGCATCGCACAGGAGGTCGGCGCCAATACCGCCATTGTCAGCCTTGTTCAAATGATCCGGGTGCTGCTCGTGGTGCTTTCCATTCCGTTTTTAGTCATTCTGATCTATACAAAACAAGATCGTTCTGTAAGTGCCGCAGCAGAAACACTTTCCTCAGCAACGGCAGATTTTAGGCTCGCTCCCGTTCTGTGGACCGCCGTCCTTATTCTCGCTGCCTGGGGAGCTTGCAAAGCTGCGAAATATTTAAAATTTCCGGCTCCATGGCTGCTCGGCAGCATGCTCGGTGTGGCACTTGTGCATGTTGGCGGAGCTGCGGTGATGGGACACGACATGACGGCTTGGTGGCCGTCACAAGCTAACCATGTATCGCAAGTATTTCTAGGGGCCACGATCGGCTCTAAGATGTACAAAAGCATGTTTTCCGGCGTCAGCCGCATTATCATCGTCGGGTTTGTCTCATCTGTCGGTTTAATCGCGGCTATGTTTTTGAGCGCCGTGATCGTTTCCAAGCTGACAGGAATCTCGCTCATCACTTCTGTTCTGGCATTTGCGCCCGGCGGCATTGCAGAAATGGCGACGACGTCTGTTACCTTGCATGCCGATTCCACCTTTGTCGTTGCGGTTCAGGTCATACGCGTCATCCTTGTTATTGCCCTCTTGCCGCCGTTTTATCGTCTGCTTCACCATCTTCATGGTGAAAAAAAAGGCAAAGAGAGTCCGGTAAGCGGCAGCAATGCCTAATTAGAAAAACAATCCCAATACAATAAGCTTAGGCAGTAAAGGATAGGGATTACTCTATCTGTAGAGTATGGAAGACTTCAAAATGGGGCAGGTAAGTGAAATAAAAGGGTTCAAGAATTAAGTCCACAGGAGTTTGCGGATGCTGTAAAAGAATCATTTGGCAGGGACAGTTTAATTAAAGAGCTATCTACAAAGGTAGAGCAATTTCACACTTATTTAAATCTCATTTTGATAGAAGTAATTCGAGGTTATGTACAAACTCAATATAACCAAAAAACCATTCTTGCGTAATAGCATAGGATGGTTTTTTTATTGTATATGTCTGCTCATCCGCATTGCTGCACAAAATTTGTTTGATAAGAAAATGGACCAGATTTGAAGTGACGCTACCAGAGGGTGAAATGAAAGGCGAAGAAATAATTGACGACTTTGGTATAGGAGCATTCATGAGAATTCCAAAAAACAGGCTTCCTGATTGAAAAAGAGGTTAAATATGGATAACCTCTTTTTCTATACAAAGATATAAAATGATAAGGAAGTGAAAATCTATAGTTAAGTTGATTCTCTTATAATAAGATTTGTTGGCAGTTTAATAATTTTTCTGTTTAAAGAAGTGTTACCCGAAATATACTCGATTATTTTCAACACAGCCTGTTGACCTAATTCTATTATGGGAATATCAATTGTTGTTATAGTCGGAGTAACTACTTGGCAAATCGATTGGTTGTCAAAACCAATTACAGCTAAGTCTTCCGGAACTTTAAAGCCATTTTTTATCGCCTGTTTAATAATTCCTGCGGCGACTTGATCATTTCCTGTAAATATTGCTGAGGGTCTGTCCTTTAGATCCTTTATCTTATGAAAAACACGAAAGCCATCCTCGATATTAAACAATTCGCCGAATATCCATTCATTTCTATGATGTAAATTGTAATCTTGTAAAGCTTTCAAGTAACCCTCTTTCCTCTGACATTGTGCTTCGCTATATGGAGTATCAAAACAAAATCCAATTTTTTTATGTCCTCTTTCAATTAAATGTACTACCCCCATGTATGCGGCTTCAAATTCATCATACCCAATTATCGTGATGTCCGCTGAGTGATGATATTCATTACATAATAAGATAGGACCATACTTTAAGAAAGGAGATATCTTATCCCATTCATTTTCTAAAGTTCCAAGAATAATGCCATCAACTTCTTTGTGTTTCAATAACTCTAATAGTTCCAGCTCTGTCTGTTGGTCATAAAAGGTTTGAAATACAATTACCTTGTAATTCTTAAACAGCGCTTCATGAGAGACCCCTTTTATTAATTGAGCAAAAAATGGATGGTCGATACTCGGAACCGATAAAGCTATCGTTTGTGTCTTATTTCTCCTAAAATTCCGAGCTAAATAATTGGGAGTGTAGTCAAGTTCGTTAATAGCCTCTAAGATCATATCTCTTTTTTCTTTCGACACATAAGGATGATTATTCAATACTCTTGATACTGTGGTTTTAGACACATTGCACAATTTTGCTATTTCATCAATTGTAGGCATATTTTCCCTTCCTTAAAAAAGTTATTGACATGTTATCGGTTTCAGAAATTAGGATAAATTTGTATCAAATTTTCCAGATTATAAAAATCATTGGAGGTACTGTTCATGCAAAAACAAGTTAAGGTTTCAGGTAAAAGTAAAGAAAACATGTTACTCCTAAAACACTTAAAAGGTGACGTACAAGGAAAAGAACTTGTTATTGAAGACAGTATTGTAAACGAGCGATGGAGACAAGTATTAAAAGAAAATACAGATATTGAAAACGACCTTTTCAACTACCAAAAAAATCGTGAAATCAGTAAAGTCCCTTTTATGCCTGTAGACAGATTAATAACCAATGATGAAGTGGATGATATCTTAGATACATTAACGAAAGTTTTGCCAACTGGAAAATTTACGAGTGGTTCCTATTTAGAGCAATTCGAAAAGGTTTTATCTACATATTTACATAAAAGGTATGTTATTGCAACCAGCAGTGGAACGGATGCTATTATGATAGGATTATTGGCTTTAGGGTTAAACCGAGGGGATGAAGTGATCATGCCAGCTAATAGCTTTTCAGCTACTGAAAATGCTGTGTTAGCTTTGGGAGGCGTTCCTATCTATGTAGATATTAACCCACAAACATTCTGCATCGATCCTAACAAAATTGAGGAAGCAATAACCCCTTATACAAAGTTTATTCTACCTGTGCATTTATACGGAAAACATTCAGAAATGAAGCAAATCCGTCAAATAGCAAATCGTTTTAAATTGAAAGTCATTGAGGATGCTTGCCAAGGAATTGGACTGACAGACTTAGGAAAGCATGCAGACATAACTACATTAAGTTTTAATCCATATAAGAATTTTGGTGTATGTGGTAAGGCCGGGGCGATAGCAACTGATAATGAAGAACTCGCTAAAACATGCATTCAATTTAGTTATCATGGTTTTGAAGTAAATGTGAAAAATAAGAAAGTCATTAATTTTGGATTTAATTCAAAAATGGACAATTTACAGGCAGCGATTGGTTTAGAGAGAATGAAGTATCTTTCATTAAACAACTTCAAAAGACTATTTTTGGCGGATAGATACATTACTCAATTAGCAGAATTACAGAATAAAGGCCTTATTGAATTACCAGAATTAAGTGAAGATCATGTGTGGCATCTGTTTCCTATTAAGGTAAGAACAGAAGATAGGACAGATATAATGACTAAATTACATGAAGATTTTGGTGTTCAAACAGATGTATATTATCCAATACTGTCTCATATGCAAAAAACTCCATTAGTACAGGACAAATATTCAAAACTCCAATTGGTTCATACGGAAAAGGCTCATAGTCAGGTACTGCATTTGCCATTATATCCGTCATTTACTTTAGAAGAACAAGACAGAGTAGTGGAGGGACTGTTTCATGTTATTAAGCAAGAAGTCAGAGTATAAAACGTTACCCAAGGTTGAACATCCTAAATATATTGTTTTTTGTGATTTTGATGAAACGTATTTTCCGCATACAATCGATGAACAAAAACAACAAGACATATATGAACTCGAAGACTATCTAGAGCAAAAAAGTAAAGATGGGGAACTACTAATCGGATGGGTTACTGGGAGTAGTATAGAATCTATTCTCGATAAAATGGGACGAGGAAAATTTAGATATTTCCCGCATTTTATAGCTAGTGATCTTGGAACTGAAATTACGTACTTTTCAGAGCATAATTTCGGACAGCAAGATAATGAGTGGAACAGTCGTATAAATGAAGAGTTTAGTAAAGAAAAGATTGAGATACTTGTGAAACAGTTACATGAAAATCATAACATTCTTTTGAATCCCCAAACTCAATTAGGAAAGTCGCGGTATAAGCATAATTTTTATTACCAGGAACAAGATGAAATAAACGACAAGAAAAACCTGTTAGCAATTGAAAAGATCTGCGAGGAATACGGAGTTTCAGTTAATATAAATCGGTGTAATCCCTTAGCAGGTGATCCAGAAGACAGCTATGATGTAGATTTTATACCCATGGGAACAGGAAAGAATGAAATTGTAAAGTTTATGTTAGAGAAATACAACCTAAATACTGAAAAAGCTATCGCGTTTGGAGATAGTGGAAATGACGTTCGTATGTTACAGGCAGTAGGGAATGGATATCTACTAAAAAATGCGACACAAGAAGCCAAAAACTTGCACCAATTGATAACTGATAGTGAGTACTCAAAAGGAATTACGAATACCTTAAAAAAATTAATTGGGTAATAAGGAGGAAATAGAGTATGAAGAAGATTGGTATCATAGGTGCAGGCGGTATTGCAAGAGCACACGCAACTGCTTTATCTACAATTAAAAATGCAGAGTTAGTAGGGGTGTATGACATAAATCAACAAAATGCGGAAAGCTTTGTTAAAACTTTCGGTGGGAAGACATATGAAAATGTAGATGAACTGATTGATGTCTCAGAAGGTGTAATTGTAGCATCTCCAAACTTTTGCCATAAAGAACATGCTTTGCAAGCATTAGCAAAACATAAGCATGTATTGTGTGAAAAGCCTATGGCTATTTCTCTTGAGGAAGCGAGCATAATGAAAGATACTGCTGAAAGGTTAGACGTAAGAGCTAGTATGGGATTTAATTATAGATATTTGTCTTACGTAAATATCTTAAAAAGCTTAATTATCAATAATGAACTAGGTACCATACTGTCCATAAAAGTACATTTCAAGAAAAATAGTGCACTTAGACGTAAGAAGTTTACTTGGAGAGATGACGCTAATAGTAAGAAGACTAGTGGATCATTGGGGGATCTGGGTATTCACCTTATCGACATGGTATGGTATTTGTTCGAGAGTGATTTCATCACAGAATCAGTAAGGGCAAAGATGAACACAAATGTAAAAACAAAAGAGGATAAACAGGTACTTGTAGATGACTATGCAGAAATTTATGGCCAACTGAAGAACAAGGTATTTGTAAATATCATCACATCAAAATGTTCTGTAACTGAAGACTGTGGTTTTAGCATTGAGGTAGTTGGACACAAAAAAGAGTTTAAATACCACACAGGTAATCCTCACGTTTACAAGCTTATAGATGGCTTGAACGTGGTAGACTGCCCAGTACCGCAAAGTCTATTAAACGATCCGCCAAACGAATTTTATGGTTGGGCTGATTCTTTTAGAAGCGAGTTAATCAATTGGATTGCATCAACTCAAAAAAATTGGGTTGAAATCCCTTCTTTTAGCGATGGTTTTAGATCTCAGGAAGTATTAGAAATGTTCTTTGAGAAAGATAGCAACTCTCAAACCATGTCTGTTTTAGCAGTCAACTAGTATTTAGAAGAGATAAGTTACTGAAAAAGCAGGAATTTATTTTCCTGCTTTTTCATATAGGGGTGTAAATAATGTTAAGAGGGACATATTTATTTGGATATGCTTTCTTTTTCACAGTAGGTATTATCCATATATCAACAGGAAGTTTGACACCATTTCTATTAGAGTCTTTTAACAAGACAACAGATGATATTTCGGTCATCATTTTCTTTCAGTTTACCGGATTCCTAAGCGGAGTATTAATCGCACCGTTAATGATTAAGAAATACAGTCACTTTAGGACACTTACTTTAGCTTTGACAATAATGCTTGTAGCGTTAAGTATCTTTTTTCTAACTAAGGATTGGTATTATATTGTTGTAATGGCTTTTCTCTTAGGATATGGAGCAGGTACATTAGAAACGACAGTTGGTTCCTTTGTTATTGCTAATTTCGAAAGTAATGCAGAAAAAATGAGTAAGTTGGAAGTCCTCTTTGGATTAGGTGCTTTATCTTTTCCATTATTCATTAATTCCTTCATCGATATCAATAATTGGTATTTACCTTATTACTGCATATTCACCTTTTTGTTCGTCCTATTAGGAGGTTGGTTCATTTTCTTATCTAAGAACCGAAAGTACGCTAAGAATGCTAACCAGCAAGTGAGCTTGCCAAATGTAGGAGCATTTCAATACTTTATAGGAGATCGAAAAAAATCAAAGCAATTAGGCTTTTTTGTATTTTTCGCCTTCCTATATGCTGGAATTGAAACAAATTTTGCCAACTTTTTACCTTCAATCATGATAAACCAAGACAATGAACAAATTAGTCTTATCAGTGTCTCCTTTTTTTGGGTAGGGATCATCATAGGAAGAATCCTGATTGGTTTAGTAAGCAGCAGGCTTGATTTTTCTAAGTACCTCCTATTTAGTTGTAGTTGTTTAATTGTTTTGTTGATCGCCTTCTCTTATATAAGTAACCCAATACTTCAATTGGGTGGTACATTTTTGATTGGTCTAAGTATAGCGGGCATATTTCCCATTGCTTTAACACTAGCATCAATCATTATTCAGAAGTACGTTGACGAAGTTACAAGTTTATTTATTGCTTCGGCAAGTTTCGGAGGAGCGATAATCTCTTTCTTAATTGGATGGAGTTTAAATCAGGATACGGTCTTATTAACCATGGGAATATTTACAACGATGGCGGTCATTCTAGTAGGTATTTCTGTAAAGATTAGGAGAACTAAAACAGAAGAGCCTATTTCACTTGAAAGCAAAGCTTCAAAAACACAGTAAAAAACATGTAAATGAAAGATGCTAATAGACATATCGTAAGTAAGGAGAGGACTCAATGTCCTCTTTTTTATCAGGAGAAAACAGGTTTTTAGCAAGGGAGACAGTAGATGATAGAAGTGATTATGATTCTGTACCTGTCCGAGATACGTTCAGGTGACGTAGCAAAGGTATTTACAGAATTGTTTTATGATACATAAATTAAGGTATACTAGCCTGTTGCTCCCCATCAATATAATTCTAAAATTCCCTCGAAATATTTTGAGGAAGTATCAAAAGCCAAAGATCGAATTTTGAGATTAACCGAAGATGCATGTAAACTAAAGGAGAAATCATAAAATTAGTAGGGGCGTTATGATGAAAAAGATTTTTAAAGGGGGTTTTCTGCGCGACAACCCCGAGAAAGCAATGCACTTATATTATGGAATATGTTTAGGAATCTGGCTGATTTATAATTTGGTGACATCCAGCTCCCCTGGACTGCCGCTTATCATTTTAGCCGGAGGAAATCTGATTTACGTTACAATCTTGAAAAAGAAAGAAGAAACGTGAAAAACACGCACCTCAGTGCGTGTTTTTTATTTAAAAACGTTGTGAAGCCCCCCTTCCATTTCTTCTGAGGACGGATACCATTTTGTCACCAAATCCCGAAACAGCCGTTCCGCAAAAAGAATCTCTTCCTCTGTATACCGATCAAAAAATGACAGAAACCGCTGTTCGACCTTCTGGTGATAATATTTGTGCAAACTGTGCAGTTTTTTCCCGGCCGGCGTCAATCGGAAGTAGACCTCCTTTTTGTTATCGCTGAGCTGTGTTCTGTGAAGGAAACCCGCGCCGAGCAATTTTGTGCTGATGCGCGATACAGTCGCTTTTGTCGTATTCATTTTTTCTGCAATAGACGTGACATTGATTGGTTCATTGTCCCCAACACAAGAAAGAACATGAATTTCTGTCATCGATAATTGAGATTTACTCCCGTGCTCGACATCGAGCTTCTTCAATTCGTCAGCCAAAAAGGCTTTAATGAGCCCCTCCCATTTCTCCTGCTGATGAATGAGCTCCGCATATAATTCAAAAATGTTGCGTTTCGTATGATCTGTATTCATCGGATTTTCCATCCCTTTTCATTCGATTGTTTCTTCTATTATATCGTTTTGTTACAGATGAAACAATCGAATTGAGCTACACTCGGCTGGAAACGGAAATCCAGCGGCTGATCCCTGCTTGAATCACCTCGGCATAATCGGGCGCCGATGCATCCACCGCCCAGGCAACATATCCATCAGGGCGAATCAAAATCGTATGCACGTCCCGCAACTTTTCATTCGGTTCTGCAAGCGAGGCGTTTACCGTACGTAAGCCTTTTAATCGACTATGATCACAAGCCTCCTGTGTTAGCGACAGTAAAACGAGTGTCCCGTTCTGGAGATAGCTGTACAGCCGTTCCGAACTGCCGTCGGGAAGAATCAGCTCCATGTCAGGAAGCCTTGCCCCATTCAAACGATGTGGCGCCATGTTAGGATCTGCTTCATACCTGACATCGAGCGCAGAAATTTGCCCCGCTACATATCGATTCACTTCAGGGAAGGCGAACAGTTCCGACATCATACTTCGCAAATGGAGGCCTGCTTGAGTAAAATCAAACAGCTTTGTTTGTACCCCCGTGTTCCTCAAAAGCTCTTCAGCAGCTGGGTGCCGTTCCTTATGGTAGCTGTCCAAAAGCCATGAAGGCGCAGCACCCTTGACGGCCGCCGCCAGCTTCCACCCAAGGTTCATTGCATCCTGAAGGCCGACATTCAGCCCTTGGCCGCCCGCTGGAAAATGAATATGTGCTGCATCCCCTGCAAGAAAGATTCTGCCGTCCCGATACCGCTTCGCTTGGCGGGCGGCGTTCCCAAACCGCGACATCCACGAAGGCTCGGTTAAACCAAAATCAGTCCCGCAAATCCGGATGAGGTCAGTTTTCAGCTCCTCCTCAGTGACAGGCGTATCTTTCGGCGTCTGGGTGCGATAAGGGCTGATCACGACGACACGGTACCGGTCCGGAGAAAGCGGAACGATCATGAAGCCGCCCTCTTTTGTATAAAGAGACAGCACGCCTGACGGCGGCGGAGAAAGGAGCGCCACATCTCCAAGCGCGGCGGTGACAGTGCTGTCTGTTCCCGGAAACTCAATTCCAGCCTGTTTCCGGACGGTACTTCCTGCTCCATCGGCACCAACGACAAACATGCTCGTGATCGTCCGCAGACTGCCGTCCCGATCCTTAAAAATCGTTTGCGCTTCTGTCCCGTTTTGCGTAACCGACAGTGCCTCTGCCCCTCGAAATACCTCTGCACCCAGGCTTCGTGCATGTTCCTCAAGCAGCTGCTCTGTTTTGGCCTGCGGAAGCAAAAGCGTGTAAGGACAGCTCGTATCCAAGCCTGAAAAATCAAGACGGGTATCCAGCATCGAAAAGTGCCCGGAAGGTATCTTGCTTCCTTTGGATACGAAACGTTCCAGCAGCCCTCTCATCTCAAGAAGCTCCAACGTCCGGGGATGCAGGGTCAACGCCTTGGAATGCGGAACAGACTTTTCAAGGCGCTCAATCACACATGTTTTCACCCCGGCCATCGCAAGCTCGGATGCCAGCATGAATCCGACCGGCCCTCCCCCTATAATCACTGCTTCAACATTCATCTTAATCACTCCTTTTGTTTCATACAAAACGAACGAAAACCACTAAAATAAAAGAAAATCTAAAGACAGTTTTATTTTTTGTTACGTATGTAACAATTCAAATTATAACTTCTTACAATTTTTTCTTCAACACATTTTTCCAAACCAGCACAAAAAAAGACGCCGTTTCAATTGGCGTCTTTTTATTCAGAATCGGAAATCACACCGACAATCATTTTTTCTCTAATCGGACCAAAGTGCCGGCTGTCGAAGCTGTATATGCGATTATCTCCAACGACAAAATATTGTCCTTTGGGCACCTTGCTTGTTCCCGTCACATCTTTCAAGGTAAAATCACCCGTTACATGGCTTCCGGCAGAAACAGATTTCAAATGCTTCAAAAATGGTTCAGCAACCTGCTTTCCGTTCACATACAGCTGATCATCTTTATATTTGATCGTTTCACCGGGCAAGCCGATTACCCGCTTAATCAGCACTTTTTGATCAGGGCCTTTAAATAGGACAATATCAAAACGATGGATGGTTTTAAATCGATGTGAGAATTTATTGACCAACAGTTCGTTTCCTTCCTGAAAGGTCGGGTTCATACTGACGCCTTCTACCTTGTAATCAATAAAGACGGCATTTTTAACCTGAATGGCGAGAACGACGGACACTACACCGGCAAGAAACCAAAACCGTTTTTTCATGTTACTGTCTCCCTCCATCATGCTCACGCTGACTGGCTTTCACATGCAGGTACCGCTCTACCTTTTTGCCGATGTACCATAAGATAATGATCACCAATACAGCAATGACCGTTCGAATCGGCTGTGTAATCAGTGCGTGCAGATCATATCCGATGAAGCTGATCATAAAAATCATGACAAGCTTTCCCGAGGCTGCCGCTAAAATAAACGGCCGCGTTCCGATCCTTGACAAACCGGCAACAACATTCACCGCGGCTGACGGTGTAAACGGAAAACAAAGCAGAAGAAACATGGGACCGAAGCCGTGCCTCTCCACCCATAACATCAGCTTTCTGACCGAAGGATGACTGCGGATAAAACCAAGCAATCTTCTCTGTCCGTATTGACGGACAATCAAAAACACGAGAATAGATCCAGCAGTTGATCCCGCCCAAGACAAGATGAATCCTTCCCACAGGCCAAACGAGTTCGTATTCGCCACCACAAACACGATCAGCGGCAAAAACGGGAGAAATGCTTCAACTAAAGGCAGCAGCACAGCTATGAGCGGACCAAAAGCCCTATAGCTTTGAAATAATTCAGTTAAATGTTCTTGTGTAAAATAGGATAAAAAATGCTCCAACATTTATACTCCTTACCGGGTTTGTCTATCCTTATTCTACACATTATCAGCAGAAAACTAAAAAGTTTTGGCGATTTTTTCTGTCTTGAAACATTTCACCAGCCGATATAGAATACAGATAGAACAAACGTTCCTATTGGAAAGAAGGAGTCAACATGCCGAATCTGCAGGAGGAAATATACGATTTAATTGAACGGGCTCTTTTTTTGCCCATGGCCATTACGATTTTAAATCGTGATCTTGCCGTAATTGAACAAAGCACATTAAAATTGAAGCATCCTTATAAACAGCTTATCAGCGAATCATTAAAAATAGCACAAAAGGATTTGATGGAGGTCAGAAAAGAGCTGAGGAAAAGAAAAATTGCGATCCACGAGGCGGAACGCGATGAGGCCTTTACGCTTTATGTATTTGTGATCGGTGGTTATGAAGAAAAGCACCGCTATTTTAATCCGCGAATCCGGGAGCAAGTCAGCGAATTATTAACGTTCTATTTATTTGCCCCGGACAGGCCATGAGCCTTTTGAATCATTCTGAACTCTCCCAAGACTGCCCGCTCCCTCTTCGGGTAATTCCAACAATAAATTTCAGACAATTCACACTATACAAACAAAATAAATTTATTTATAATTCGAACCACAACCATTTCACCCCAAAAAGTGACATGTGCCGCCATATCTGCGACATCATTTTCAGTACGTTTGGGCTTGCACACCCCCATCCTAAAAGAGAAGGAGGATTCTATGAAACTGATTCACGTTCTCGCCGCTTTGCCCTTTATCGGAATCTTACTCGGCATCCCTTTTGCAAATAAAGTGACTCCCTATGTGTTCGGCATGCCGTTTATTCTTGCCTATATCGTGATGTGGGCTCTTTTGACCTCTGCGTTAATGGCGATTGTGTATGTCCTCGACAAAGAAAATAAAAAGGAGGAAGCAGAATGAACGCAGCTCTCATCATCATTTTCGGCGTCCTGCTTTTGAGTATTTTTCTCGGCATACGCGCCCAAAAAGGAAAAGATATGAACCTTGAGCAGTGGACGGTTGGAGGCCGCGGCTTCGGAACCGTGTTCGTGTTCTTATTGATGGCAGGCGAAATTTATACCACATTTACGTTTCTCGGCGGAAGCGGCTGGGCCTACGGGAAAGGCGGACCGGCCTTTTACATCATCGCCTACGGATGCCTGGCTTACATCCTTTCTTATTGGCTCCTGCCGGCGGTTTGGACGTACGCGAAACAGCATAAGCTGATGTCACAGTCTGATTTTTTCACCAAAAAATATAACAGCCCGCTGCTTGGCGTGCTCGTTTCACTGGTCGGCATCGCCGCTCTCATTCCGTATCTTGTGCTGCAGCTGAAAGGCCTCGGGCTGATTGTATCGGAAACATCGTACGGCAAAATCTCCCCGACGGCCGCCATCTGGATCGGCGCCATTTCGATCACGGTTTACGTTATGGTATCCGGCATTCACGGGTCTGCCTGGATATCGGTTGTGAAAGACATCATGATTTTGGTTGTCGTTCTGTTTTTAGGTGTATATTTGCCAATTCAATACTACGGCGGATTTCAAGACATGTTTCAGCAAATTGAAACGGCAAAGCCGGGCTTTCTTACGCTTCCCGAAACGGGGCAAAGTGCGGCCTGGTTCAGTTCAACCGTGCTCTTGACAGCACTTGGGTTTTACATGTGGCCTCATACGTTTTCCGCTTCGTATTCAGCCGAAAACCCAAAAGTCTTTCGCAAAAACGCCATCATCATGCCTTTATACCAGCTGGTCCTGCTCTTCGTCCTTTTCGTCGGCTTTGCAGCTATCCTGCAAGTTCCTGGTCTGAAAGGCGCAGACGGGGATCTATCGCTTTTGAGACTGTCACTGCAAACATTTGACCCTTGGTTTGTCGGGATTATCGGCGCTGCCGGACTGCTGACGGCGCTTGTGCCGGGGTCTATGATCTTAATGTCCGCCTCCACGCTGTTTGCAAAAAACGTGTACAAAGTGTTCGCGCCCCGTACGACAGAACAGCAAGTATCGGTGCTTGCTAAGTTTTTAGTGCCGGTGATCGCGCTGATTTCGGTGTACTTTACCTTCAAAGGCGGGAATACTATCGTTACGCTGTTATTGATGGGCTATAGCCTTGTCACACAATTATTTCCGGCCCTGCTGTTCAGCCTGTTCAAGCATCATATGGTGACGAAGCAGGGAGCTTTCGCCGGCATCATTACAGGTGTCGGAGCGGTTTCTTATATTACATTGACGGAATCGACGATCGGCACTTTATTTCCCGCGCTGCCTCAAGCCGCAAAAGACTTGAATGTCGGCATCGCCGCCCTGCTTTTGAACATCTCGGTCATGATGGCAGTCAGCCTTATGACAAGGAAAGCAAAAAGCGCTGCGGCCGATCAGGCGGCATAAGCATAAAAAAAGCAATCTGGACACCAGATTGCTTTTTCTTAATTACCGTTCACAGGCGATCAGATCTTTATCGCGGTCTTTCTTTTTATTGGCATCATAAAGATCCTTAGAGACGTAAGGCTTGTACTTTGTTTTTCCGCCTTTGTTTTTCGCCTTCGACGTGCGGGCCACCCCGCCTTTGTATACTTTGTTTAACTCCTTGCAATTCTTATAGACCTTCACCTTTGTTTTAGCTTCCGCTACATGGTCAGCTCCGTATGAAAAACCGAAAACGAGACCGAGTGACAGCAAAACCGCAGCCGCTTTTTTCATGACGATTCACTCCCCCAACACCCAAAATTTAGTTGATTTATAGCTCGAATTTATCATAATTCATATAGTCTTATTTGACAAGATAAATATGGAAGAAGGGTTAGGTTTTTCTTGTTTTCTTTGTCTTTCAGTGTTCAAACTGCCAAAACGTGTTTTTCTCAGTATGTTCAGGGGTACACATACGAATGTACACCAAACAGAAAAGGAGCGTTGATGATGTCTGATTCAAACCTTACCAATCCTTTAACAGCATTTTTTCATGATGAATTTCCCGAACAATATCAAGAACCGCCAGGCCTGCAAAAGAACATGAAGCCTGTCCCTGATTGCGGAGAAAAAAGCTACAAAGGATCAGGTAAACTAACCGGCCGAAAAGCGCTTGTCACCGGCGGCGATTCCGGTATCGGCCGCGCTGCAGCGATCGCTTACGCCAGGGAAGGCGCCGACGTGGCTATTAACTACTTGCCTGAGGAACAGCCTGATGCTGAAGAGGTGAAAGAACTGATAGAAGCAGAAGGGCGAAAAGCAGTGCTGCTCCCCGGAGACTTGAGCGACGAATCCTTTTGCCAAGATCTAGTCAAACAGGCGCATCAAGAACTCGGCGGACTTGATGTGCTAGCGCTGGTTGCAGGCAAACAGCAAGCGGTCGAAAACATCGAAGACCTGCCTACTGAACAAATCTATAAAACATTTGAAGTGAACGTCTTTTCCCTTTACTGGGTTGTAAAAGCGGCACTTCCGTATTTGCCGGAGGGCGCTTCAATTATCACTACTACCTCAGTTGAAGGCTACAATCCAAGTCCGATGCTCTTGGATTACGCAGCGACGAAAAACGCCATTATCGGCTTTACCGTCGGACTGGGAAAACAGCTAGCTTCCAAAGGCATCAGAGTGAATTCAGTTGCACCTGGGCCAATTTGGACACCGTTGCAAATTTCCGGTGGACAGCCGACGGAAAACATCCCGAAATTCGGCCAAGGCACCCCGCCCGCTCCATTAAACCGCGCTGGGCAGCCAGTAGAATTGGCAGATGTTTATGTATTCTTAGCTTCAGAGAATTCAAGCTATGTGACATCTCAGGTATATGGCATCACCGGCGGAATTCCGACAGCCTAAAGCAGGAGAAGGAGCTGCCCTGTGGTCAGCTCCTTTCTATTTCTAATACCGCTCCCCGAGCTCACGCAAAATAAAATCATAAATCATCTTCGTACGCTCTTCCTTCGGATACAGCATAAATTCCTGCCGTTTCGGCACGCGGTGTTCGATTCTATCTTGGAATTTAGTTCTTAGCCATGCTGTCCGGTATACCTGATTCTCGAACGAATTATAGGAGATCGGCAACTCCATCGTTTTCCCATTCGAAAACGTCACTTCCGTATCGTCGAATTCAGTCGGTTTGAATTCTTTCACATGCACATGGGAAATCCAGCCGCATTGGGGTCTTGTCGAAGAAAGTGTAGGGAATAAAAAGATTTGATTCGAAGGGTCCACCATGATCGGCGGTTTGTGTGAAATTTTTGTTACTTCATAAGTTCCAGCTTTTCTTCCCGCATAGCTTGATCCGAAAAAACGGCAGCTTCTGTCGACAATTTGCAGCGGTTTCATCCTGACGTAAAACACGCAGTCTTTTTCAATAATTTTGGAACAAATTTTGCCGTCGATTTCTTCTGGCAGCACGGCAATTGTTGCGCCGTTCACTTCATACGATTCTAAAGGTGCGTCTGTTTTCTGACTCATATTATGGCCTCCATCCTTTTTCTGCAAAATTTATACTAATAATCTATCATCTGTTTTTATAAAACGACAGGTTTTTTTAATAAATGAGCTAAAATCATCTTTTAATGATATTTATTGGTACTAAATCACTAGTAATAAACCGGTTTTACATTCGTAAGATCTTCCGATTGACGGCATTTTGCAGGATATGTCGATAGATTGCCAAGTATTAGTTGTCTAAAAATTATAAAAATTAATTGATTTTTTCGACCGTTATCCATATACTATAAAAAAGGCATTGGGGGGATTCTTTATGAAAGAGAAAAAATCGTACACTGAGCTCATGAAGTCCCGCAACACGCAAAATACAAATGAATTTGATGTCACAATGACGGATGTCTACATTCAAATGGTGCTCGATGAATCCTTGTATAAGCGTCGGCTGGCTATGCTGACGGACCAAATCAACAAAGCCTTGGACGAAAAAGATAAAGATGCGTTTCTTACGCTCTCTAAAGAATATGCAACGCTCAAGCAGAGCGAATAAGCCAATCCTCAAGGATTGGCTTTTTTATTACCCATTCACAATTGTTCCGCCATTGACATGAATCGTCTGTCCTGTGACATAGGTGGAATCGTCACTGGCAAGGTATAAATAGCTTGGCGCCACTTCCACCGGCTGTCCCGGGCGTTCCATCGGCACGTCTGAACCAAACACTTCCACATCCTTTGCCGCAAAGCTGGCCGGGATAAGCGGTGTCCAAATGGGGCCTGGCGCTACTGCATTAACCCGTATGCCCTGCTGAACAAGCGACTGGGAAAGTGACCTTGTAAACGTAACGATCGCCCCTTTTGTCGCTGAATAATCGATCAGCGTTTTATTGCCTTTATAGGCGGTAATTGATGCAGTATTAATGATAGAGCTTCCCTTTTTTAAATGAGGCAGTACAGCCTTCGTTAAGTAAAACATGGAGAAAATGTTCGTTTGGAAGGTTCTGATCAGCTGGTGGCTTGTGATTTTTTCAATGCTGGGCTGGACATGCTGCTCAGCTGCATTGTTAACCAATATATCAATCGACGGAAACGCTTGGCTTGCCTGCATGACCACATCGTTGCAAAACGCTTCATCTCCGATATCTCCTGCAATCAGCAGGCATTTTACCCCTTCCTTTTCTACATACTGCTTTGTCTCCTCAGCGTCCTGATGCTCATTCAAATACACAATGACCACATTAGCCCCTTCTTTTGCGAATAACACCGATACAGCGCGTCCGATTCCGCTGTCTCCTCCAGTAATGATAGCGGTTTTGCCCTCTAATTTTTTCTGTATCTTCGGCTTATCAAAAACCGGACGGGGATCCATAAGATATTCAAAACCCGGCTGCTGGTTCTGGTGCTGAGGCGGCAATGTTTTCTTTTTTTGATTCGCCAATGAAATCACTCCTTTTCAACCCTATTATGTTATGAACAATCCCTGCCTCCTATGTATGAAAAGATAGAATATGGAAAAATTAAGAATAAATCTGATTGGAGGTATCATGGCTTGGCTAATCCATATTTTGCAAAGGAAGCACCTGAAACATACTGGAAAACATCAACTGACCTGCCTTCTTTTCCGGCGCTTCAAGAGGATACTGAATGTGACGTCACCATTATCGGAGGCGGGATTACGGGAATCACAACGGCGTATGAACTCACGAAAAGAGGCTTCCGTGTCGTATTGATTGAAGCAAATCAGGTTCTCAACGGCACCACTGCCCATACAACAGCTAAAATAACCGCCCAGCATGACATGATATACGATGAGTTTATCCGCCATTTCGGACTAAACCACGCAAGGCTTTATTATGAAGCCAATCAAAACGCAATTGATTACATAAAAGGAATTGTGGATGAACATCAAATTGATTGCGAATGGATCGAACAAGATGCTTATCTGTACACAGCAAAAGAAAACGCTGTACAAAAAATCCGCACTGAGCATGAGGCTTACACAAAGCTTGGCATTGAAAGGGATCTTATCAAGGATCTTCCGATTCCCGTAGGTTCTAAGCTGGCGCTTGTCATGAAGAATCAAGCCCAATTTCATCCGCTGCAATACTTAAAAGCGCTTCTGGAGCAGATTGTTCAAAAAGGCGGACGGATATATGAAGAGACCGTCGCGCTTGATATCAAAAAAGGCGAAAGGCCTGAAGTGGTAACAAAAAGCCGGCACGCCATTAAGAGCCGTTTTATCATATGCTGTTCCCACTTCCCTTTTTACGACGGAGGCGGATTATATGCTACGAGAATGTACTCTGACAGATCTTATGTCCTCGCCATCAAGCCGAAGATCGAGTATCCCGAGGGCATGTATTTGAGTATCGATCAGCCGTCAGTGGCGCTCCGCTATACCATCGTAAACGGAGAAAAGCTGATTCTCTTCAGCGGCGTAAGCCATAAAACAGGCCAGGGAAAGGACATGTCAACACATTACGAAACACTGAGACAAATGGCAGAAAGCACCATTGGCATCGAAAGCATCCCATATTATTGGTCCACCCAGGATCTTGTGACCATTGACAAAATCCCATTTATCGGGCCGATGTCGGAAAATGAGGACAATATACTTGTAGCAACCGGGTTCAAAAAATGGGGCATGACATCATCAGGAGTTGCGGCTACTCTCTTGTCAGACCTTGTAGAGAGAAAAGATAATCCATACGAAAGCATATTTACGCCGAGCCGTTTCCATCTGAACCCCGGACTGCAGAAAGTAATTTCTTACAATACAGATGTTGCCAAGCATTTCATCAAAGGCAAGCTTGAAAAGCCTGACGTTCAGTTTGAAGACATTGCGCCTGGAGATGGGAAAGCCGTCACCGTGAACGGCAAACGCGCGGGGGCTTTTCGGGATGAAAAAGGCTGCCTCCATCTCGTCGATACGACGTGCACCCATTTAGGCTGTGAGGTGGAGTGGAACGACGGTGAGCATACGTGGGATTGTCCGTGCCACGGATCACGTTTTAAGCCAACCGGCGAAGTTGTGGAGGGCCCAGCCATCAAACCATTAAAACAAATTGACCTTGATTAAACCGTTCATTTTAATGAACGGTTTTTTAAATATTTTTCATCTGCATCTTCATTCATGTTTCCCTTGGCCGATAAAAAAGAAAAAGGCTTAAAAAGCCAAAAGTAAAAATTATATTTTCCCAAGGGGGATCATTGTATTGTTATTTAAAAAAGATAGAAAACAAGAAACAGCTTACTTTTCTGATTCAAACGGACAACAAAAAAACCGTATTCAGCTCACAAACAAACATGCAGATGTCAAAAAACAGCTCAAAATGGTCAGACTAGGAGATGCCGAGCTTTACGTTTTAGAGCAGCTTCAGCCATTAATTCAAGAAAATATCGTATACATCGTCGATGCGTTTTATAAAAACCTTGACCACGAAAGTTCATTGATGGATATCATTAATGACCATAGCTCAGTTGACCGCTTAAAACAAACATTAAAACGGCATATTCAGGAAATGTTTGCAGGCGTTATCGATGATGAATTCATTGAAAAACGAAACCGAATCGCCTCCATTCATTTAAGAATCGGCCTTCTGCCAAAATGGTATATGGACGCGTTTCAAGAATTGCTTCTGTCAATGATTAACATTTACGAATCATCTATTACAAATCACCAAGAACTGCTGAAAGCTATTAAAGCGACAACTAAAATCTTGAACTTAGAACAACAGCTTGTCCTTGAAGCGTTTCAAAGCGAGTACAACCAGACCCGCGATGAACAAGAGGAAAAGAAAAACCTTCTTCATCAGAAAATTCAAGAAACCTCTGGGTCGATTGCCAATCTATTTTCAGAAACGAGCAGATCTGTTCAAGAGCTTGTGGACAAATCTGAAGGCATTTCCGAAGCATCCAAAGCCGGCACAGTGACATCCAGCACTGTTGAAGAAAAGTCGATCGGCGGAAAAAAAGAGCTTGAAATCCAGCAAAAACAGATGAATAAAATTGACACAAGCCTTGTCCAAATCGAAAAAGAAATGGTCAAGTTGGATGAAATCGCACAGCAAATTGAAAAAATCTTCGGCATCGTCACAGGCATTGCTGAACAAACAAACCTCCTCTCGCTCAATGCTTCGATTGAATCTGCCCGCGCCGGCGAACACGGCAAAGGCTTTGCCGTAGTGGCAAACGAAGTGCGGAAGCTTTCTGAGGACACGAAAAAAACCGTCTCTACCGTGTCTGAGCTTGTGAACAATACGAATACACAAATCAACATCGTATCCAAGCATATCAAAGACGTGAATGGGCTAGTCAGCGAGAGTAAAGAAAAAATGACGCAAATTAACCGCTTATTCGATGAAATCGTCCACAGCATGAAAGTCAGCAAAGAGCAATCAGGCAAAATCGACGTCGATTTGCAGGCCTTTCTTGGAGGGCTTCAGGAAGTCAGCCGCGCTGTTTCTCATGTGGCCGCATCTGTTGATTCACTTGTCATCCTGACAGAAGAATAAATATCAAAAACCGGTCTGCCAAGCAGCCGGTTTTTTCACGCTTATTATGTTAACTTATAATAAAAATAAGTTGACATAATAAAAGCCTGGATTTATTGTATAACCATATTTTATTACTGTTTGGAGGATTTCACATGCTGAGATTAATAGACATGATGCATATTGCCATTTTCACCGCGCTGATGGCCGTGTTGGGATTTATGCCCCCTCTCTTCTTATCCTTTACACCCGTTCCGATTACATTACAAACGCTTGGTGTCATGCTGGCAGGCAGCATCCTCAGGCCTAAGTCTGCTTTCTTAAGCCAGCTTGTCTTTTTGCTGCTCGTCGCCTTCGGAGCGCCGCTTTTACCCGGCGGACGAGGCGGGTTTGGCGTTTTTTTCGGGCCGAGCGCAGGCTTTTTAATCGCTTATCCTCTCGCCTCATGGACGATCAGTTTAGCCGCTTCCAGACTGCGAAAGGTGACTGTATTGCGTCTCTTTTTCACTCATATCGTATTCGGCATTATCTTTATTTATCTGCTCGGTATACCAGTACAAGCTTTTATGATGCATATTGATTTATCACAGGCCGCCTTCATGAGCCTTGCATATGTGCCTGGTGATTTGTTAAAAGCGGCTGTATCTGCGTTTCTGGCGATAAAAGTCACCCAAGCCTTGTCGCTTTCTGATACGATGTTTACGAAAGGAGGCTGACACTCATGACCATTACTCATACCTATTCAGCTATTGCCGAAAAATCGCCCGGGCGTGTGGCGATCCATACTGAATCGGAGCAAATCACGTACCGAGATTGGGCTCGCCTTGTCTCTCAAACCGCAAATTGGCTGCGGTCGCAGCCGAGCATGCCGAACCGTGTGGCAATCCTGCTCCCGAACAGCCTGGCGTTTTTACAGCTGTTTGCCGGAGCTGCAGCGGCGGGGTGCACGGCTGTTCCCATCGACACACGCTGGAGTGCTGATGAATGCAAGGAGCGTCTCTTCATAAGCGATGCGGACCTTGTGATTACTTCAGCCTTTTTCAAAAACAAACTGATAGATAGCAAGACACCTGTTGTATTGCTGGATCACTGTATGGAAGATATTTCTGAAGCATCCGCCGCTCCCTTGCCTACCATTAATTCGGAGCACCCTTTTTATATGGGGTTTACGTCAGGCTCGACAGGAAAACCGAAGGCCTTCACGCGATCTCACCGCTCATGGATGGAGAGCTTTACCTGTACGGAAACAGATTTTTCGATTTCATCAGATGATAAGGTTCTGGTTCCCGGGTCGTTAATGTCCTCTCACTTCCTATATGGGGCTGTCAGCACCTTGTTTCTCGGAGGAACCGTTTGTCTGTTGAAAAAGTTTTCACCTGTCCAAACGAAGGAATGGCTGAGCCGTGAATCTGTCAGTGTTCTCTATACCGTACCTACGATGACAGACGCCCTCACCCGTGTTAAGGCCTTTCCCAACAACCCTGTCAAAATCATTTCATCGGGTGCAGACTGGCCGGCAGAATCTAAAAAGAAGCTCGCCGTTACATGGCCTCACCTCAAGCTATACGATTTTTACGGCACATCAGAACTTAGCTTTGTGACATATTCCACACCGGAAGACAGCAAACGGAAGCCGCATTCAGCCGGCCGCCCGTTTCACAACGTCCAGATTGAAATCCGTAATGCTGCCGGGGAACGCTGTCAGCCGGGGGAAATCGGAAAAATATTTGTCAAAAGCCCAATGAGGTTTTCCGGCTATGTCAACGGCAGCGCACCAGATGAATCCGGGTGGATTACAGTGGATGATATGGGCTGTGTCGATGAGGATGGTTTTCTATACATATCAGGAAGAGAAAACGGGATGATCGTATACGGAGGATTAAACATTTTCCCAGAAGAGGTTGAACGTGTGCTTCTCTCCTGTCCAGAGATTGAAAACGCGGCTGTCGTCGGAATTCCGGACGAGTATTGGGGAGAAATCGCTGTAGCTGTCATTCACGGAAACACTAATGCCAGAAAGCTGAAAGCCTGGTGCAAACAGAAACTGGCAGCCTACAAAATCCCGAAAAAATGGGTATTTACTGACTCCTTGCCAGAAACGAGCAGCGGAAAAATCGCCCGTTCCAGCGTGAGGAAATGGCTTGAAGAAGGTGCAGTATAACTTGAATGCGGTTATTGTTGGTGCAAAACGAACGATTTTTGGAAAACAAAACGGACTGCTAAAGCCATTTCTGCCGGAGGATTTAGCGGCTCCCATCATCAGCTGTCTCAGCCGAAACCTAGAGGATCAAATCGATGAAGTGATTCTCGGAAACGCGACCGGCAGAGGCGGCAACCTCGCCAGGCTGTCAGCTCTGCAAGCCGGGCTGCCTTTATCGGTTCCTGGGATGACGATTGACAGACAGTGCGGCTCCGGCCTTGAAGCTGTGCGCTATGCCTGCAGTCTCATTCAAGCCGGAGCCGGTACGATGTATATTGCGGGCGGCTCAGAAAGCAGCAGTCGATCGCCTTTTTCAGAACGGGCCCGTTTTTCTCCAGATGTAATAGGTGATCCCGACATGGGCATCGCAGCCGAATATACGGCAGCAAACTATTCCATCAGCAGAAGCATGCAGGATGAATACGCGCTTCTCAGCTATCAACGCAGCAGAAACGCGCATGATGGAGGGTTTTACCGTGAAGAAATTGTTCCCCTCGGAGAATTGGAGATGGACGAAGCATTTCTGAAAAAGCGGCCGATAGAAGCGATTATTTCCCGTGCAAAACCGGTTTTCGACACCAGCTCCGGAACGGTTACAGCAGCCAACAGCAGCGGCATATCAGACGGAGCGGCCGCTCTCCTTGTATTGGAAGAAGAAAAAGCGGCATCTCTCGGCTATAAGCCAGTGCTCCGGTTTATCGGAAGCGCTGTCAGCGGGATTCACCCGAACTATCCGCCCGAGGCACCGGTTGATGCGATCCGTAAGCTCTTATCCGCACATGATGTCACACCTGATGATATCGATTTATATGAAATCAATGAAGCCTTTGCCGTCAAAATTTGTGTCTGCTCGCAAGAACTCGGCATCCCCTTCTCAAAAATCAATGTGCGTGGCGGCGCATTGACTCTAGGCCATCCGTACGGCGCATCGGGTGCAGCTCTGGTAACCAGATTGTTTTATGAAGCGCAAAGACGGACAGACTGTCAATATGCCGTTGCGGCTATCGGAAGCGGCGGCGGAATCGGACTGGCTTTATTATTTGAAGTTCTTGCATAGGCTTTTTCATAGGATGCGTGCTGTTGATTTAGTATAATAGCGATATGACCAAAGTCAGGAAGGGGATTTTATGACAGCCGTTTGCTTAGTTAGACATGGAGAAACCGATTGGAACCTGCAGCAAAAATGCCAAGGCAAAACCGATATCCCGCTGAACGCGACAGGTGAACGCCAAGCAAGAGAGACCGGAGAATATGTAAAGGATTTCTCTTGGGATATTATTGTGACGAGCCCGCTGAAAAGAGCGAAAAGAACCGCGGAAATCATTAATGAATATCTGCACCTTCCGATTGTCGAGATGGATGATTTTAAGGAACGCGATTATGGCGATGCGGAAGGCATGCTGCTGGAAGAACGGACAAAGCGCTATCCGGATAAAAACTATCCGAATATGGAGACGCTGGAAGAACTCACTGACAGGCTGATGGGCGGTTTGGTAAAAGTAAATCAGGCGTATCCAAACAAAAAGGTGCTGATCGTCGCGCATGGCGCAGCGATTCACGCACTGCTGACGGAAATTTCCGGGGGTGACCCAGAGCTACAAAGCACGCGCCTCGTCAACGCCTGCCTCAGCAACATTGAATTCGCAAAAGAGAAATGGCGGATTAAAGACTATAATATCAATAGCCACTTATCCGGCTTTATCAAATAAGAAAAAGACAGGCGTTCGCCTGTCTTTTCTTTTATTTCTTCTCAGCCGGCATCACTTTCTGAAGCTCATCCAAAATGGCATTCGCTCCGTCCACACTTCGGCGCAGAGACCACACCGCACGATCCACGTGGTACACATGTCCGTTTTTCACTGCCTTCAGCTTCTTCCAAAGTATATTCTTTTCGATCGGGCGTTTGCCGTCCGCATCGATGTCATCTGTTTTTCCTGTCATCAGGATGATCACATCCGGATCTGTTTTCAGCAGCTGCTCAAGTGTCATTTTCATGTTCACTGAGTCGCCGCCATTGCTTGATTCGCTGTTTTCTGACGTGCTGATCGCATATCGATAGCCGGCCTGTGTTAAAAGTCTTGATGTAAAGAAACTTTCATCTCTTGCCATAATCGTATCATTTGTATTTCCAATCAAAAGGACGGACTGGCTGTTAGCGCTGATTTTCTGCTTTGTCTCGCTAAGTTTTTCTTCATGTGCCGTCAGCTTTTTCTCCATTTCCTTCTCCTTGCCGACTGCTTTTGCAATCGTAAGTGCAGCGTCAATTGTATCCTGATAATCAGCATTTAAATTATTTAGCGCAATCGTCGGCGCAATTTTTTTCAGCTGATCGTATACTTTCTTATGACGGGTCGTGTCAGCAATAATTAAATCGGGTTTTAATGAAGCGATTTTTTCCATGCTTGGCTGTGAGCGAGTGCCGACAGATGTGTAGCCGTCAATTTTCTTCAACACATCTTTGTTGATCAGCTGCTTCGCTTTATTGTCATCGGCAACCCCGACAGGCGTAATGCCGAGATCAAGCAGTGTGTCGATAAAACCAAGCTCAAGAACAACAACCCGCTTAGGATGCTTAGGCACTTTTGTCTTCCCTAAATCATGTGTTACCGCCACTTTATTTTCTTTGCTGTTTTGATTGCCGCTTGAAGACGAGCAGGCAGCCGTTAAAACAGAAAGAAGTAAAACTGTAAGAATAATCAGTGTTTTTTTCATACGTTCCAGTCTCTCCTGTATGTAGTTTCTAAGATTAAGATGTCCAAAAGATAGTATAACACGGAATGAGAATCATTATCACTAATTATTTTTAAAATGATCAAACATTGATGTTTTAGATCAGCACATCAGAATCTTAGATCATGCAATCGCTACCGTAACGAAAGTATATCTGACAGGCTCATTCGGAACGCCATTTGAAGGTGAGTTTACTCAACATAAGAATGGCAAATGGCAGATTGTTTCAGGACACAGCGGTACAGCAGCTTAACATCACATCATGTACACAAAAAAGCTTGCAGAAAACATAGCTTTCTCTGCAAGCTGATCCTGTTAAAGCTTCACAATGATTCTTCCTTGAATGCGATTTTGCAAAATATCGTTTAACGCAGCCGGGACTTCTTCCAATGATACTTCCTTGTCCACGATGGTCAGCAGCTGATCAGGCTTGAGATCAGAAGACATGCGCTCCCAAACAGCGGATCTGACATCCATCGGACAGTACACTGAGTCGATTCCGAGCAGGCTGACCCCGCGGAGAATAAACGGATACACCGTTGCAGGAACCTCTCCCCCGCCCGTTAAGCCGCTCACCGCGACAGCTCCGCCATATTGGATTTTGCTTAAAAGCGAGGCAAGCTGTTTTCCGCCGACAGGATCAACCGCTCCCTGCCATTGCTGCTTGGACAGCGCCTTAAGCGTTCCGTCATAAACATCTTCCCTGCTGATTACTTCGCTTGCACCGAGCTGCTTCAAATAACCAGCCGCCTCCCGGTTTCCGGTGCTAGCCACCACATCATAGCCCCGCTTGTTCAGCATCGATACCGCAATTCCGCCGACACCGCCGGTTGCTCCTGTGACTAGCACGCTCCCTTTTTCCGGAGACAGGCCGTTCTGTTCAAGTCGATGCACCGATAACGCCGCAGTAAATCCAGCCGTTCCGTACGCCATCGCTTCTTTTAGTGTAAGATTCGATGGCAGAGGCACCAGCCAGTCACCAGGCACTGAAGCATATTGACTTAATCCGCCATCGCGTGAGACACCGAGCTCATAGCTTGTCGCAATCACCTCATCCCCCTCGGCAAAGCGCGGATCATTGGAAGAGACAACCGTACCCGCAGCATCAATGCCTAAAATTAGCGGATACTCTCTGACAATATTGCCGCCTGCTTTTCCGGCCAGACCATCTTTATAGTTGATGCCGGAATAAGCAATTTTAATCAGGACACCGTCTTTCGGCAAATCCTCTGTTGACATGGTTTTCACATGGACTGAAACATCATCGGCATGTTTCTCTGCCAGCAATGCTTGAAATAACGTTGACATTCGGCACACTCCTTTTCGTTTATATCGTAACCGAAGAACGTTCAAAAAACCAAATCATCAAGCTTCAATTTTACTTCGCCGGCACATTGAGACGATAATGGACAAATGCAGTTTCCTCTTCATAGCCGTTTTGCTCATATAAGCTCCTTGCCGTCCGGTTGTGGTGCTCCGTCTGAAGCGATAAACGGTTTGCCCCGTTTTCCGCAGCAAAATTCTTTGCGGCAGACAGCAGCTGCCCGCCGGCTCCCTTTGTCCGCGCATGAGGAGTGACGAATAAATCATTTAATATGTAAATTCTTTTCATAGCCACAGAAGAAAACGTTGGATAGAGCTGGGTAAAGCCTATGAACTCTCCATTTTCTTCTGCTATCAAAATAATAGACTCGTCATTTTCCAGACGCGCTTTCAAAAAAGCCTCTGCCCCTTTCAGATCGGACGCCTGTTTATAAAATTCCCGATACTGGTTAAACAGCGGCGCAATCGCTGCTGCATCTGATGTTTTTGCTTGGCGAATGTACATCTCATTTCTTCCTCCCTCTCTATAATCGTTTTATTCTAACTTTAATAGAATTTTCTGTAAAGTTTATTTTTCAGAATACTTTTATCAGCATGCACAGAAAAAATATCAGGATAATATCCATTGATCTTTTCGAAACAAACGCAGGTCATTTGAAGGATTTTTTTCGACAGGAATTTGCCGGGACTCAGGAGCATTTAACCTGAAAAAGCATGACATTTCAGTATAATGAACATTTACTCATGTCTATTTTCGTTCTTTTCTGTATAAAATTAGTTATTTCGAGTCTCTACAGAAATAGCGAGAGATGATATACCTAAATAGAGATAAAATCATCGCAAAAAAATGGGTCTACTAAAATATTATTCCATCTATTACAATAAATTAACAGAATAGTCTTTTAAGTAAGTCTACTCTGAATTTTTTAAAAGGAGAGGGTAAAGAGTGAGAAGCAAAAAATTGTGGATCAGCTTGTTGTTTGCGTTAACGTTAATCTTTACGATGGCGTTCAGCAACATGTCTGCGCAGGCTGCCGGAAAAAGCAGTACAGAAAAGAAGTACATTGTCGGATTTAAACAGACAATGAGTGCGATGAGTTCCGCCAAGAAAAAGGATGTTATTTCTGAGAAAGGCGGAAAAGTCCAAAAGCAGTTTAAGTATGTTAACGCAGCCGCAGCAACATTGGATGCAAAAGCAGTAAAAGAATTGAAACAAGATCCGAGCGTTGCATATGTGGAAGAAGACCATATTGCACATCAATATGCGCAATCCGTTCCTTACGGCATTTCTCAAATTAAAGCGCCGGCTCTTCACTCTCAAGGCTACACAGGTTCTAACGTAAAAGTAGCCGTAATTGACAGCGGAATTGACTCTTCTCATCCTGACTTGAACGTCAGAGGCGGAGCAAGCTTCGTACCTTCTGAAACAAACCCATACCAAGATGGCAGTTCTCACGGCACACATGTAGCCGGTACGGTTGCCGCACTTAATAACTCAATCGGTGTTTTGGGCGTAGCGCCAAACGCATCGTTATATGCAGTAAAAGTTCTTGATTCAACAGGAAACGGCCAATACAGCTGGATTATTAACGGCATTGAGTGGGCCATTTCCAACAAAATGGACGTGATTAACATGAGCCTTGGCGGACCTTCTGGTTCTACAGCTTTGAAATCAGTCGTTGATAGAGCCGTAGCCAGCGGTATCGTCGTTGTTGCTGCAGCCGGAAATGAAGGCACTTCCGGAAGCTCAAGCACAATCGGCTATCCTGCAAAATATCCTTCTACCATTGCGGTAGGTGCGGTAAACAGCAGCAACCAAAGAGGTTCATTCTCAAGCGTAGGTCCTGAGCTTGATGTAATGGCTCCTGGTGTATCCATCCAAAGCACACTACCTGGAGGCACTTACGGCGCTTACAACGGAACGTCAATGGCGACTCCTCACGTTGCCGGAGCAGCAGCGTTAATTCTTTCTAAGCACCCGACTTGGACAAACGCACAAGTCCGTGATCGTTTAGAAAGCACTACAACATACCTTGGAAACTCTTTCTACTATGGAAAAGGGTTAATCAACGTACAAGCAGCTGCACAATAAGATAAAAAAGAAGCAGGTCCTCCATACCTGCTTCTTTTTATTTGTCAGCATCCTGATGTTCCGACGCATTCTCTTCTTTTTCCGCGTGTTGTATCCGTTCCATGATCGAAGGGTGGCTGCCTCTGAAAATTTTTACAAGCACGGGAGGATCAACCTGGCTCAGTCCCGTCACAGCCAAATCCTGAAACGTCTTCACAGCGGCTTCTCTGTTCTCCGTCAGCTCGATCCCATACCGGTCAGCCTGATTCTCCTGATACCGCGAGACCGCATTAGAAAAAGGCGTGACCGCAAAGCTTAAAACGGACACCAAAAGCAACAACAGCGGCAGTGCTGCAAGGTCATGCCGTCCCTCCAAATGAAACATGCTGCGGGTAAAGCGGACCGTTAGCTTGTAAAGCTTATCAATGACATAAAATCCGGCGAGCGACACTAGCAAATAGCCAGCCAGTCCGATATAGACGTGCTTCATGACATAATGGCCCATTTCGTGGCCCATAATAAAGAGAATTTCTGAATCGTCAAGCTTGTTAAGCGTCGTATCCCACAATACAATCCGTTTGTTCGCCCCGATTCCTGTGACATAGGCGTTAAGCGCATTTGTTTTTTCAGACATGTTCACTTCATATACATGATCAGCCGGGATATCAGCTTCTTCTGCCAGCTCTAAAATTTTGCTTTCAAGCTCCTTGTTTTTCAACGGATAAAAATCATTGTATAAAGGATCGATAATGACCGGCTGAATAAAAAACAGAAACAGCGAAAACGGCACAGTTAACAGCCAAGCGTATAACCACCATTTTTTTTCATGCCTTTTGATCAGCCAATAAAACACGAGAACGCAGAGCGTAAAGATCGGAAAGCTGATCCAAAAGTCTATGACCTGATCCTTAGACCAGCTGGCCGCTGTTTGTGTGGAAATGTTGTAGTCAAGCGATACTTGATAGCCTATCCAATCTAAAGGCAGCGTTACTACCGTTGTGATCAGCGAAAGCACAAACACAAAACCAATAATCTGCAAAAAACGAAAGGGCACGGCCGCTTCCATCCATTTCTTGATTTTCTTTGAAACGCCGCTGACCAGCAATACAAAGAACAAAAACCAATCAAGAGGAAGCCCGATAAAAAATAAAAAATTCTTTACATTCGAATACTGCTCCGCCACTGCCAATTCAGACGGCTTCATGAAAGAAGCCGGGTCAGCCTGCGTCCCTTTCACAGCCTCCGGTACTGCGGAATCACCGGACAAGAAAAAGTACCAATAAAAAAACAACCCGTACAGCACGTAAGCAAGCCCTGCTGCTGCAATCCACTTGCGCATAACGCCTCACTCCTCATATCAACCCGTTACTTCTATTGTAATCATAAATGCAAATTCTTAGAACCAAGCTGTGTATCCGTACTTTTCCGTCCTTTTAGGCATGGAAAGCCCGATCGCTGGGAAAACTAACAATGTTTGGAGTGATGCAAATGAAAAAAATAATGGCAGCCATCGTGGTTATCGGTCTTGTGTTTCTTGCATTTTTCTATCTTTACAGCCGGTCAGGCGATGTGTACCAATCGGTAGACGCGGATTTGATCACGCTGTCTTCAAGCGGCCGGGAAGATATCGAGATTGAAAAAAGGCAGCACGTCAAAGACATGCTGGATATTATGAATCAGGGAAAACAGCTGAAGACAGAAAAAACATCAACCCCTGATTACGAAGGGACAATCAAGTTTCATAAAGACCGGTACGACTCATTCAGACTATGGATTGACGGCAGCCAGCAAGCCGTTTATTTGAAGGACGGGACATACTACAAATTAAGTAAAAGAGATACAAGGGCGCTGCTAAACATTATTAAAAAAGAAGCAAAGGATTGAAAATGAAAAAGCGAAGCTCGCCGCTTCGCTTTTTTCGTATTATTGAGGCAAAATATCTCTCAGCGCCCGTCTGAGCATTTTCCCCGTCGCATTTTTCGGAATGTCGTCAAGAAACGTAATGGCAGCGGGCCGTTTGTATTTGGCGAGATGTTTTTCACAGTGCTGCATGATATCAGCTTCTGTTACGCCAGAGCGTTTTGGTACAATATATCCCTTTACCGCTTCCCCGCTTTGGGCGTCCGGCACACCGATGACAACCGCCTCCTTGACATCCGGGTGGCTGTACAGCACTTCCTCCACCTCGCGCGGATACACGTTGTATCCTCCTACAATGATCATGTCTTTTTTCCGGTCAACAATGTAAAAATAGCCGTCCTCATCTCTTCTTGCCAAATCCCCCGTATAAAGCCACCCGTCTTTTAACGCATGCTTTGTTTCCATCGGCATTTTATAATAGCCCTTCATCACATTGGGGCCTTTCACGATCAATTCGCCGACCTGGTGATCGGGCAGCTCGCGCCCGAGCGGATCTACGACCTTGTTTTCGACATGTAAGATACTTGTCCCGATGGAGCCCGGCTTTCTGCCCCTGTCAAACGGGTTAAAACACGTCACGGGCGATGCTTCCGAAAGCCCGTAGCCTTCCAAAATGGTCACGCCGAATTTTTCTTCAAATGCGGTCAGCAGCGCGACTGGCATCGCCGCACCTCCCGAAATGCACAGCCGAATGGACGAAAAGTCATCTTTCTTTCCGTTTTCATGCTGAAACAGATAATTATACATCGTAGGCACACCGGCAAAAATGGTCGCCTGCCGCTGCTTCACAAGCTGAAAAACAGATGCCGGACTGAATTGTGGCTCAATTAAAACAGTTGCGCCGCTCATCAGCGGGGCATTCATACAGACGGTTAAACAAAACACGTGGAACATAGGAAGAGCGCAGACCACATTGTCCTTCTCATCCATTCCCAAATAGCCGGCGACATCGTTGGCATTGCTGTACAAATTTTGATGGGTCAACATTGCGCCTTTTGGTTTTCCGGTCGTTCCTGACGTATACAAAATGACCGCGGTATCATCAGGGACAATCTCCGGGCTTTGTTTAGCGGCAGATGTCGGACGCAATATTTTTGCAAACGTTGTCATTTTCATCCTGACCTCTGGGTCTGAAGCTTCTGGCTCGGCATCTCCCGTCTGGCATAAAATGACGAGCTCAACCTTTGGCAGCGATTCATGCATGCTCTCATAAAGCGGCAAAAGCTGGTCAACGCCCACGATCGCCTTTACATCGCCATTTGTCAGCATATAACCGATTTCTGTGGGCGTGTACAGCGGGTTGATGGGCACCACCACAATCCCAGCCTTTAACGCACCAAAAAACGCGATGATAAAATCCGGCGAATTGCCAAGCAGCAAAGCTAGATGGTCCCCTTTCTCCATACCGGCTTCCTGAAGGCCGTCCGCAAATCGCTGAATGTGTTCATTCAGCTCCTGATACGTCATCATGCGATCCTTAAACCTGCATGCGATGCTGTCGGGCTTCTCAGATGCTGTTTCTTCCAATTTGGAAACAAGATTCATTCTCCCACCCCTTAAAGTGAATGAATAGTCATTCATTATTGAAGCCAAGCTTTCTCCTCCATTATAGAGAAACAGAAAAAAACACTCAAGAGCAAAAAGCCCTGAGTGTCAGTACTGTTATAGTTTCTTTAATGCTTCGGCAATCGGTGTATCTCCTTCTGTCAGATCAAAGGCTCGATTTTCCGTATTGGTTTCATCTAAAGAAGCAATGACCGTTTTTGCCACGTCATCACGGGAAATGAATCCCCGTTCCAGATCGGCGGCGACTGAAATAGTTCCCGTTCCAGACTCATTGCGAAGGCCTCCCGGACGGATAATCGTATAGGTTAAGCCACTGGATTCGAGAATTTTATCAGCGTAATGCTTGGCCACATAATAAGGTTTAAGTGATTCATTCCAATTTTCACGGTTGTGGGCTTGCAGGGCGCTCACCATGACAAACCGCTTGATGCCCGCGATATCCGCAGCTTCCATCGCTTTTGCCGCTCCGTCTAGATCCACCAGCAGCGTTTTATCATAGCCTGTGCTGCCGCCTGAACCCGCTGTAAAAATGATAGCGTCACAGCCTTTTGCCGCGGCGGCGATTTCTTCGGGGCTGCCTTCCAGATTCGCAAGCACAGCTTCTGCACCGGCAGCTTCGAGAGACGCTTTCTGTTCTTCTTTTCTGACCATCGCTCTGACAGAATGATCAGGATTGTCTCGGAATAAAGAAACGAGTCTTTGTCCGATTTGTCCGTTCGCTCCGATTAAAAACACTTTCATGTGAATCCCTCCTGCCTCCATTATTTCAAAAACACAACCGCTCTTTCAAACAATGTGTTTTGCTTTAGTAAATCAGATCAAGGAAATCCTCTTTCGTAATATTCCCAAAGTAATGCTTGAGATTCACATCGTCCAGCACATCAGCGATGACGCTGCGTTCATATTGTTTTCCAACCAGCAGGTTTTCAATTTCAGATACATCACCGGCACCGAAGAAATCTCCAAAGATTTTGCAGTCCTCAATTTTGCCTTTCTTGACTTCCAGACGCAAATCTATCGATCCGATCGGATAACGTTTCGAATGATTGAGGTTAAATTTCGGTGAACGGCCATAGTTCCAATCCCAATTCTGGTAGCGCTCTTTCGAAATTTGATGAATGACCTCCCAATCTTTTTCGGTCAGCTTATACTCCGGCACGTTTTGAATGTCATTTGTGTTGAAAATATGGCGAAGCAAATGGCTGCGGAATTCTTCCGTAGTCATTTTATCATCGAGAAACTCACTGATGTTTGCCACTCGGCTTCTAATCGATTTGATGCCTTTTGATTCAATTTTATCCTTTTTCACCTTTAATGCTGACACAACATGATCAATGGCTGAATCAAACATGAGAGTGCCGTGGCTGAAAATGCGTCCTTTTGTTGCAAACTGGGCGTTTCCGGATATTTTCCGGCCATCCACTACAATGTCGTTCCGGCCGCTCAATTCTGCTTCTACCCCGAGCTGGCGTAAAGCCTGGATCACCGGCTCAGTGAACTTTTTGAAGTTATGAAAGCTGTCCCCGTCATCCTTTGTAATAAAACTGAAGTTCAAGTTCCCCAGATCATGATACACAGCGCCTCCGCCTGATAAACGGCGGACGACGATAATCCCATTTTCCTCTACATATTTTGTATTGATTTCTTCTATTGTATTTTGGTTTTTCCCAATGATAATAGACGGCTGATTCACATAAAAGAGCAAATACGGCTGTTTAGGGTCTAAATGCTTTACACAGTACTCCTCGATAGCAAGATTGATCCGCGGATCATTGATATTTTGATTGTCGATAAATAACATGGTGCTCCTCCTTTATCCTTCCCACACAAAACCTGATTTCGCAATATTCACTTCGCCGCTAAAAACGGTTTTCGCTTCTTTGCGAAGATTATCATGCACGCCGAAATGCGGCAAATGCGTCAGCAGCAGCTCTCCCGCTCCCGCTTCTTTTGCAATTCGCCCGGCCTCTAGGCTGTTCATATGGCCTGCGCTTGTCCCGTCTTGATCAGCATAAAAATTGCATTCTGAGATCAGCAAATCGGCATTTTCCGAAAACGGAATAAATGAATCCTGATAGCTGGAATCAGCAGTATATACGACAGTATGGCTGCCGTCAGTAATCCGCATGGCATAGCACGTCACCGGGTGGATTGTTTTTAAAAAGGTGATCGTAAACGGACCGGCAGTCAGCGGCTGATCCGGCTGAAAGGCAATCCCTTTCGTATGTGTTTTATATGTAAGCTTTTGAAACTGTTCTATATCAGCATCATGTCCGTAAATCGGAAGCGTATGCTCTCCTTTGCCGAGAAACGAACCGACTTGTTTGGCAAATTGCAGCGGCCCGATGTCAGCGATATGGTCATGGTGATAATGAGACAGAATCACCGCATCCAGCTTTTCCGCCGGCACATACCCGAACAGCTTAGATAATACGGCACTGCCGCAATCGACAAGCAAAGAGTAATCACCTGACTGAAATAAATAGCCCGACGTCGCTTCATTTGCGGCCGGAAAACCGCCATAGCATCCGATAACTGTAACTTTCATAATGTCCTCCTATCTTTTCAAGAAAATTGATCCTCCTTCAATATACCCATTTTTCTTAAAAAAAGCATGTTTTAAACATTGTATCAAAACAGTTATTGATTTTTATAATCTGTTATATTACAATGGAGGCACTACAAAGGGGAAAGAGGGATTGGTTATGCTGGGGAAAATCACAGATTTTTTTAGAAACCTGCCTTCGAAAAAGTGCGCGGAATGCGGAAAAAAGATTGAAGAGCAGCATGAGTGTTATGGAAATATCTGCAATGACTGTATAAAAGTGAACGATTTGTAAAGAGCGAAAATCCCGCGCCGCACGCGCGGGATTTTCTTTATTTTTCCACACTTCTTTATTTTGAAATAATAATTAGGTTAGGTCAAAGCTCACCCGTTTTTAGATAATTCTGGTGATTCTGATCGAATTTTAGAAAATTCTTTATTTTCTAAATATAATTTACTATAGACGAATTCATTTCTTATCTATTATAATTTGATCTAATAGTGAGATTAAATATATGTCTATTCATGATATATGTTGATACTTTGTTTTTTGGGAGGTAATCTATGAAAAGAATTAAGTTTGGATTAGCCACACAAATATTCGTTGGACTTATTCTAGGTGTCATTGTTGGCGTTATTTGGTATGGCAACCCAGCATTGCCTACTTACCTGCAGCCAATCGGGGATCTCTTTTTACGCTTAATCAAAATGATAGTGATTCCTATTGTTGTCTCCAGCTTAATCATCGGTGTAGCCGGTGCAGGAAATGGAAAGCAAGTCGGTAAATTAGGCTTCAGAACAATTCTGTACTTCGAGATCATTACGACTTTTGCTATCATTCTCGGACTAGCCCTTGCAAACATCTTCCATCCGGGTACAGGAGTTAATATACACGAAGCTCAAAAATCGGACATTAGTCAATATGTTGAAACTGAAAAAGAGCAAAGCAACAAATCAGTGGCGGAAACGTTCCTGCATATTGTGCCGACAAACTTCTTCCAGTCCTTGGTTGAAGGGGATCTTCTTGCCATCATCTGCTTTACAGTTCTATTTGCACTAGGTATTTCCGCAATAGGTGAAAGAGGCAAGCCTGTATTAGCCTTTTTTGAAGGCGTTTCCCATGCCATGTTCCATGTGGTAAACCTTGTGATGAAAGTAGCGCCATTCGGCGTTTTCGCGCTAATCGGCGTGACTGTGTCTAAATTTGGACTCAGTTCTCTTCTCTCTCTCGGAAAGCTCGTCGGATTGGTGTATGTCGCACTTGCTTTCTTCTTAATTGTCGTGTTTGGAATTGTTGCAAAAATTGCCGGCATCAACATTTTCAAATTCCTTGCTTACATGAAGGACGAAATCTTACTGGCGTTCAGTACGTCCAGCTCTGAAACCGTTCTTCCGCGCATCATGGAAAAAATGGAGAAAATCGGCTGCCCGAAAGGCATTGTTTCATTTGTAATTCCGATCGGATATACGTTTAACTTAGACGGTTCCGTTCTCTATCAATCTATTGCCGCGCTGTTTTTGGCACAGGTATACGGCATTGATTTGACGCTTTGGCACCAAATTACACTTGTGCTCGTCCTTATGGTGACATCTAAAGGGATGGCTGCCGTGCCTGGTACTTCTTTTGTCGTCTTGCTTGCGACACTTGGCACTATCGGCGTTCCGGCTGAAGGACTTGCCTTTATTGCCGGCGTAGACCGCATCATGGACATGGCACGTACAGTTGTCAACCTGACTGGTAACGCGCTTGCTGCCGTTGTGATGTCTAAGTGGGAAGGCATGTTTAATCCTGCGAAAGCTGAAACTGTGATGTCTCAAGCAAAAGCAGACCAAAACGCAACGATTTCCGGTTAATGAAAAGCCTGCGGGGTTCTTGTCCCGCAGGCTTTTTTTATTCTTGAACAAGCTCAAATAGCTCTGTCATCAAAACAGTATCCTCATTCAGCTCCAGTTCACCGTTTTTGATCAGTTCCGCCCATGCCATCCGATGGTCTTCCTGAAATTCCTCAATTCGATCTCCATTGCCCTCTCCTTTGACTAACCTTAGATCAGGCGCTCCAAAGGTCGTTTCAAATACTTCGGTCACTTTTATATTGCATCTCGGATTATCATGTTTATCATAAACGGTAACAAGCTGCCCCGCCGTTTGATACACTTCACTCAATTCATCTTTTGAATACAATGATTTCGGAGCACACGTGGCTGTTTTTTCTCCGGCGAGGATTTGCTGAATCAGCTGTTCCCCCAAGCCGTCATCACCTTCCCAGCCGAAAGTGCTCTTCAGCTTATATATCTTCATTTGCCTTTCCCCTTATACCATCGGTGACTGTACATAATAGTACAGAAGCTTAGCCGTATGGGAAAGAGACGATTTATGAGTGCGTTCAAATGCATGCGAAGCGTCAATTCCCGGCCCGATGAGGCCATGCACAATATCATGCCCGGATTTGATCGCTGCTGACGCATCCGACCCGTAGTATGGGTAAATATCAAGCTTATAGTCGATATGATGCTTCTCGGCTAAATGGACTAAATGCTTTCTCAGCTGATAATGATACGGCCCGCTCGCATCCTTCACACAGATTGATACTGAATACTCATCTGTCGCCTGCCCGTCACCGATAGCTCCCATATCAACCGCCAAATATTCGACTGTTTCAGGAGGAATATTCGAATTCCCGCCGTATCCGATTTCTTCATTATTCGAAATGAGAAAATGAGTTGTATACGGCAATTCAATTTCTTCTGTTCGAATTTGATGAATTAAGCGGAGCAATAAGGCGACGCTTGCCTTATCATCCAAATGGCGCGATTTAATAAATCCGCTTGATGTGATCTCGACACGGGGATCAAACGACACAAAATCTCCGACGCCAATGCCAAGCTCTTCCGTATCTTTCCGGCAGTGAACAGGTTCATCAAGGCGGATCTCCATATTCTCTTGATTCCGCTCAGCTTTTCCCGCGTCCTTGTATACGTGCACAGACGTTTGATGCATTAAAATTGTGCCTGTATACGTTTTTCCCGAGGCGGTTTCAATTTGGCAATACTCCCCCTCAATCGAGTTGTAACGGAACCCGCCGATCAAATCGATTGTCAGCCTGCCGTCAGCTTTAATTTCTTTCACCATAGCACCGAGGGTGTCAACGTGCGCCGTCAGCATGCGGTGCCGGGATGTGTCGCGTCCGGGAAGCGTTGCAATTAAGCCGCCCTTATGGTTCCGAACCGTTTCTACCTTCCATTCTTTTAAAAGGCTTTCAATATAATTGATTACCTCATATGTATTTCCTGTCGGGCTTGGGATCGATACAAGTTCTTTAATGAGCTCCATCGTTTTACGTACGGACGTCATAGGACATTCCTCCTTTTACTTTTCTATATAAAATATACTCTTTTCCCGAGGGACCCGTCCAATCTTTTCCTATCAATCTCTCATATGCTGTAGTAAGCATGGGAATAGGAGGGATATCTATGTGCTGTCGTCATTCACATGAACGGAAACATCACTGTCACGATTGGTTTGATGAGTTTTGGTTCTTTGACGAGTGGTTCGATAAAGATTTCCACGATCATTGCAAGAAAAAGAAAGAATGCCATGACCCTTGCGAGAAGAAGAAAAAGAAAAACCACTGTTTCTCTTGTAAAAAACACAGATGCTCTTGCTGTCATTGCTAGAGACTGAATCAGAAATATTCTGATGACCCATGCTTCATGAATATTTCCATTCACATTTTTCCAAGCGGGCTATGCTGCTGCTTGGACTTTTTATTGAAACAGACTTTTTGCTTTTACAATCCAATAGACGGATATGGCAGCGATTAGAGCAACAATGATTTCAACAGCAGCAGCATGCTCTATCATTCTTTTTTGGTATAAAACCGCCGGTACATTAAAGAGTGCATGTAAAAGAATAGAATACAGCAAAAACAGCAGTCTGTGGCTTTTAACCGCATACAAGACAAGCAGCGACAGCCCGATTTGAACAGCAATCGCACTGATTCTTTCTATTCCGCCCAGCAGCCATTCATACGAATGGGTGTGCAGCAGCTGCTCCTGTATCGGCAGAAGCGCCTGTTTGATGTTTTCATTGATCAAAAACTGTTCAAACGTTCCATTATTAATCGCAAATGCGTATACAATAAGCGAGATAGAGGACAAGCCTGTAATCAGGATAGCCTCAAGCCCGCCATGGCCCGTTCCGAAAGCCAGGCCATCCGCCCAAGCATGATGGCGCTTCATAAAAAACCTCATCATGATATACCTTCCGCACTCCTCAAAAATCCCGGCCATTAAGCAGCCGTAAATGCCATACCACAATGGATTTTGCATGGCTTCTTTCGTCATTTCATTCACTTGCAGTACATAAACATGAACGCCGCTTTCCAACAGCTGAGCAAAGACAAAAAACGTAAGAGCGCCAATAAAAAACACCTTTAACGAGGCGCCGTACTTTCGCTTAAACCATACTATCAGTCCGATCGGCAACAAAAACGCAACAGCCCCAGAGACCGCCATAAAGACTATTGATTCTTGACTGACCATTTACCAGCCTCCTTTTTCTATTTCTAGATTTCCTATTTCACATTTTCTCTTTTTTTATGAAAAACCCTTCTTTTTAGTACCAGATACTAATATCTAGTGTTATAATCTGATCACAAGGAGTGATTCATATGTCAAAAGCAAAAATTACAGCTATCGGCACCTATGCGCCGAGCAGGCGCTTAACCAATGCTGATTTAGAAAAGATCGTTGACACGTCAGATGAATGGATTGTTCAGCGCACAGGAATGAGAGAACGCCGGATTGCGGATGAGCAGCAGTTCACCTCTGATTTATGCATCGAAGCGGTGAAGGATCTTAAGAGCCGTTATGAAGGGACACTTGATAATGTCGATATGATCCTCGTTGCCACAACAACATCTGACTATGCCTTTCCGAGTACGGCATGCCGTGTGCAGGAATATTTCGGCTGGGAAAGCACCGGCGCGTTGGATATTAATGCGACGTGCGCCGGGCTGACATACGGTCTTCATTTAGCAAACGGATTAATCACATCCGGCCTTCATCAAAAAATTCTCGTCATCGCAGGAGAGACACTGTCAAAAGTAACGGATTATACCGATCGAACGACATGCGTTCTGTTCGGCGACGCTGCAGGTGCGCTGTTGGTTGAACGAGATGAAGAGACTCCCGGATTTCTAGCGTCCGTACAAGGAACAAGCGGGAACGGCGGAGACATTTTGTATCGTGCCGGACTGCGGAATGAACGAAACGGGGTGCAGCTTGCCGGTTCCGGTAAAATGGTCCAAAACGGCCGTGAGGTGTATAAATGGGCAGCAAGAACCGTTCCGCGCGAATTTGAACGCCTTTTACATCAAGCGGGTCTGACAAGCGGCGACCTCGATTGGTTTGTGCCTCACAGCGCCAACCTGCGCATGATCGAGTCGATTTGTGAAAAAACACCGTTCCCGATTGAAAAAACGCTCACCAGTGTCGAATACTACGGAAACACGTCTTCTGTTTCGATTGTTTTGGCGCTGGATCTCGCAGTAAAAGCCGGGAAGCTGAAAAAAGATCAAACCGTGATGCTTTTCGGATTTGGCGGCGGATTAACCTATACAGGATTGCTTGTCAAATGGGGAATGTAATAAAAAAAGAACTTGTTTCAAAGGAAACAAGTTCTTTTTTTTATTATGAAGCCGGCTGTTCTTCTGAAGTTTCTTCCTTCCGGCTTAAAATTGTAAAGTAAGTAATGCTGAGTAAAATCATAACGAGGGCGATGCCGATTAAGACGCCGGCCATCTGCCACATGTAGCCAAAATCCCCGTTTGAAATGACCGCTCTGAACCCGTTAATGCTGTAGGTCATCGGCAATGCGCCATGGATGACTTGATAGAAATTCGGAAGCAATTCTAACGGGAAGGTTCCTCCGCTGGCACCGAGCTGCAGCACTAAAATAATGACTGCGATAAATCGTCCCGGATTGCCCATCGTTGTCGCCAAAAATTGAATCATCGCTAGGAAAGCGAGACTCGTAATGATCGTAAACATGTAAAATCTCCACGTGCTCTCTACCTCGAGACCAATTCCAAGAAGCAGAACCGTCGCCACAATCAGCGATTGAATAATTCCAACGAGCATCATGACATTGAATTTGCTGAAGAACCACTCAAAACCGTTTCTAGGACGTCCTGACGCTTCCTTCAGCGGGAAGACCACCGTCAGCATGATGCCGCCGACATACAAGCCCATTGACAGGATATAAGGTGTCAGCCCTGTTCCGTAGTTAGGAACAGAATGGATGGCATCATCTTTGGTTTTAACCGGATCGGCAAACATGCCGTATGTTTGATCGTCAGCATCGATATCACCTGTTTGATCAGCCGCATCCTTCAGCTTACTAGACAGCTCTCCTGTGCCGTCCAATAGCTTGCCTAAACCTGTATCAAGTGAAGCAGATCCGTCTGCAAGTTTTGAAGATCCGCTTTGGACCTGTTTAGAACCATCTAACAGCTTAAACAATCCGCCAGATACTTGACTGCTTCCCGTCACCAATTGCTCTGAGCCTGCTTTTGCTTTTGCAAATTGCTTATTATATTCACCGATACCGGCTGTCAGTTTGTTTTGGTTTTCTGTCAGCTGCTGTGAACCGTTGTATATCTTCTGGGTTCCTTCAGTTAATCTGTCAATCGCATCTTGAGTTGTTTTTGCGCCGTTATAAAGCATAGAAGTAGCTTCCGGCATTGCTTTTAGCTGTGCCACCTGCGCTTTCACATCTTCCAGAGAGCTTTTAATCGCTGAAATGTCAGGCAGTTGATCAGCTGAAGGCAGCTGGCTTAAGATATTATCAAAATCAGGCGCATCAACTTGCGGAAGCTTCTTCTCAACAGAGTTGATCAGCTGGCTCTTCTGCTCCGCTGTTAAGAAATCACTCGAATTGATGAGATTTTTAAATGCCTGATCACGGTTTTTTAAGCTGTTTTCAAAGTCCGTCAGCTGTTTTTGGAAATCTTTCATCGCTGTTTCTGACTTTTCCAGATTGTTCACAGCTGTTTCAAGCTTCGTTAAATCGACTGCATTTATGAGCTTTTCCGCTTTTGCTGCTTTCTCAGAACCTTCTTGGGCTTTACTGTTGAGCTGATCCAGCCCGTTTGTGAGATTAGGCAAGCCCTGCTGTACTTTTTGAAGTCCGGCAAGAAGCTCATTCATCTTGCCTGTCAGCTCGCCTGATCCTGCCGCAAGCTTTCCTGAGTTTTCATAAATCGTATTGCTGCTGTCCTGGAATTTTCCGAGCGAGCTGTCAAGTGATTGGATACCGCTTGTCACCTGAGCCGCTCCATCCGCAAGCTGCGCCGTTTTGTCACTGATAGTGGCGGTGCTTTCCTTCAGCTTCTCCAGGTTATCTTTCAGCTGGGCGCTTCCGTTTTTCGCATCCTTTGTGCCATCATCAATTTTTTTCGCTCCGCTGCTCGCGTCGCTCAAACCTTTGGCGATATCTTTAAAGTTATCAAAAATGACTTTCGTATATTGCTCGGTCACTTCTTTAGAAACAGAGGCTTTTAGTTTATCAATCGCTTTTTCACCGATCGTTGCCCCTACATAGTTCGAACCGGCATTCGTATGATATTTCAGATCCAGCTTTTTCGGATTTTTGTCCAATACAGTACTGGCATTCTTAGAAAAATCCTCAGGAATCTCGACAACTAAATAGTATTTTTGATTTAATAAGTCCTTTAACGATTGGTCAAGATCACTGGAAAAATGCCAATCAAAGTTATTATTATCCTTTAATTCTTTGACCAGATCATCACCGATTTGAAGTTTTTCTCCTTCATACGTTGCCCCTTTGTCTTGGTTGACGACAACGACAGGCAGCTGGTCAACTGTGCCGTATGGGTCCCAATAAGCCTTTAAGAACACGCCGCTGTAAATAAGCGGGACAAACAAAATGGCAATGATGGGAATTAATAATTTTTTACTCGTTACGATGTCTTTCCACTGACTTCGTATTGTGTTCATCCTGATGCCTCCATTCTAAAACTGACTCATCATGAAAAATGGTCATTTTGTTGCAAAGAGAAAGGATTATCTAGTTGGCTGACAATCCTTTGACAACATACAATTCAAGCAGTTCCGCAATCGTCTCTTTATCGAGCGGGGGATGCTGTTTTTCCCAATCAAAAATGAGCGCGATATAAAGCTTCAGCATCACAAAAGCTGTCAGCTCAGGGTCGCACGGCTTGATCGCACCGTTCTTAATCCCGTCTTCAATCTTACTTTTTATATAAGACAGAATGCCTCTCTCCATTTTCTGGATCACTTCCTGAACTGCCATTGTACCAATCTCAGCATTTTCTTGGAAAATTTTAATCGTCAGCTGATGTGTTTTCCTGAACTCCAGAATGGCAAACAGCGCCCTGTGCACATTTTCATGGAACGGAAGGTCCGGCTCCATCGCTTCGTCCGCTTTTTGCTTCATTTCCTTCAATAAAGTAGTGAAAATCTCGTCAAACAGCTCTTCTTTGTTTTTGAAAAAAGTATAAATGGTTCCCTTCCCCACGTTCGCAAGCTTTGCCACAAGATCCATTGTCGTCGCTTTATACCCGAACTGGGTGAAAGATTTTGTGGCCGCCTCCAAAATGAGCTTTTTTCGATCTATTGACATTGTATTCACCTCGAAACTGACCGTTTGAACATTTTAGTCATTAAGTACATATGCAAATGTATCATAACCTGCTGATCAATTCAATCATTTTTTTACACAATATTGCCATTGCACAACAAAAAAACCTCCGCCAGAGCGGAGGTTTTTAACTGAATAAATAGGTAAGCGCGTCAGACACGGCAGCTTTTCCTTGATCGATGCAGTCGGGAATTCCAACACCTTCAAAAGAAGCGCCTGTCACGTAGACACCCGGATATGCGGTGCTCAGTGCTTCGCGCAGTTCTTTGATGCGCTGCTTATGGCCGACATGGTACTGCGGCATGCTTTCATGCCAGCGGGTGACACATGTCATTTCCGGCTCCCCGTTTATGTTCATGACTTTCTTTAAGTCTTCTAACACAATGTTGATAATGTCGTTATCTGAGAGATCGACAATCGATTCGTCTCCGGCTTTTCCGACATATGCCCGAAGCAGCGTTTTGCCTTCAGGCGCTGCGTGCGGCCATTTTTTGTTCGTCCACGTACAGGCTGTGATCGCGAAATCACTGTTTCTTGAGATAACAAAGCCCGTTCCCTCGTGCTCCATTTGGACGGCGCCTTCAGGGAAGCCCAAGGCGACATTTGCCACGGATGTGGAGTGCATATTTTTCAAATGAGAAATGGCAGGAAGCTCAGAAAGCATTCCTGCAGCCGCTTTATGCGGAGCAGTCACAATCACTGATTCAGCATCAAGTGTGACGCCGTTATCCAGTTCGAGCGAGTAGCCAGTGCCGCCGCGGCTGATCTTGGTCACTTTTGTCCCTTTGTATACCTTCGTCAGCTTTAATTGCTTTTCAATCTCTTCGACAAGAGTCTGCAAGCCCGTTGAAAGGGTCTGGAACTGCCCTTGCTTTTTAGCCGTGAGCTGCTGGCCGGAGCCTTGAGGCCTTGTTTTTTTCATGCCGAGAATTAAGCTTCTGTGCTTTTGTTCCGTCTGGTAAAATTGCGGAAAAGTCGACATTAGACTAAGCTTGTCAATGTCGCCAGCGTAGATGCCTGATAGAAGCGGCTCGATTAAATTCTCAACCACTTCATCTCCGACACGCCTGCGGAAAAATTCTCCCAATGACTGGTCGTCTTTTGACTTGCTTGCAGGCAGAATGAAATCCATAGCGGCCCTTGCCTTCCCAGACACAGAAAACAGACCGGTTGAAACGAACGGCGCAATTTTTGTCGGTATCCCCATCACGGCGCCCTTCGGCATTGGATGCAGGGTGCGGTTTACAAGCACATAGGATTGTCCTGTTGCATTGTTGACAAGCAAATGTTCAAGGCCGACATCTTTGACAAGCTGCGGAGCGCTTGTCTTCCGTTCCAGAAATGAATCAGGCCCTCTTTCGATGATATAGCCGTCTTTCTTGACAGTTTGGATTTTCCCGCCGACTCTCGGACTTGCCTCAACAAGCGTCAGCTCAAGGGGAAGATTTTTTTCTATGATTTCTTTTTCCATATAGAAGGCGGCGGCTAAACCGGTAATGCCGCCGCCGATGATGACTACATGTTTTTTGCCGTCACTCATGTTCATCGCCTTCTTTAACGTCCTAATTTTTTTAATACAACTGTTGCTAATGCATCAATAAATTCCGGCTTTGCATTCGGCATTTCCGGGCGGTAGTAGCTTGCATCGATATCGTCTGTGACCACTTTGCATTCATAATCATTATCATAAAGCACTTCTAAATGATCTGCTACAAATCCGACAGGGACATATACGAATGCCTGATAACCTTTTTGTTCGAATAAATCACGTGTTAAATCCTGGACATCAGGTCCGAGCCAAGGATCAGGCGTGTTCCCTTCGCTTTGCCAGCCGACAGCATATTCGGAAACGCCTGCGCCTTCAGCAATCAATTTCGCCGATTCATGAAGCTGGTCCGGGTACGGGTCTCCAAATTCTTTGATTTTTTCCGGCAGACTGTGTGCAGATACAATGAGCATCGCGTTTTCTCTTTCATCTTCAGGCATTGACGCATATGTTTCCTTCACTCGGTCAACCCAGTATTTCACGAATTTCGGTTCATCGTACCAGCTTTCAACAGACGTAATCGCTAAGCCGCCAAGTTTTTCAGCCTCTTCTTTGGCACGTTTGTTGTAGGACTGCACGCTGAACGTGGAGAAATGCGGTGCCAGCACGATGCTGACCGCTTCTATAATGCCGTCCTTATGCATCTCTGCTACAGCATCTTCAATAAATGGCTCGATATGCTTCAGTCCAATATACGCTTTAAACGTTATCTCGTCCTGAATTTCATTTAAGTGCTGTTCAAGCTTGTGCGCTTGCTCTTCTGTGATTTTGGCAAGCGGTGAAATGCCGCCAATTGCTTCGTATCTGTCTTTCAAATCTTGAAGCATTTCAGGTTCAGGCTTTCTGCCTCTTCTGATATGTGTATAATAACGTTCGATATCTTCTTCTTTATAAGGCGTGCCGTACGCCATAACGAGAAGCCCCATTTTCTTTTTACTCACTGTTTACACCCTCTTTAATGATCTGATACAAACATTTTGACAGGATATCATTTAGATACCAAAACATATGCTTAGGAATATTGACCCATTTTTTTGTTTTGTGAATATTTATGGACAAATGCTGTCAGTTTTTTCAAAACCTCAGGACTGACGTCTGGAAACACCCCGTGTCCAAGGTTGAAAATGAAGCTGTCCGATTTCATGCCCTGATCAAGTATTTCCGTCGTTTTCTTCTCAATGACTTCCCATGGCGCAAGCAAAATGGACGGGTCCAGGTTGCCCTGCACTGTTTTAGTGATGCCTTTTGATCTGGCTTCATCAATGCTGAGTCTCCAATCGAGCCCGACAACATCGAGGGGCAGGTCATGCCAATCACCTGCCAGATGGCTTGCGCCTACGCCAAACATGATCAGCGGCACATTCTCCTCCGCAAGCTCTGAAAAGATCCGGTTCATCACGGGTTTGATGTATGTTCTGTAATCTGCTTGATTCAGCGCGCCGACCCACGAATCAAAAATTTGAATCGCTTTTGCGCCTGCCTTAATTTGCGCTTTCACGTACACAATGATCATGTCGGCAAGCTTGGACATCAGCAGGTTCCATGCATCCGGCATGCTGTACATGAAGGCTTTTGTTTTATTGTAGTTTTTCGACGGACCGCCCTCGATCATATAACTGGCCAGCGTAAAAGGCGCCCCTGAGAAACCGATGAGCGGGACGTTGAGCTGCTCATTGACAAGCAGTTTAATCGTCTCAAGCACGTACGGCACGTCCTGTTCGGGATCAATCTGCCCAAGTTTTTCAATGTCCGCCAGAGATCGGATTGGCTGATCAATCACAGGCCCGATCCCGTTTTTGATTTCAACATCCACACCGATTGACGGCAGCGGAGTCATGATATCTTTATAAAGGATTGCAGCATCGACTCCGTATTGCTCAACCGGCAGTCTTGTGACATACGCACAAAGTTCCGGCTGATGTGTAATGTCAAACAATCCGTACTTTTCCTTCAGCTTACGGTATTCCGGCTGTGATCGCCCTGCTTGTCTCATATACCATACAGGCGTGTGATCCGCTTTTTCTCCCCGTGCTGCTTTTAAAAACGTCTCGTTAAACGTTTCTCGTTTACTCATCTGATTTCCACCTTTCATACTGCAACCATACGTTCGTATTTCTTGACTTATTACACTATACCTTGTTTTAGGCAAATGGTATAGAAGTGAGGCTTAAAGTTCAAAAAATCGCCGAATTCCATTACGAGGAAAACAATTTAGGCTGAACGTAATCGGTTCCTTCCCCTTCTCTCTTTGTCTGTGTATTATAAGGCACAATTTTATAAGAAGCGCCCGAAAACAAGTTGGCATAAGGGATTTCATAGTTTCCCTTTCCTTCAACTGAATCAAGAAGCGTCTCCTTGCCGTCCTTATTTACATAAATTCTGTATACGGCCCGGTCATCCTCTTGAGCGTCCCATTTTAATTCAATGGTAAAGAGCCCCGCAGCTTTAAATGTGTAATCTGCTTTCAGCATTTTGACTGGCTCCAGCTTTATCGGGCTTTCCAGTTCTTTGACGTTTTTAGGCTTCGTAAACACAGAACCGGTTTCTCCAGCCTGTGTCAAAATATCCTTAAACAGTCTTGTTGAATACGCACTGCCGCCTTTTAAATAATGACTTTGATCCGTTTTGTCATAGCCCATCCAGACAGCTCCGGTTATTTTCGGTGTATAGCCTGCAAACCAGGCATCCTTAGTCGCTCCGGAGACGCCAGTATAAGAAGTAGAGCCTGTTTTTCCCGCCAGGTCGCCGTGATAAGTGCCGGACGTTGCCGTTCCCTTTTTGACCACCTGCTGCAGCATTCTCGTCATATTCCAGGACGTTTGCTTGCTGAATACCCGCTTTCCTTCTTCTTTATGTTCGGCTATTGTTTCTCCGTCTTCATCCTTTATGCTGGAAATAAAGTACGGTTCAGTATACGTTCCATTCGCGGCAAACGTATGAAATGCGCCGGCAAGCTGGAGCGGCGAAACGCCTTTTTCCAAGCCGCCTAGAGCGAGAGCAAGCCCTTCATCAGGGATATCAATGCCGTTTGCTTTCAAATAAGATTTTCCTGTTTCGACGCCGATTTCATTCAACGTCCAGACAGCCGGCGCGTTTTTGCTGTACGTAATGGCGTCAGACATGGTGACTTCGCCCTCATATTGGCTGTCATAGTTTTTCGGCGTATAATCATCGTAGGATTGCAGCTCATCCTTCAATAGAGAGTAGGGCTTAAATTTCTTTTCTTGCATCGCCGGTCCGTATACTGCAAGCGGCTTAAATGTGGAACCCGGCTGGCGGGCAGCTGTGACACGGTTATACCCTTTAGATGTGTAATCTCTTCCGCCGATCGCCGCTTCCACACCGCCTGTCTTGTTATTGATAAAGACCGCGCTTCCTTCGGCATTCTGATCTGTTCCGGGATAATAGCTTACCTGCTTCATCACCTGATAAGCCGTCTTTTGCAGCTTCGAATCAAGCGGCACCTTGATCGTGAATCCGCCTTGAAGGAGCTGCTCACCGGAAATCGAGTACTTGTCCTCCGCCTCTTCAATCACAAGGTCAATATAGCTGTCAAACCAAGGTGTTTCCGACTGTTTCTTCACGTTCAGCCCGAGCGTCCTCCCCTGCGCGCTGACAGCCTCTTTTGCACTGATGTAGCCTTGGTCATTCATCATGCCAAGAATCGTATCACGCCGCTCCTTACTTTTATCAGGATGCAAAACCGGAGAATACGTAGAAGGCGCCTTCGGAATAGCGGCCAAAACCGCACCTTCGGATACAGTTAAATCTTTTACTTCTTTATTAAAATAATAGTGGGACGCCGCTTGTATGCCGTAGACTCCATGTCCGAAGTAAAGCTGGTTCAAATACATTTCCAGCAGCTTGTCCTTGCTGTAATCCCGTTCAAGATTGATCGCAATGATCACTTCTTTTGTTTTTCTTAAAAACGTTTTGTCATGTGTCAGAAAAATATTTTTGGCAAGCTGCTGGGTGATCGTGCTTCCGCCTTCCACCTTTCCGCCTGCTAATATATCGCGGTACACTGCCCTTCCAACAGATTTCACATCGATACCGTGGTGTTCATAAAATCTCTTATCTTCCACTGCGATAAACGCTTCTCTGACCTCTTTCGGAATTTCATTGATAGAGACCGGTTCACGATTTTCTGTATACAGACTTGCGACCTCATCCCCGTTTTGATCCACAATTTTTGAAGATGCATGAAGGATCAGCTTCTTTTCATCTATGACATAATGACCGAGAAAAATGATTGAAATATATCCTATTAAAGCGAGAAAAGCAGTTAACACTAAAATAATGATGGGAATGAAAAGTTTCTTTTTCTTTATCTTAAACATGAACTCACCTCGCCTTTCTAAAGGTAGTATGGGAAAAATTGTTTGGAATTATGTTCGAAGCACTCGCCAATAGAAACTTATACCATTGTTTTGATATACTAGCAAGCAGGAGGTGGCTGATATGAAGGTTTATATTACATATGGGACAGCCGATTTTTTAAAAACGATCGTAAAGAAGCATCCCTCGGAAAATATCCTTTTGATGCAGGGACAGGAAAACGCGATTTTGATCCACGAAACAAGCGGAGATACGGTTTTCCAGGCACCCCACGCTTATGAAGTGATTGACCAAGTCGGAGAGATAAAGCATCCCGGTTTTGCAGTATTGAACAATATTGCCGTCACTCAGGAAGGACGTCCGCTGTTTGAAAACAAATTTAAAAACAGAGCAGGTAAAGTCGAAAACGAGCCCGGTTTTGAAGCGATTCGCGTGCTCCGTCCGCTTGACAGTGACACCTATGTCATTCTCACCTTGTGGGAAACGGAAAGAGCCTTTCAAGATTGGCAGCAGTCCGATTCATACAAAGAAGCCCACAAAAAACGCGGCACGTCTGCCGGAATTGACACAACGTCGATCTTTTCCCGGCCTTCGTATGTCACCACATATTCCGCTGTCGAATAGCTGCCGGCATGTCCGGCAGCTTTTTTATGCGAAAGGGAGGAAGCTAGATGAAATATATTTGCCCAGTCTGCGGGTTTAAAGGGCTGACAGAACCGGCATATGATGATCAAGGGAATCACTCTTATGAAATCTGCTCGTGCTGCGGCTTCCAATTCGGATTCGACGATTATGAAATGATGCGTGAGGACGGTTCATATTTAGAACCTTCGGAAAGTATAATCGCCTACCGAAAAAACTGGCTCGCTGCCGGTGCCGTTATTTTTTCACCCGAATGCTACCCGCAGCATCAGCAGCAGGCTAAAAAAGTATTGAAGCACGAGTTGATCGAGCAGCTAAAACATATTCATGTCTATCTGAAGTAATATCTGCGAACGGACGCTTCTGTCCCGGCACCTTCCGCCCGCCTATGAATAATCTGTAGGAAGCGGAAGGAGTGATCAATGATGGAAGTCGGGATTTTGTCTGTCCATGTTCTGTATGTGTTTTTTATCGGGGCGATTATCCTATTTATGCTGCTGCGGAAAGATACGACCTTTATTTCCTTATTTGGCATTTTTATCATATCGCTATGGGCCAGCCATTCACTTTCAGCTTCTGTCAGCAGTTTATTCCACAGCTTTATCTACGCGGCCGGCGAACTGCTCCCCACGATTTTCATCATTTGTTTTATCGTTTCGATGAGTGAATTGTTAACAAAAACAGGGATAAATGAAGCGATGATTTCTCCCTTTGCAAGCCTTGTGAAAGGTCCTGTGACTGCCTACTGGCTGATTGGCGGCCTGATGTTCGCCATTTCTCTCTTCTTCTGGCCTTCTCCAGGTGTCGCTTTGATCGGCGCCGTCCTGCTCCCAGCAGCCACCCGTGCCGGTTTGCCGCCTATTGCCGCCGCCATGGCCATGAACTTATTCGGACACGGTTTCGCTCTGTCTGGAGACTTTGTCATTCAGGCGGCACCAAAGCTGACAGCGGATGCAGCAGGCATTCCAGTCGGTGATGTCATCTCAGCGAGTATTCCCCTTGTGCTGATTATGGGCGTGACCACAACAACCGCAGCATTTATCATGATTCAGCGCGAACGCAAAAAGAAGCTGGATCCAGCTTCTTTTTCCCCTGTACATTCTGGCGAACAAGACACCTCGCTGTACTTGCCAAAACGCCTGCGATCTATACTGGCTTTTTTGATTCCGCTTGTCTTTCTTGCGGATATTGCCTGCATGCTCTTATTTAACCTACAGGGAAATGATGCGACCGCGTTAATTGGCGGGTCTGCAATCTGCATCCTCCTGATCGTTCATTTTCTCGTGTATAAGCAAAAAGGGCTTGAAAAAATCACCGGTTATTTTATTGATGGATTCCAGTTCGGCTTTAAGGTTTTCGGCCCCGTCATCCCGATTGCCGCTTTCTTTTATCTTGGCGACTCAGGCTATAAAAACATACTCGGCACTTCACTCCCTAAAGGCTCCCACGGAATTGTCAATGATCTCGGCATAGCTTTATCCCACATGATGCCCATGTCAAAGGAGCTTGCCGCTGCTGCATTAACTGCCGCCGGAGCCATAACCGGCCTCGACGGATCAGGGTTTTCAGGCATTTCTCTCGCCGGCTCTATCGCCAAGCTCTTTTCGTCCGCTCTTCATACTGATCCCGCCGTTCTGACCGCGCTCGGCCAAATATCTGCCATCTGGGTGGGCGGCGGAACACTGGTCCCATGGGCGCTGATCCCCGCAGCGGCCATTTGCAAAGTTGATCCTTTTGAGCTTGCCAGAAAAAACTTTATTCCCGTCGCAATTGGCCTTTCAGTGACAACCATCGCAGCCATGATGTTGCTTTGAAATACAACGAGTTGAAATATTCAGACTTTTTATATACAATCATGGAATAGCATAGAAAAAGGGGGAAGCGGCTTTGTCCATATCCACACTGCAGAAAGAGATAAACAAACAGCTCGACAGCTGTTTTGAAGAAATGGTCGAGATCAGGCGCCATTTTCATATGTATCCTGAACTCTCGTTTCAAGAAGAAAAAACCGCCGCATTTATTGCTTCCTATTATGAATCATTAGGAGTCCCGATCCGCACGAACGTGGGCGGCAGAGGGATTTTAGCATATATAGAAGGAAGCGAACCAGGCCCCACCGTCGCTTTGCGGGCCGACTTTGACGCCCTCCCCATTCAAGATGAAAAAGATGTTCCTTACGCCTCCAAAGTGCCCGGTGTCATGCACGCATGCGGCCATGACGGCCATACGGCAGCTCTTCTCGCAGTGGGGAAGGTCCTTCACCAAAACAGACATGAGCTGAAGGGAACATTTGTGATGATCCACCAGCATGCGGAAGAATATTATCCGGGAGGCGCAAAGCCAATGATTGATGACGGCTGTCTCGAAAACGCGGATGTGATATTCGGCACGCATCTTTGGGCGACTGAGCCGCTCGGAACCATTCTCTGCCGCCCCGGCGCCGTGATGGCGGCGGCGGACCGATTCACGATAAAAATCCTCGGGAAGGGCGGCCACGGCGCTCATCCGCATGATACAAAAGACGCCGTCCTGATTGGCTCGCAAATTGTTTCCTCTTTGCAGCACATTGTCAGCCGCAAAGTCAACCCGATTCAATCCGCCGTCATTTCGACCGGCTCGTTCATCGCCGACAACCCGTTTAATGTCATCGCAGACCAAGCGGCACTCATCGGTACAGCGCGTTCTTTTGACGAAAATGTCCGTACCATTCTGGAGAAAGAAATTGAAGCAGTTGTAAAAGGCGTGTGCAGCATGCACGGTGCATCCTATGAGTACAACTATGAACGGGGCTATCCGGCGGTTGTGAATCATCCAGCAGAAACGGGCCACTTGGTCAGCATCGCAAAGAACACGGAGGGCGTTCAGCAGGTCATTGACGGAGAACCGCAAATGGGCGGCGAGGATTTTGCTTATTACTTACAAAACGTCAAAGGCACCTTTTTCTTTACAGGGGCCGCTCCTGAACAGCCAGAGCGCGTCTATTCCCACCATCATCCGAAATTTGATATCAATGAAAAAGCGATGCTGACTGCGGCCAAGGTCCTTGCGGGCGCCGCGATTACCTATCATAAGCTATAAAAAACAGCCGGAGTGCTTATTCTCCGGCTGTTTCCTTTACTATTCTCAGGTGAAAAACGTGTCTTGCCGTCTCTCCAAGCTGAGCCAGCAGCTTATAATTGGCAATTCCGCCGACTGCTGCTCCAACACCCGGCAAAAGCTGAAAAAGCTTCACGACATCGATATAATCACGATATTCCTGCTGGAACACCCTCCAATCAATGCTCTTTTTCTCCGTCTCCCAATTGTCGACGACAGAAAAAAGTGATTTGCGGCAGTCATCACTCGAAAACGCAAGCTGAAATACAACCAGCAAGAACATTCTTTCTTGTGGATCCTTCACATCAAAGCCATAAATTGAGGATAAGGTAAATAAACACTTCATCTTAATCGAAAGCAGCAGCGGGAAATCGGCAATACCTAAAAAAATGCCGCCCGCTCCGGTGCCGACTCCCTCAGCAGCCGCCACCTTCTGATAAGAAGCAACCGTTTTTTTCGCTAGTTCGTTTTTTTCACTGAGCGAAAGTTCGCTTGTATCCTTCTTATAGGTGATGATATTGGAGCCGGCCATCGTCGCTTCCACCATTTTTTTCACGCTCTCAGTGACGACCGTATGGATTTTTTCAGGAATCCGCTCATTCACCTTCGTTTGCACACGCTTCGAAAAGCGTTCAAACATGGAATCCTTCCGCAAAAAATGCATTTTCCATTGAAGGGCTTCCTGCATCAGCTGCTGATTGTCTGTCATTTGACCTACCCCTTTTTTTAGCTCACAGCTTTCCATGTTTTTTCAGTCTTGTTGTCATATAAGACGGCAGAACAACAAAAATCAGAACGGCAGAACCAATCAGCGCATAAAGAAAACCTGTCAAGCCGGCAGCATAGGCAGATGCAGCGGATATCAGCAGCGCTTGAACGGTAAGTGCAGTTTTTAATAGAGAGAAATAGCTTTTCCGCTTTGTTTCTTTTTTCACAGGATAAAGCTCTTGAAGCGCAAGATGGTCAAAGTGGCCGAACAGCGGCAGGAGCTGAATGCCCGTAATGAAAATGGTAAACACAGTCAAAACCCCTGCAATGAGCGGGCTTGCCGACACATACATAATGATCAGCGCGAAAATGACCGTTAATCTGACGAGAATCCCCAAATAATCACTTGAACGCAAAAAGGCGCGGGTGAACATGTAGGCAAACGTTTTGCGCTGTTCAAACGGCACGAGCCGCAGCAAAAAGTCAAGATACGCTCTGCGTTTCGCTTGCTTTCGTAAATGCGGCACATCAGTGAACAAGTTGGCAATCCGATAGAAACGCTGCTTGCGTCTCAATTCGGACTCAATATGGCTCTCCCATTTAAACGTTTTCCGTTTTGCTGCCGAAGCCATATACAGATAAAGAGCAGCCATAATGACATAGACCACAAGAGCATACATATAAACAGATTGGAAAACAAAATAAAGAACGAGCGTATTCGCCGCAAAGCGAATGATCACATCCATCCGTTTCATGCTTCGGTCATTCTGGAAGGTTGTACGCCATTCCATCAACTGATTCCACGCTTTCAGCAGCAAAAGCTGGATAAAGACTGCCGCATACGATACAAGCGAAGCTCCCGGTGCAACAGCGAAATATAGCGGCATTGCAACAATGCTCAATGCAATCAGCGGAAACAGCTGAGACACATAGCTGTAAACAAACGCCTGCTTCAAGTAAGGCTCCATTTTTGCTTCAAGCGGCAATAAGAAGACAAGGTCAGCCTCCTTCAAAAGCGTCCGCACATAAGAGCTTGTCAACACGAGTGAAAACAGCACGGCCATCACCCAGAAGGACGGAAAGTGAGCAGGAATGTCCCGTATCCATTTGCTGTACCAGCTTGCAGCGCCCGCGAGAAAAAAGATCAAAACAATGACGAGGTGATCGTTGAGCATATATTTCATGTACGTTCTTGTTTCTTTGATATGCTCCTGCAGCCGCGACTGCCAAATATCAAGCATATTATTCATGGCCAGCGTCTTCCTTTGTGAGCTCAAGATACAAATCGTCCAGCGCCGCTTCCTTCATTCCAAACTGCTCTCTGAGCTCAGACAGCGTGCCGCGTGCCCGCACCTCGCCGTTATGTAAAATAATAAACGAATCACAATAACGTTCTGCCGTTGCCAAAATGTGCGTTGACATCAGCACGCTCGCCCCGCCTTTTTTCGCTTCATTCATCCGCTCAAGCAGCGCGTTAATCGCAAGCGGATCAAGCCCTAGAAAAGGCTCATCAATAATGTAGAGTGCGGGCTCTGCCAAAAATGCGCACATGATCATAACCTTCTGCTTCATTCCTTTAGAAAAATGAGCCGGGAACCACTTCAGCCTCTTTTCCATTCGGAATTCCTTTAAAAGCGGCGGCAGCCTTTTCTCCATCGTTTCTTTTGACAGGCCGTATGCCATGGCTGTTAATTCTAAATGCTCCATCAGCGTCAGCTCTTCATATAAAACAGGTGTTTCAGGTATATAGGTGAATTGTGAACGGTAGCCTTCCGGATCCTCAGCAAAGGTTTTTCCGTTTAATTCGATTGAACCTTTATGCGGGTCCATCAGCCCGATGATATGTCTGATGGTTGTACTTTTACCTGCACCGTTCAGCCCGATTAAGCCGACAATTTGATTCGGTTCAAGGGTGAATGATACGTTTTTTAAAACCGGATTTCTAGTATATCCGCCGGTTAAGTCTTTTACCGATAGCAGAGACATAGTTTCTCCCCTTATATTGTTTTTCTTCATAGTACCAAAAACAAGGCCTGATTTGAAACAATTCCCTTTTAACAAATGATGAATTTGCTGTCATAAAGAGACAGGTTTCTGGACATCATAATGGTCGTAGAGGAAAAGCATATCAACTGAAAAATGAGGTGTTTGTCAAAGACGTCTTAGATACAGTTGGATAGAAAATAAACATGTCCAATGCTGAAACCATTTCTCTTCACTGAATTGATGAATTCTTCATCTATGAAGCAAATTGTCAAATGAGGTGTTTATCGCAGGAATCGTTAGGCATTAAACAAGTCTTCATTTTATTGACAAATGAGGTGCTTACCAAAGGCATATCACATTTTCTTCATATAAGCTCTTCCTCTGCATTCAGGGTGAACGCTTGCCGTTCATCCTGTTTTCTATTTTCTGCATTTCTGTGGTACGATGAGTGTATACATATTAAACAATTTCATAAGGAGGAACCCTCATGCATTGTGAAGAGAATTGCATCTTTTGTAAAATTATCGCCGGCGACATTCCGTCCGCTAAGGTGTATGAAGATGAGCATGTACTGGCCTTTCTTGATATCAGCCAAGTGACAAAGGGTCATACACTTGTCATTCCGAAAACACATATCGAAAATGTGTATGAGTTTACGGATGAATTAGCAAAACAATATTTTCACGCCGTTCCGAAAATCGCCCGCGCTATTCGGGATGAATTTGAACCGATCGGCTTAAATACGCTGAACAATAACGGCGAAAAAGCAGGACAATCTGTTTTCCATTACCATATGCATATTATCCCGCGCTACGGAAAAGGAGATGGATTCGGAGCGGTTTGGAAAACACATGCTGATGATTACAAACCGGAGGATCTGCAGAACATCTCTTCCTCTATCGCAAAACGCCTGGCCTCATCATAAGATGAGGTTATTTTATTTGTGAACATTTCGCAAACATCCGTCAATTTCTTTTGATTATTCTAATTTTTTATCAAAAAACTGAATTTTTGTGATAGGATAATTGTATTATTTTATACATTAACGTGGAAAACAGGGAGAGATCATGATGGAACGTACAACGAATTTTAACGCAGGTCCTGCAGCGCTGCCATTGGAAGTTCTGCAAAAAGCACAGAAAGAATTTATTGATTTTAACACATCCGGCATGTCTGTTATGGAGCTTTCCCACCGCAGCAAAGAGTATGAAGCGGTGCACCAAAAAGCGAAAAGTCTCTTAACTGAACTGATGGGCATCCCGGAAGATTACGATATTTTGTTTCTTCAAGGCGGGGCAAGCCTTCAATTCTCAATGCTTCCAATGAACTTTTTAACACCTGAAAAAACCGCGCATTTTGTGATGACAGGGGCTTGGTCCGAAAAAGCCCTCGCTGAAGCAAAGCTGTTCGGGAACACCTCTGTAACAGCTACAAGTGAAGGAGATCATTACAGCTACATTCCGGAGATTGAACTTACGGATGTAAAAGACGGCGCGTATTTACATATCACGTCCAACAATACGATTTTCGGCACACAGTGGCAGGAATTCCCGAATTCCCCTATTCCGCTCGTCGCTGACATGTCAAGCGATATTTTAAGCAGAAAAATTGATGTGTCCAAGTTTGACGTGATTTACGGAGGCGCTCAAAAGAACCTCGGCCCTTCCGGCGTGACAGTTGTCATCATGAAAAAAACTTGGCTGCAGAATGAAAATGCGAACGTTCCAAAAATCCTGAAATATTCAACGCATGTCAAAGCGGACTCACTCTACAACACTCCGCCGACATTTGCGATTTATATGCTGAGCCTTGTTCTGGAATGGCTGAAGGAAAACGGCGGTGTAGAAGCTGCAGAACAGCGCAATGAGCAAAAAGCTCAAGTTCTTTACAGCTGCATTGATGAAAGCAACGGATTCTATAAAGGCCATGCCAGAACGGACAGCCGCTCACGCATGAATGTTACCTTTACGCTTCGTGATGACGAATTAACGAAAACATTTGTTCAGGAAGCAAAAGAAGCAAAAATGATCGGCCTTGGCGGACACCGTTCGGTAGGAGGCTGCCGTGCTTCTATTTATAACGCGGTGTCTCTCGAAGACTGTGAAAAATTAGCTGCGTTCATGAAGAAATTCCAGCAAGAAAATGAGTAAAAAGTCTGGCTATGCAAACGATCCGTTTGATATACTGTTTGCATATCACATTCTTAAGCCTTCGCAATAAATGACGAGCATATTATTGGAGGGCAAAAAGCTTAGCAGAGGAGAGCATAGATATGAAAACAAAAGAGTTAGTCATTATGGCTCTGTTTGCCGCAATCGGCGCAGCGCTTCATTCCATTATTCCGCCCTTTTTAGGCGGCATGAAACCAGATATGATGCTGATCATGATGTTCATGGGCATCCTTCTGTTCCCGCGGGTGCAAAACGTACTCGTCATCGGGATTGTGACCGGAATCATCTCCGCGCTTACAACCGCATTTCCAGCCGGACAGATTCCTAACATCATCGATAAACCCGTGTCCGCGTTTCTGTTCTTCATCCTGTTCCTCTTGTTCAGAAAGAGCCAGAAAACAGGTGCAGCCGCTGTGCTGACAGCGATCGGGACCATCTTATCGGGAATTGTATTTTTATCGTCAGCTTTATTGATCGTCGGTTTGCCTGGCGGTTTTGCCGCACTGTTCGCAGCTGTTGTTCTGCCGGCAACTGTGCTGAATACAATTGCAATGATCATAATTTATCCGATTGTCCAAACCATTTTAAGACGTTCGAGCTTTATGGAAGCTGCTAAATAATTGTCACACAAAACCTCTTCCGCTTCCGGGAGAGGTTTTTTTAGAACAGAGAGCCCGCAGCATGTCAGCATGTTTTAAGCGAAGAGTTTTGTGAAAAAGATAAGACATAGTGTAAAGGCGGTTCCGGTTGAACAAACAAGCGCTTTCTGCCGGATGACCCTTTTGGGCGGATAAGAAGCAGCCTGGCTGAGAAGTCTGATATAGTAAACAGCGCCTGAAGCGAAGGCAAGGGTGATGCAGGATAACACAATCATAAAGACAGACAACCTTCTCCCTCCTTTTCACTTAAAAAATATGCTAAAATAAAGCAAGCTATGTATAGAAGTTCAGGCTTTCAACAAAAATGAAATATGCTGAATGAATCCTATTTTCAAGAAAAAGACGGGGTGATTGTAATGGCGGACGGACGTTCCCTATTAACAGGACTATTCGTAGGCGGCATCATCGGAGGAGCAGCAGTTCTTCTTTCTGCACCTTCCTCAGGAAAGCAGCTGCGTGAAAAAATGAAAACCAATTATGATTCTTTCGAAGAAACGATCAAACGCTTAAAATCAGACGGGCTTGCTTTAAAAGACCAGCTGATCAAAGCGGCAAAAGAAAGTACAGATGTCATTAAAGACGTGAGCGGCGAGCTCCAAACGTCAATTAAAAAATGGCAGGAAGAGATCAAGCCTCACCAGCAGGATCTGCAAAAAGAAATCGCTGATATTGAAGAGAAAATCAGACAGCTGGAGAAAACCTTACAAAACTAATATCCTATTCTAAAGAAAAAAATGCGGGCCAAAATTGGACCCGTATTTTTTTTTGCCGAAAAAGCCTCTCACCGCAATGGATTGTGAATTTATTAAAAAATTCTTACATTTTCATCTTTATTAATCTTTATTTTATTGGCATAATAGAGTAAAAGAAAAAGAGAAGCAGGTGACGTAATGAATCGAGTGGAACCGCCCTATGATGTGAAAGAGGCTCTTGTCTTCACCCAGAAAATGGCTCAGCTTAGCAAGGCTCTTTGGAAATCGATCGAGAAGGATTGGCAGCAGTGGCTCAAACCGTATGATCTGAATATTAATGAGCATCATATTTTATGGATTGCGTATCAATTGAATGGAGCTTCCATTTCTGAGATCGCGAAATTCGGGGTCATGCATGTATCAACCGCATTCAACTTTTCAAAAAAGCTGGAAGAACGAGGATATTTAAGGTTCTCCAAACGGCTGAATGATAAACGGAACACATACGTCCAATTGACTGAGGAAGGCACTGAGGTATTCTGGAGCTTGCTTGAGGAATTTGATCCGACACGCAACGCGGTTTTTAAAGGGTCACAGCCTCTATATCATTTATTCGGAAAATTCCCTGAAGTGGCTGAAATGATGTGTATGATACGCCATATCTACGGCGATGATTTTATGGAAATTTTCGAAACGTCACTCACCAATATTGACAATGACTTTGAAAGCGCAAACGGAAAACTGAAGAAAAAAGCAAAGGACAGTGCGGCGGATAAACCGGCAGAAGAGCTCGAACCTGTAAACAGTTAATCAAAGTGCTTCATGATGTCGATAAAGACTTCCATCAGCTCTTGATAAAGCCCCTGCTCATACAGGGCAAAAATCGTTTCATGAACATCTAACTTTTCATTCAGCTGTCCGGCAAAAAGCGCAAGGAGCTTATCGAAGGTTACAAATCCTTGCGCTTTTTGTGTTGCCAGCTCTTCCGACAATTCATCGCATATCCTCATAACTTCTTCCCCTTCTTCTCTGCTCAGCCCTTTATCAATGAGAAGCGCATAGAAGGGGTACCTGTCCATATCTACTGTTTTCACTAATAATTGTATGTAATATTCTAATCGCTTAATGCGATGATCCATCGAATCCATCCACACCACTTCTTTCTATCTTTAATCTTATTTTAGCTGATAATTCACTGAGAAGAAAGTTCTAACCCCATATTTCGCAGTTTGTTTGCTTGTTTCAAAAAAATACCTGCCGGATGATATTTTTTCTTAAAAAAGCATTGATTTTTTCTCTTGGGAGGAGTAAATTATTTTGAGATTCTATTCAAGATGTATGGAAGGATGACTTTGATGAATTGCTGGAAGACCATAAATCTCATGAAGGATTATGGTGCCGTTCGCATAATATTAACTGCTGTATGTTTTATGATTTTGGTTTTTATATCTACCTTTTTAGCATTTGAGCTGCTGCGGCCTGGCACAAGCTTAAGCGATGCATATGTACCTTTATTCGGCGGTTTGCTCGTCGTTATTTTATTTGTACATAAAGTCATCCATGTCCTGCCAATCATCTGCAAAAAAAGAAAAATAGAAAAAAAGTTTTATATACTACGCATGCGCACATGGAAACGAATACCAAAAACAACCATGCTGATTTCACTCGTAAGCCCGTTCTTGCTGATTACGCCTGTACTGTTTTACGCCGCGCTGGCTTTTCCGAATCACGCCCATTATTTCTGCATGATTTCGGGTATTCATGCCGGCTACTGTCTGCCTGACTTCTTGCTGGCTCTCAAGCTGATAAAAGCGCCGAAAGCCGCTTTCATTGATCAGGAAGCAGACGGCTTGGATATTCTTGTTGAAAAGTAGCTAAACCTTGGCGCTAGTGGCGATTTTTCAATTTGTATTCTATCTTTTTTGATAAATATTTGGTAATGTAATATGGGACAGTTCAGAGAGAGGGGGAATCTCCCATCATTTTATTCTATTTTATCGTGGCTGCCGTGTTTATTTTATATTTCATAAACAGGCTCACCAATACATTATGCCTTGTCAGAGAGATTCCTGAAGAGCGGCAAGATAAGGTATTCCGATTTATTAACGTATCTATATTAATTTTACTGATCTCTTCGTTTGTGGAGATCTCCTTTACAGTGTAAATACGAAAGAAAGCATAGCTGCTGATTCAGCAGCTATGCTTTTTTATTTTGATTAGTACAGCCAAGAAGCGCCGATGATAATCAATAAAATAAATAACACAACCAATAAAGCGAATCCGCCTGCAAATACTTCACCCATCTTAAAAAGCACCTCCTGTAAAAAGCTTTATTTACCAATTACATCTTATGCAATTCATGTTTGAAACGATTAGGCGCTAGTGAAAATAAAGGATCGCTTATCTTGCAAGCGATCCCCGGGCTGCTTAGTAGATGTAAGCTGCACCTACGATGATAAGCAAAATGAACAGTACTACAAGCAGCGCGAATCCGTTAGAGTATCCTCCGCTCATGTTACATACCTCCTTTTCTTGATCAATATATAAGTATGCCATCAGCAAAAGTTTGACTAGACGAATGCCCTTTATTTAAAATCTTTTTACAGAAAGCCACAATATGTTATGATACGCATAGGTAATTTAATTTGGAATGATTAGGAGTGTTTGAAAACAATGAAGAAAATCGCAATAGCAGCTATCACTGCTACAAGCATCCTCGCTCTCAGTGCTTGCAGCAGCGGCGACAAAGAAGTCATCGCAAAAACAGACGCAGGCGATGTAACAAAAGGCGAGCTTTACACAAACATGAAGAAAACAGCTGGTGCAAGCGTCCTGACACAGCTGGTGCAAGAAAAAGTATTAGACAAGAAATATAAAGTTACAGATAAAGAAATTGACAACAAGCTAAAAGAATACAAAACACAGCTTGGCGATCAATATACTGCTCTCGAGGAGCAATATGGCAAGGATTACCTTAAAGAGCAAGTAAAATATGAATTGCTGACACAAAAGGCAGCTAAAGATAACATCAAAGTAACAGATGCTGATACTAAAGAGTACTGGGAAGGCTTAAAAGACAAAATCCGTGCAAGCCACATCCTTGTCGCTGATAAAAAAACAGCTGAAGAAGTAGAGAAAAAGCTGAAAAAAGGTGAGAAATTCGAAGACCTTGCGAAAGAATACTCTACAGACAATTCTGCTTCACAAGGCGGGGACCTTGGCTGGTTCGCAAAAGACGGTATGGTGGCTGAATTCAGCAAAGCTGCATTCAAATTAAAAACAGGTGAAGTCAGTGATCCTGTCAAAACACAATACGGCTACCACATTATTAAAAAGACTGAAGAACGCGGCAAATACGATGATATGAAAAAAGAACTGAAATCCGAAGTTCTTGAACAAAAACTAAATGACACCACAGCTGTCCAAGAAGCTGTTCAAAAAGTCATGAAAAAAGCTGACGTTGAAGTGAAGGATAAAGACCTGAAAGACACATTTAACACGTCTTCAACAAGCAGCAGTTCTAAATAATAAAAAAGCTGTGCAGGCTCATTGAGCTGCACAGCTTTTTTATGCGATGGAATGGTTTGGATTTTCTTCATCATGCTGTTGAGAACTGCGGCGCTCTCTCTCCTTTTCCATTCTCTCCATATAAATCTGCCCTTCTTTTTCAATAAAAGACTGGTCTACTTGTTCTTCCTCTTTGGCTGCCGCCACAAGTTTATATGCACTGAAAATGATGCCTACAATACAAAGATACACCCACCATGGAAAAAATAACACGGGCTCCTCCCCCTTTTTGCATAGATTCTTTATTCTTAACCATATGCGGGAATGAGACGAGTTATGAGCGGCAAAAGCGCATAAAAAAGGACTGACCTGAATGTTTCAGCATCAGTCCTTTTACGATTATTTATGAAAAGTCGGTTTATAAAAGGAACGGTTTTCCAGTGCAAATACACGTTCAGTGTATTCACCCGGCTTCACGCGCTCAAGCGCTCTGTCCATCATATTCATTTTTGCATCCAGGTTGTCGATATAGTGTAAAATTTCCGCTTCTTTCACCATCGGCGGTTTCGGGCTGCCCCATTCTGCTTTGCCGTGATGACTCAAAATCAAGTGCTGAAGAATTAACACCTCTTCAGAATCGATTTGAAGCTCCTCAGCCGCTTTTGACAGCTCTGTGACCATAATCGAAATATGGCCGAGCAAATTGCCTTCGACCGTATACGAAGTGGAAACAGGGCCGGACAGCTCTTTGACTTTACCGAGATCATGCAGGATAACGCCGGCATAAAGCAGATCGCGGTCAAGAGACGGATATAAATCTGCAATGGATTTCGCCAGATTCAGCATAGAGACAACATGATACGCTAAACCTGAGACAAACTCATGGTGGTTTTTCGTAGCCGCCGGATAATCCATAAATTCAGTTTCGTGTTTTTTGACTAAAAATCTTGTGATCCGTTGGATATTCGAATTTTTCATTTCAAATATATATTGAGTGATGGTATCCATCATTTCATTTTTCGGAATCGGCGCGGTTTCTAAAAAATCATCAATATTGACGTTTTCATGCTCGCTCACCGGTCTGATATTTCTCAGCTTCAGCTGGTTGCGCCCGCGGTAATGGTGGACATCCCCCACAACCTTCACAATCGTCTGCGGCGCGTAGGTCACTTCATCACTTTGCTTGGCATCCCACAGCTTCGCTTCAATATCACCTGACTGGTCTTGCAGCATCAGCGTTAAAAACGGTTTTCCATTGCTGGCAATCCCTTTCGTCGAGGATTTAATCAATAGATATTGGTCCACCTGTTCGCCAACCTCATGTAGCATAATCCCTTTAGCCATTCTATTAAAGCTCCCTCCGTATCTTACATAATACCAGTATATCACATACCGTTTTACAGCTATAGAACCTCTTTTATGACACCAAATGAATGATTTGGCTGCTTTGAAATGCATCTTTCACATGGGCATGGCATGTAAAATACAAAATCTGCCTTCCGCCTTCAGATAAATCATAAAGAACGTCTAATACACGTTTGAGTCTTTCCTGATCAAAATGAACAAAGCTGTCGTCAAGCTGGAACGGAAGCCCTGACCCATCCTGACGGGTAACGGCCAGAGCAAACCGGATCGCTGTATACAGCTGCTCACACGTCCCTTGTGACAGCTCATCCGCATGATAGACAGTTCCGTCACAATGCATCACCATAATGGAATCATCCGTTTCAGAAAAATAAATCGTCTTGTAGCTACCGTCAGTCAGCGGGCGGAAAAATGCTCCAGCCGTCTCCAGAAGGCGTGGGAGCTCAACTTTTTTATGCCGTTCCAATTTGTTTCGAATCACCCGTTTGATCATTTGGATCGAGGCCCATTTTTTAGCGGTTTCTTTTACACGCTCTTTTTGCATTTCCGTTTGAAGCTTGAGATCTGAGACCAATCCTGAAGCCTCTAATTGTTCCTGTTTGACGAAGAGCAATACGATTTGGCTGCGAAGCTGTTGGATCTCCTCAGCCAGCCGCTCTTTTCTTTCATTCTCAACTAATTGCTTGTTTTTCAATTCAGAAAGCGTATTGGAATCCGCCAGTTTAAGCTCCTCTGGCTGTCCGCCTTCAAGCTGTGCGTTTATGTGATGAAGCTTATTCTCCGTATCCTTCAATTGCCTGTTGATGTCGGCTATGGCGCAAAACTCATTTCTGTCTTTTGCAGCCGCCGCAGCAAATAGCTGTTCGATCTGTACTTCAAAATACTGTATTTCTTGCTCCAGCTCCAGCAGCTGCTCCTTTGTATAATGAATATCTGTTTCAATAGCCTTTTTTTGCTTCGCGATTTCTTTTTCACGTTCAACGTTTTTCCGCAAAGTGTGCAGGGCGTCCGAGATGGAGATGTTCTGACTCTCATTCACAGGATGAAGCATGCTGACGCGTTCTTCGAATGTGCGTCGGTGCTTTTTCAGCCTGCCTGCTTCAATTGTCAGCTCATGCTTTTTCTTCACTTCTTTTTTGACATCCTTCATTAAGCTGTATGCATCAAGCAAAAAAGACGGATCTTCCTTGAATCCGAGCTCCTTCATAAAAGACTCGACCTGTGTAAAGGCCGGGGCCATATCGGCTTCCCACTGTTCAAACTGCTGGATGACTCTTTCATACGCCGCCTCTTTTTGCTGAAGCACTGCCCGCTGTGTGATAAGATGCTGTTTATTGCGGTCATCCTCCCATAATGCTTCTCTATGTGCTTCGGCTTCTGCCGGTGTAATGTTTGTCATTGGCTGTCTCATCCCCCGGCTGTTTCCGGAAGACGGTGTTTTTTTCCCAGACACAAGCCAATATACAATAAGGGCGGCGCCGATACTTATGGCGGGAATCCATTGCTGAAGCAACAGAAAGAGAACGATGAACAACATACCAGCTGCAATGACAACCTTTTTCTGTTTAGCCTGCTGCCTTTCAAAAAACCTCAGCTGCTCTCTCAGCTTCGCTTGCTCCTGATACTGCCCCTGTGCTTCATCATATGCTTTAAGAGCCGCTTCTTTATCTTTTCTTTCGTTGTTTTCAAGGATAGCGGACGAAGCGGCATGAACGACCTTTTCTGCGTCTTCCAGCTCTTGCCGGGCAAGTTCAAATGTCTCATCAAGCTGCCGTTTTCTGTCTCTTGCCTGTACGTATTGCTGCACCGCCTGCTGAAGCTGCCATTCATAGTCATATGACGAGTTCATATTCAGGAGCTCATTTTCATCCGTTTTATTGAGCTGTTCCAGCCCTGCCGCAGCCTGTGCAGATGACTGGCGCAGCTGTGCCTGAATGGCGGCGAGCTGTTCTCCATAGGATTGGTACACATGAAACGCTGCCGAAAGCTCTTGTATCAGCGTTTCTTTTGCCAACATTTCTTTATCCGGATTAAGCTTTTGCATCTGTTTGTCCAGCTCTGCCATCTTCACCCGAAGAGCCTCCAGCTGTGCGGATTTCGGGTGGAGGTGAGATTCATATTTTTCCAGCTGATGCAGTCCGTCAGCCGGAAATTGTCCCGCCTGTTCCGGATATTGTGCCATCGCTTGTTCCAGCACCGCTTTTTCATTTAGCAACGGCTTCAGCTCAATCGCTCCCTCAATCGTTCGGATATGTTCTGCCGCCTCTTTCAATTCGGTTTCTGCGGCTGCAAGACGGGCTTCAAGCGTTCTTTTTTCCTCAAGAAGCTGATGATAGCCCGCTTCCTCTGCTTCAGCCTGTTTCAGCTTTGCTCCCAGTTGCTTGAGCGTTTCCAGTTCCTGATTCAATTGAGGGTTTCGCCCGTTTGGTTTATAGAGCCTTTCGCTTTCCTTTGTCAACTTTGAATCAAGCTTAGATACGGCTTCAGCGCCAAACAAGCTGGAAAACAGCAAAAATTCCCCTATCTTGTCCCGATTAAAGGCGTGAATTTCCTGCAGCCCGAATACATCAAACGAATAAATGGCTTTGTACAGCGCCCTGTCTGTGGTGCCCTGGAACAGCTGCTTTAAAAAATCTCCTTGCTTCACTTCGCCTTTTTCTGTGTACACTCTCAGCTTTTCGGCAGTCCCTTTCGTCCGTTCGATTTTCACAGCCCCATACTCAGGATGTTCAGCTTCAAGAACACCGCCATAGACACCGCCTGTTTTCGGTTCATATTTTTTCGTTTTCGGAAAACCAAACAGCATGCTTTCAATAAATGACATCATCGTCGTTTTTCCTGCCTCATTTAATCCGTAGATTAATTGGACAGGCGAGGCGGAAAAGTGAAAGGTCTGATTGGAAAATTTCCCGTATTGGTAGATATGTAAAGATTTAATTCGCAAAGCTTTCACCGCCTCATATTTCAAGCACCTTAAGCTGTCTTTTCAATAAAATCTGTGCCTGCTCTTTTATTTCCTGTAACTCCTCTTGGCTAAACCGGTCGGCGTGCCTTCTGTACACAGGATGCCGCTCAAGCCCTTCCAGCACATCTGACAGATCGCCGCGGTCAATGTCCGCAAATAAACCGCCAAAAAAAGGATCAAGGTTTGTAAGGTTTGCTTCATTTTCTGTCTCATCGTCCAATGAAAGCGGCCAAACGAATTGTTCCTCCTCAGCCTCTTGCTCCTGAAAGGCTTCGAGAAGCTCATCCAAGGTGCCTTTCGGCGCCTCCAGCAGCCATTCCGGCGCCCGCCCTTGTAATACTAGTCTTACACAAACAGGGCTCCCCTTTATCCGCAGCTTCGAAAACACGTCCTCAACCATTCGGAAAAGGGCGGTCATATTCTTTGCCTCTGTCACATCAACTGTCACTTTTTCCCACAGGACATCATGCGCTTTCTGAAATTCATAAGAAATATCTCCATTAGTCACATGAACGAGATAATAGCCTTTATCTCCCGTCTCCTTCATATGGCGCGCTTGTGTGTTTCCCGGATAGATGACTGCCGGGTGCTCGGCAGAAAGAATCTGGCGTTTATGTATATGGCCAAGCGCCCAATAATCCATTCCGCTTTTCACGAGATCGTCATGCGTAAACGGGCAATACGGATCGTGTCCTTCAGATCCTGATAGCGTGCCATGGAGCATACCGATATGAAACGGCGCGTCAGTCGACCTCCGATAGCGGGCGGCTTGGTTTTCGGTCACGGCTCTGGCCTGATAGCTGAAACCGTAAATGCTTGCTATGCGCCTGCCTTCCTTATAAAACGATTTTTCTTCAGGAACTGCGGACGAAAAAATATGGACATTCTCAGGCCACTCAATCGGCGTCCACTCTCCGCCAAGATGATCGTGGTTCCCAAAGATCACATAAACTGAAATCCCGCATTCTCTCAGTCTTTCAAACTGTTTTTTCAAAAAGAGCTGCGCCTTTAAGCTTCGATTGGCTTCGTCAAACAGGTCCCCCGCCAGCAAAATGAAATCAACGTTTTCTCTCACTGCGGCATCTATCATATGTTTCACGCTTGCAAACGTGCTTTCTTTAATCCGGGCAAAAATCGGTTCCGGCAGATGCGATACCCCGTAAAACGGGCTGTCTAGATGTAGATCTGCCGCATGAATAAAGGTTAGATCAGTCAACAATCTGCTCCTTTCCAGGATGAAGTACCCTTATTTTAGCATCGAATTCTTACGAATGCACGTTCTGTCAATAAAGAAACAGCCTGAGAATCCCCAGGCTGTTTTTATCAGTTTTTCGCTAAACGAAGTGCTTGTTTGATCGCTTTAAACGCGCTTGAATTGCCGTAAATCAACACACCGCCCTTGTAAATTCTGGCGCCGATGACAGCCAGTATGACAATGGTGAGCAGTGTGATTCCGATTCCGGTAGCAGCCTGCCAGAATGGAATATCAAGCATACCGACACGCAAGAACATAATCATTGGTGTAAAAAACGGAATAAACGAAGTTACCGTAATAAATCCTGCATCAGGTGCATTCAAGCCGAACATCGCGATCATAAAACCGGCGACAACCAAAAGCGTCATCGGCGTGATCGTTTGCTGCACGTCCTCTATTCTGCTGACGACACTGCCGAGAAATGCGGCAAGTGTTGCGTATAAAAAGTAGCCAAGCAAAAAGAAAATCACAGCATAGATGACAGTGGTTGCGGAAACGTCGGTCAGATTAAGGAATCCGCCGACAGATGAAGCCGTTTCGCTCGTTTTGTTCAACTTAAGTGACAGAGAGCCGGCTGCTATAATGACAGCAAGCTGTGTGATCCCGACGAGCCCGATGCCAAGCAGCTTTGCAAACATCTGCTGAATCGGCGGCATGCTTGAGATCAGGATTTCCATGACACGCGAGGATTTTTCGGTTGCAACCTCCATCGCAATCATGCTGGCATACATAATCACAGAGAAATAAATGACGAACAGCATAATATAAACAAGCCCTACTGTCTGACCAAGCTCTTCCTCAGACTTCGCTCCCTCTTTCAACGCCTCCTGTCCGACAGTAACAGGCGCATAAAGGCTGCTGATCGTTTCCTGCGAAACGCCGAGCTCCGCCGTTCCGACAGCCGTTTTGGTTTGCGTCAGCGCCTGCTGCAGCGTTTGATACGTGCTTTCATCTGAAATCGTTAACGCTTTATATGTTCCTGATATGGTCCCTTTTTCATCGCGTTTGATGATGAGCATGCCATCAAGCGTTTCATCTTTGACTTGCTTTGTGGCCTCATCCTCCGATAGCTTTGATTGCTTCACATCAAGATCACCGTTTGTATCCACCGCTTTCAGCTGCTTCGAGAAAATCGGATATAATTCGTTTGTTTCATCAACAACGGCGATTTTTTCTTTCGCATCATCACCTTGAAACAAAGAAATGATCGACTCCAGATTCGTTACAACTAAAACAAGCAGTACTGTGATGACAGTCGAAATAATAAAAGATTTAGCCATAATCTTATTTTTGTATGTATGAGAGAGCATGATCCAAAATTTATTCATAGACGGCCCCCACCTTTTCTATAAAAATATCATGCAGTGACGGCTCTTCTAGCTCAAACTTTCTGATAAACCCTTTTCCTTGAAGCATAGCAAAGATCTCTTGAGAAATGTCTTCATTAGCGATCTGCAGCTTGACGCCTCCGGCCGTTTCCTTCCATTGGAGAATGCCTTCATGAGACTGCAAAAAACGCAGATCATCATCGGAGTGAATGGTGACATTCTTTTTGCCGAAAGAACGCTTTATCTCCTTCAGCTTGCCTTGCACAACCGGCTTTCCTTTCTGCAGTATGCAAAGGTTCTCACATAGCTCCTCCACATGCTCCATCCGATGGCTAGAAAATAAAATAGAAACGCCGCTGTTTTTCAAAGAAATCACAGCCTCTTTTAACAGCTCAACATTGACAGGGTCAAGGCCGCTAAATGGTTCATCAAGAATCAGCAGCTCCGGCTTATGCAAAACAGCCGAAATGAATTGGATTTTCTGCTGATTTCCCTTCGAAAGCTCTTCTACCTTCTTATTCTCATAATCTGTTATATTGAAGCGTTCAAGCCATATGCCGAGCTCTTTTACAGCCTCCCGCTTCTCCATCCCTTTTAATCTGGCAAGATAGACGAGCTGATCCTTTACCTTCATTTTCGGATAAAGTCCCCGCTCTTCCGGCAAATAACCGATTTTGCTGCTGATATTATAATTCACAGGACGGCTCTTCCAGCTGATTGAACCCTCCGTAATGCTTAATAAGCCAAGGATCATGCGAAACGTCGTCGTTTTTCCCGCTCCGTTTGCGCCTAAAAGACCGAACATTTGCTGTTCCGGAATGTCTAAGTCCAATCCGTCAACAGCTTTAAAATCTCCAAATGTCTTCGTTACGTGATCAATCTTAAGCACCGAATCTCCTCCTTCCCTGACCCATTATATACTAATTTTGGAGGAAACATAATAAAGGATTTTGATTTCCTTTTTAGAATATAAATGAAGAAGACTGATAAACCTTGAAAATGGAGGGGAAACCTGATGGCTGATTATTTCCTTACAGCTTTTGATCCTTCGGGGAAAACACTGGTAAACGAGCGATTCGAGGCGAAAAATGAAGAAGCGGCAAAAACGCATGGTAAAGCCCTCTTAAAAGAAAAAGAGCTTCACAGTCATACCCATCGTTTAGTCAATGCGGCCGGAAAGCTGATTTTGTTTCACAGATGATCAGCTTTCCGGCTGATCTGTTACACTTGGAACTTCGGCTCCCGTTTTTCTAAAAAGGCACGGATTCCTTCTTGGTGATCCTTGGTCCTTCTCATTTTCTCTTGGGCGCTGCGCTCAAGAGAAAGCACCTTTTTCAGTTCTTCAAGCTGGAGGCTCTGAAAGATGGCTTTCGTTTCGATCATCGCCAAAAGAGGTGAGGCCAAAAGGGTTTCGATAAAGGGTCTTGCGCCTTCCGCAGGGCCTCCGGCAAATGTCCCGTCAAGGAGCCCCATATCGGCGGCTTCCGCGGCGGAAAGTTTTTTCCCGCTCCAAATCAGCTTTTTCGCCTTCGCTTCCCCAATTCTTTTCTTCAGCAAATAATGCCCTCCGCCGTCCGGAACAAGGCCAATGCCGATAAAATTCATCGCGAGAACGGCGTTTTTTTCTGCGAGCACAATGTCAGCGCAAAGCGCCAAACTCAGACCCAGTCCCGCGGCAGCGCCGTGAATAGCTGCAATTGTTACTTTCTTCATCTGATATAACGTCAGAGTGACAGCCTCAATCGTATCCATCAGCTGCTTAAATTGATCAGGGTCATGCTCTGATGTCATCATCCGGATATCTCCGCCGGCCGAAAAGCCTTTCCCGGTTCCTCTCAGAAGAACGATGAGCGCCTCGCTTGCAGCCGCCTTTTCAACCGCTAGCTTCAGTTCAGACAGCATCTGTTCATTCAAGGCGTGGTGGGCATCAGGGCGATTCAAGATAATCTCGGCAACGGCTCCATTCACTTCATACTGAATAAATTCCATATGAAACACCTCCATGTATGCGCTTGCTTTTTTTCTTTCACATATACATTCCCTTCCATCCTCAAATAAACCTTTTTATTTTTCAAGGTCAATAGATACTGAAAAATGCATATTGTTTGAGTGGGAACATAAAGTTTTATATAGTGAAAGAAGGGATATTAGGATGAGAAAGGAGGAAAGGAAACATGGATAAATTGCTGATCAGTTTTCTATTAAGTTTATTTGTGGTGTACTTTCCCCCTTCGGACGTGGTTCTGCCTTCACAGCTTGAAGCAAGCACTGACAGCTATGTGCCTATGTCCTCATATCCGCAGGAAGCACAATCAGCCAAAATTCCGTCGCCGAGCAGCCTGTACCCCGCAGAGCTGATCAAAGAGTACAGCCCGCTGGCGCAGTCTGTCAGGCGCCTATCTGTCAAGCCCCTTGACGAACCGCTGATGAACAGGCTGGAAAAGGTTTGTGCCGTCCCTGTCAAATACCAGTCTAATTACCTCCGAATATAAATGCTCAAGCTTTATTTGCAACTCACCCCATTTGGCCAACACTACATTCGGAGGGATTTTCATTGAATATTAAAGAAAACGATCTGCCGGGCATCGGCAAAAAATTCGAAATCGAAACGAGAAGTCATGAAAAAATGACGATCATCATTCATGATGACGGAAGAAGAGAAATATACCGGTTTAATGACCGGGACCCGGATGAGCTCCTTTCCAATATCTCATTGGATGATTCTGAAGCAAGGCAAATTGCCGCTATTCTAGGTGGCATGGTCTATAAACCGCAAGCACTGGAGTCCATTGAAATGGCCTTCAGCGATCTCATTATTGAATGGTTTAAGGTCGAAAAAGACGCCAAATCGATCGGGCGCACACTTGGGGAACTTGATGTCCGCCAGAACTACGATGTCACTGTAATCGCCATCATCAAGCACAGCCAGGAAAAGCTTTTAAATCCCGGAGCCGATTCGGTTATTGAAGAAAATGACACACTTGTCCTCTCAGGTGAAAGAAAGCATCTGAAGAAACTGATTCACGATTTTCTTTCTGGAGAGGGCGTGTGAACGGCCGATGGATCATCTCGTATTTGAAGTCGGTACAGCACTTGTGCTTGTCGCGATTGCCAGTGTAATCGCCAATAAGATTAAATTTTCGATTATTCCGTTTCTGATTGTGCTGGGCATGCTGGTTGGACCGCACGCGCCGAAAGCGGGCATTATTGACCTAACATTTATAGAAAGCAGTGAAATCATCGAGTTTTTCGGGCGAATGGGCGTACTGTTCCTCCTCTTTTATCTCGGACTCGAATTCTCCGTCGGGAAGTTGATCAAATCCGGAAAATCAATCGCGGTCGGCGGAACGATTTATATCTTGATTAATTTCAGCCTCGGGCTGCTTTACGGGTTTATTACCGGTTTTTCCTTTCTGGAAGTCCTCGTCCTCGCAGGGGTCATCACAATCTCGTCAAGTGCGATTGTCGCAAAAGTGCTCGTTGATTTAAAAAGAACCGCCAATCCGGAAACCGAGCTGATTCTCGGCATCATTATGTTTGAAGATATTTTCCTTGCCGTGTATTTGTCCGTTGTTTCCGGCCTTGTGTTAGGTGATGCGACATCAGTCGGAAGTGCACTCTTGTCCATTTTGATCGCCTTCGGTTATATGCTGCTGTTTTTTATCGCAGCAAGAAAGCTCCCGCCGCTGTTGAATAAACTGTTGGACATTCGCTCAAACGAAGTGTTTATTATCGTCATTTTCGCCGCGCTCTTTTTTATCGCCGGGTTTTCAGAGACGATCCATGTAGCGGAAGCGATCGGCGCGCTGCTGCTTGGGTTGGTTTTTTCTGAAACAGAGCATTCCGATAGGATTGAGCACCTTGTCGTTCCGTTTCGCGACTTCTTCGGCGCGATGTTCTTTTTCAGCTTCGGCCTCAGCATCGATCCGTTTTCACTCGGCGAAGCGGTCTGGCTTGCGTTGGGAGCAGTGATTCTGACCATTCTCGGAAACTTTATTGCCGGAATGGCGGCAGGACGACGCGCAGGGCTTTCTCATAAGGCTTCATCGAATATCGGACTGACGATCGTATCACGGGGTGAGTTTTCGATTATCGTTGCGAACCTCGGGATAGCCGGCGGCCTGTCAGCCACATTAAAGCCGTTTGCCGCATTATATGTCCTCATTCTGGCGATTTTGGGACCGCTTTTAACAAAGGAATCAAAACGAATTTACCGCTTGCTGAACAAGGTATTTAAATGGAAGCCTGATGTTCAGCCTACAAGAAAACAGGGATAAAAAAAGCAGCACTGTGATCAGTGCTGCTTTGTCGTTTTCTCAAAAATCTGCTCTAAATATTTAATTTTTTCGTCCGTATAGTGCTCAAAGCGCTCATTGTACGATTTCGGATCTTTCGGATTGGCAAAGTGCGTGATTTTCCCTGTATCCCGGTCAATAAATTTACTTGCAGCGCCGCAGCCGATGCCGATAATCGTCTGCACCTCTTCCATAATCATGATGTTGTAGATGCTTTCTTGTCCCGGCAAAGAGTATCCGACGTTTTCAAGGTTTCCAAGAATGTTTTTCTGGCGGTATAAATAATAAGGCGCGTACCCATGCTCTTTCGTCCAGGCTACCGCGTCATCCATCATTTGAGAAACCTCTTCCCTGCCGGCGACTTTGTACTTATGCTTGTTTCTCGTCATTTCTGACGCCCGTTTAAAGGAAAGCGTATGAACCGTAAGAGATTCCGGCATCAGCTTTTCCGTTTCTGAAAGGCTGTGTCTGAATTCCTTCACGCCTTCCCCAGGCAAACCGATAATCAAGTCCATGTTAATATTATTCATGCCATGTCGGCGTGACAGATGATACTTCTCAATGGTCTCTTCAACCGTATGGTGCCGCCCGATCGCCTTTAGCGTTTCGTTTTCATATGATTGCGGATTGATGCTGATTCGGTCAATGTCATATTTGTTTAAAACGGCGAGTTTTTCTTCTGTAATCGTGTCAGGGCGTCCGGCCTCCACCGTTATCTCACGAATGTTTTTTACATCCGGGAAGGAGCGGACCATTTCTTCATACAGCAGATCCATTTCCTCCGCAGTAATGCTTGTAGGTGTCCCGCCGCCAAAGTAAATGGTCGTAACCTTAACATCATGCTCCTTCAGCCATTCGCCGATTTTCTGCATTTCGTAATGCAGCCCCCATAAGAATGAGCCAACTCTGCCCGCCTGCCCTTGAATGGCGTACGCAGGGAATGTGCAATATGCGCACTTTGTCGGACAGAACGGAATGCCGATATAAATGCTGACTTCATCCTTTACTTGATACAAATCCGGCACTGCCGCCAGCTGCCGGTCAACAATTTCCTGCATTAACTCGATTTTCTCATCATGAATTAAATAGTCTTTTTTCAATTCAGTGTGAGCTTGCGCCTTCGGCATTCCGCTTTGCAGCTTTTTATGAAGCAGCTTTGTGGGCCGGATGCCTGTCAGGATTCCCCACTTTTGCGTGATGCCCGTATGCGCCTGAAGAAGATTGAGATACACATAAGAAATCGTGTTTTTCACTTGCTTAAAGGCTTCTTTTTCATTCATGCCGGGAGAAAAAGATTTTGTATGCCGCTCCTTTATGACAGTTCCCTTCACTTCTCCCGAAACCGTCACATGCTCATCCGTTTGTAAGCAATCTAAAGAAATGACAAAATCTGCGGGCTCCTCTCCGCCGTACATAAGCTCGCACTCTTCATAAAACAAATTTGCAATATTTTGCAGAGGCCGATGCAGGCGGTCATCATGTATGCCTTCTATTTTAATTTGCAACTTCATCACCTAATTTATCAGATTCAAAACTTTCTTTAGTGTACAGAAATAAACCGTTAAAATCAATCCGGCAAAAAAGCCGCCGCACCTATCAGGGCGCGAACGGCTTTTTTTACACACGTTTCATGTGGAACTTATCAAGAAATCCTTTTCGCTGCTGCATTCGAAAATATTCCTTCATCATGTAGGCAACACCTTGCTCGTCATTGGACCTTGTGACCCAATCTGCCTTTCTCTTGATCTCCGGAGCGGCGTTCCCCATCGCTACCCCAAGACCGGCAAGTTCAATCATCGGGAGGTCGTCATACTGATGCCCGATGGCCACGACATCATCCATAGTCAGGCCCAGCTCTGAAGCGACGAGGGCCAGACCCGCTTCCTTGGAGACACCTTTCGGGACGATATTCAGCTTCTCATCGTTTACACGAATAACATCAACCGCAGGGAAGGCTTTCGTAATCGTTTCTGTGATGTCATGCTGAATGTCGTGCTCCGTATACACTTCGATGACAGGTGCACTCACCGGCTCATCCATGAGAAGATCGCTTAATGATTCAACGAACTGGACTGGATAAAAGATCGGATCAGACGGATGAATGAGTGCTTTCCCCAATAAATTTGAATTCACCTTTTTCTTGTTTCCAATAGAATACTTCTCGTGAAGAAGCCGAATATTGCATTGATAGCTCTCCAGCACTTGAACAATGTTAAAGGTGTGATCGTCAGAAATTCTTTTTTCAAAAAACGGGGCGTCTATTTTCTCAGCGATGTATGCCCCGCTGTGGGTAATTAGCTTGACATCAAGCTTTAGTGATTTCGCTATTTTTTGTGCTGAACGAAAATGCCGATTGGTCACGAGAGTAACGTAAATCCCTTTTTTCTTTACATATTCAATCGCGTCCTTCGTTGCCTGATGAATCTTCCCGTTCGACCGTAGCAGCGCTCCATCTATATTTAAGGCAAGCAATTGTTTTGACACAGAGATGTCCCCCTCCTTGATGACTGTACTTGTGTATAGGATATGACCCTGTCTCTGTGTTTAGAACAACCTTTTCTGGAAAGCAAAAAAAGCCTGACTCAGCAGACTTTATGTATGGCATGATGATAGGATACGATCGAAGCAGCCATTCTCCCTAATATCGTTATTTCGATTTACGAAAAATCATGTATCAGGAACCCCTTGTTTGACCGATGATGCGCTCCGAACACTTACTCTCTGTTGCTTATCCCCTCTATATAACGGCATGATATGCGACCGTATCCAATTGAAATCTTGTAAGTGTAGGCGCTTTCAATGCCATTATCTCAGTTTTTCTTGCTGATGACAAGGGTTTTTTTAACTAAAAAAAGTATCCAAATGGTGTATACTAAGGTAGGAGTTGTTGTTAATTTTTGGGAGCGACTTGATGGAGAACATACATTCTCATATAATATAAATAATAAACGAAAAAGCGGTGATCAGATGGCTGATTTAAAAGAAATATACAATGAAAAACTGATATCTCGATTGATACACCATATAAAGGCATCTTGTCCTGATTTTAATCAAGACAGCTTCGAGGAACAATTGCTGCAGGAAGACTGGCCTGAACTCGCTTTAAAAGAGCGGATGCGCCGCATTACAGTTTCCTTATACGAAACACTGCCAAAACGTTACAATGAAGCGCTCGCAATTTTACGGGATGCGGCCCCTCATTTTAAAGGACTCAGCGGAATTCTATTCCCTGATTATGTGGAACAGTACGGGTTAGCGCATTGGGAGGAATCAATAAAGGCATTGGAATACTTTACACAATATTCTACCTCAGAATTTGCTGTAAGACCTTTTTTGCTTTTAGACCAAGAAAAAATGATTGCACAATTGCTTAAATGGTCCGAGCATGAAAATGAACACGTGAGAAGACTTGCGAGTGAAGGAAGCAGACCCCGCCTGCCATGGGGAAAATCGATACCCGCTTTGAAATTGGACCCTTCCCCTGTCCTGCCAATCCTTGAGAAGCTGATGCAGGACGAATCCTTGTATGTAAGGAAAAGCGTGGCCAACAACCTTAATGATATATCAAAAACGCACCCTCATTTGCTGAGAAAAATCGCAGACCAATGGTATGGAACACATTCTGATACCGATTGGATCATCAAACACGCCTATCGGACCTTATTAAAAAAGGGTGATAAACAGGCCTTAGCGCTTTTCGGTTATGAAAATGCTGATTCGATACAATTACATGATTTAACATGTCAATCCAGCCGTATAGCCATTGGCAAAAGCCTTGAATTTTCTTTCTTTATTCATTCAGACAGGGATCAAAAAGTAAGAATTGAGTACGCAATTGATTTTGTAAAAGCAAGGGGTCAGCGTCATCAAAAAGTATTTAAAATAACAGAAACAAATATAAGAAAAAACGAAACGAAGTCGTACACAAAAATTCAATCCTTTAAGGATCTAACTACCAGAAAGCATTACAAAGGAATTCATACATTATCAGTGATTATCAATGGAGAGGTAAAAGATTCATTGGATTTCCAAGTTTGTTGAATAAATAAAAAATCCCTTCTTTTCCAAGAAGGGATTTTGCTGATTAACCTTCGACACTGCCGTAAAGCTCTTCTAAAGGCTTCATAATGATTTTGTTCAATTCGCCGATCAGCATGCTCATGCGCTGCTCCGCTTCCATCAGCTGAGAAATTTTTTCGTGCTGCTGTACAAGCGCAACTGTTTTTTGAGCCTGAGTCACTTCTTCTTGTGTAATTTCTTCTCCTGCCATTTGTTTTTGCTGGAGTCTAAGCTGCACATCACGGAAGTTTTCGAACATGCGCTTCGCTGATTCATCTGCATTTACTTCATCGTAAAGGTTTTTTAAACGGGTGAACTCTTCGCTCCCGCGTAATGCATTTTCCAGATCATATGCTACATCATAAAAATTAACAGCCATTGTGAATAGCTCCTTTCATCATTGCCGTTTAGACATACCACTCCACTATAACAGACTATGGAGCTCCTTTCATTATTCAAGAACCATTTCTTCTTAAAAAAGGGTGACAAACAACGCTTGAACTGCACCTATGATTCCGCCGAGAAGGCCTCCCAAATAGGTAATCATTTTAAATTCTTTTTTTGAAATGGACAGCACCATTTCTTCAAGCCGCTGCACCGGGAACTGATCCACCTGCTCCTTGACGATTTCCTCAAGGCGCATCCGTTTTAAGACACTTTCAAGATTAGCCGAAACCCCTTCAAGTAATTTGTCTAACAGTGCCGGCAGCATTTGCTCGGTCAGCTCAGATTCATAGCGGACGGTGAGTGTGCCAATTGTATTGTCGAAGAAAGGAGCAGTCGAAAATGTTTGCAGCACTCTTCGTTTCAGGCTGAAAATGAGCGCTTTTGCATTCCATTTTTCGTCTGCTTCATAAAAAGTATACTCCCTCAGCTTGCCCCATTCGTTTTTCAAAAGATCAGAAAGCAGTTTATTTGTTTCCTCATTCCGCAAAAACTTCAGCAGCTCCGGCAGTACGCGGTCCGCAAGGCTTGTATTACCCAGAAACATTTGTACCATGCTTCCAAGCATGCCGCGTTCTTTTAAAAAGCCATCAATCATATTGCCGAGACGGATTTTTCCTTCATCACTTTCAAAATAACTTGCACTGCGTGACAATATATACCCTGAAATCATCGGAATCTTTTCCTCAAGCTTATCCTGCACTTCCAAAGGCACCAGGTCTTTTAACGATTGGTGCTCGTATTGACGGAAAAGCTCATTCAGTTTATCATCCGTCCAGCGGCTGATCCATGTGTCTGCCGCTTCATCAGGACGCTTCACCCCGGCTTTTTCAAGCGCTTCTTTCACTGTCATTTCAGAAAGTGACAGCTTTTGAATCAGCTGTTTCCCGACTTGAAGAGCCTGCGTTTTGGCTGCATCAGAAACGAGCCGCTTTTTAATGCCCTCAGCGGTTAAGAGATGATTGACTACCATCAGTCCCATTTGTTTTGCAAGTTCATCCCGTCGTCTCGGAATCAGCCCGGGGGTAAAAGGGACTCGTTTTCCAAACAAGTAGTACGCCTTATAGGGCCTAAATAGCATTTGAATTGCTAAATGATTGGTCACCGCGCCAATAGCAGCGCCGATCACGATCATAAAAATAAAGGTTCCTGCAATACCCATTCCTATTCATCTTCCTCCATCTGTCATTCAGCTTTTTTTATATAGATGATGTACCTATTCGTATTATAGAGGCTCATGCAATCACTTAGCAAACGAGGAGACAAATTCCTGTTGTCAGAAAATCAGCTTGTTCTTTTGGAATAGGGCAAGGTGAAGAATCGTAATCTGTAAAGTAGAATACCGTCAGCTGCGTTCATCCTGAATGTATTTAGCGTAAAGCTGCTGACACCCGCCGGCAGCTTTTGAATAAAAGGGGGAGTCTCACCATGATAACACTCGGTTTTATGTCCTTATCCCGCCAGCATGAAGCGGACTATTCTGCAGAGTTGGCCAAGAGAGCACCCGAATTTGGCATACGTTTCATCCGGTTTACACCGTTTGATATTTCTCCTGACACCCTGCGTGTCAAAGCATCGGTTTATCATTCGGCCAGCAGTACATGGAACGAAACCGAAATGGCGATTCCAGATTATATTTATGACCGCTGTTTTTACGGCAAGGATTCACAATCCCAAAAAGCAAAACCTATCGTTGAGTGGCTCAAAAAATATCCAAAAACGGAATTTATCGGGCGCGGCCTTCCCGATAAGTGGACCGTCCTTCATGATCTGCAGCAGCATCCTGTGATCAATCCTTATATTCCGGAAACGATGAAGGTGAGCCGTTATGATCAAATTCACTCCTTCTTATCCAAAGAAAAAGCCTGCATCTTAAAACCAGCATTCGGCGCAGGAGGCAGAGGCGTGATTCTTTTGGAGCTGGGCAAGAAAAACATAACCGCTACGTATCACATCGGAAAAGATAAGCAGACAAAAACCTTTTCCAACCAGGCTTCTTTTAAAACATGGTGCAAAAAAGTGCTTCAGCATCAATATTTGCTTCAGCCTTATTTAAATATTCAAGATAAGGAACAATATCCGTGTGATATCCGCCTGTTCATGGAAAAAAACGAAGCAGGTGAATGGAATACAGTTGGAAAGGCAGTGAGACGCGGATACAAACACGGGCTGCTGGCCAACTTGTCTGGCGGATCTGATGCGCTGACATTTGATTCTTGGTTTGAAGATATACCGAAAAAACAACAAGTGGTCTTACTTGATGACGTGTTCTCGATTACACAATCGGTTCCGTATTATCTTGACGAGCGCTACGGGCCGCTGTTTGAACTCGGGCTTGATATATGCCTTGCGAAGGACGGGAGAATTTGGATCTTGGATATCAATTCCAAGCCGGGCAGAAAGTCAATCCTGCGTGTTTCACCCGAGCAAAAAGAACACCTGTACACTTGTCCCCTAAAGCGCTGCCAATATCTGTTTTCTGAGCAAAGCCAGAAAGGAGTTCTTCCGCGTGAATCGTAAACGGTTTTTGATCGGCATAGACAAAAACAGTGAAAATACCCTGTTTCTGCCTTCTTCGCTGAAACGAGACGGACTCTTGCATGCCGCGTTCGGGACGAAGGTTGTCAGATGCCACGTTTCTTACAGACAGCATCTAGACCAAACCGTGCTTCTCTCTGAAAATCTATATCATGAGCTGTTGCTTCCCCACCGAAGCAGGGCTGACATTTTGATTCATGATCATACGGTGCATATCGGGCCGTTAATCGGCATCTTTACGGCGGGATTTACCGTATCTCTTGAACGACCTTTTAAGGATCGTTCCCTCTTTTTTTCTAAGCTCGTCACGTTACACGAGCAAGCCGGAGGCTACTGCTTCGTTTTTGGCGCGCACCAAATCAATTGGGAGGAAGGCACGATTGAGGGGCTCCTCTACAGAGAAAACGGCTGGGAGAAAAAAATCGTCCCCCTGCCGAACGTCGTTTATGACCGTTTGCCCAACCGAAAAATTGAAGATTCGCTTCTCTTGCAACATACAAAAAAGAGACTAATCGATGAATATCAAATTCCATGGTTTAATAAAACGTTTTTTAATAAATGGAGCGTTCATCAACTGCTCGAACAAGATCCGAGAACAGCCCCTTTCTTGCCGAAATCCGAGCTGACACCATCTGAGAAACGGATTGATGAGCTCTGTGCTGCATACAAAAAAGTTTATATCAAACCGGCTAACGGAGCACTCGGCACCGGCATTTATCAGCTGACAAAAACAGACAACGGCCTGACGGTGAAACATACGAATGACGCCAAAACGTTTTCTTCAATCGATTATTCCGATGCCGCCGCATTTCTGGCAGCCTTTCAAAAACAGCACGACCCGTCTGACTTTCTCATTCAGCAAGGTGTCGATCTAATCGAATTTCAAGGCAAACCAGCGGATTTTCGTGTCCATACGAATAAAAACAGAATAGGGAAATGGACGGTGACAGCAATAGCCGTCAAGATTTCCGGAGAAAACAGCATTACAACACATCTTTCTAATGGCGGAATCGTAAAAACACTTGCAGAAGTATACGATGATCCCGCTGAAAGAATTGAGGTCATTAAAAAGCTTTCTGCTGCGGCACTGACGGCAAGTCATGTGCTTCATGATCATATCGAGGGGTTTATCGGGGAGATCGGTTTCGATTTTGGCATTGATCAGAACGGTAAGGTATGGATGTTTGAAGCAAATTCACGCCCGGGCCGCAGTATCTTTTCTCATCCGAATTTGCATCATGTTGATTCTCTGACAAAACGAAGAAGCTTTGAATACGCGTCATATCTATCCGAGAAGGCGATCACCTCCCATGATGCGCTGTGGCCTTCATAATCTGCCCCGCTTTTTTTTGATAAAGCGGGCTTTATTTTTGTCAAAATATAGGACAAACTGCATCACAAAGAACTCTTCAATGATGTTTTGAAACAGTGGTACAATGAACATGATTCGTTCGTATTCAGGTCAATTGATATCAATTTTAAGGAGCGTGGCCGTAATGATTTCTCATTTCAGCTGGAAACCTTTGTTCCAAAAAGAAAAGCTGCCTGGATGGAGAATTTCGTTTTATTATAAAGGAACCCATTATGAAGGCATCTATCATAAAAGCGGTGAGATTGAATGGGGAGATTTGTTTCCCGCCCGCGCTGACGAGCCTGCTCTTACAAACGAGATACATGAACTGATGCTTTTTCATATTTATGACTAGCTTAGCCGTTCAGGCTAAGCTTTTTTATGCCTTCTCAAGATTTACCACTCAATTCTCCGCATGAGTTTCCGGCCATTTTAACATAATACTAGTAACAAGCCGGCAAGCATTGGGTTACGCCGAGCGGCAGTGACACCCGAGACGGGTCCACAGACTGGTGCAACTCCAGTTAACCCAACCATACTATACAAAAAGGAGATTTTACACATGGCTAACCAAAACTCTTCAAATGACTTACTAGTTCCTGGCGCAGCTCAGGCTATCGATCAAATGAAACTTGAAATCGCTTCTGAATTCGGCGTTAACCTTGGAGCGGAAACAACTTCCCGCGCTAACGGTTCTGTCGGAGGAGAAATCACAAAACGTTTAGTATCTTTCGCTCAGCAGCAAATGGGCGGCAGAGTTCAATAACAATTCAATATATGGCTTTAGAGGGCGCGGTTTCCCGCGCTCTCTTAGATTATTGACAAGATCCTAAAACTGTTTATAGTTTTAGGATCTTGTCATCTTTTCAGCGTGATTGAAAACCCTTGAAGTCTAGGAAATGCGAGCATCGGAGCACAGCGAATGTTGAAATTCGTGAGCACCGAAGCACAGCCTTGACAACGAATGCGAGGGTTTGTCGACACGCTGAGGGCGCGGTTTCCGCGCTCTCTTTATATTTGTCACCCTTTTTTCCCACTCCACATATCCTAGAAAAAAAGGGAGGGAATAAGGGTGGCATTCATCGCCTTTGTAAATTGGGAGCTGGTTCAGTTCGTAAGTATATCCATGATTCATGAATATGTTTCCCATCGTTCTGTCTATTTGTCCAGGTATTCTTTCCCCCGCTGTTCAAACTGAGAACATCCTTTTATAATGAGGGGCGAGGAGGTTATTTGATGAAAATCGCTTTATTTGGTGCCAGCGGCCGCGTCGGACAAGCCTTTTTAAAACAAGCTGCCGCAGATGAACAGTTTGACATTTACGCTCTGGTCAGATCTCAACATGCTGAGCTTCCCCTTCCAAAAGACCGAATCGTCATGGGGAACGCGCGCCGCCGGGAAGATGTAAAAAAAGTTGTGAAGGATGCTGGAATCGTGATCAGTTGTCTCGGCACAGATGGTAATGATACCCTGTCCGCAGCTATGGCAAATATAATCGCCTTTATGAGAGAACAGCATATCAAACGGCTGATTACGATCGGTACCGCAGGCATTCTTAATTCCCGATATGAACCGGGAAAATATCGGTTTGAAACAAATGAATCGAAACGAAAGCTAACCCGCGCAGCCAAGGAGCATGCAAAAGTATACGAAATGCTAAAAGATTCCTCGTTAGACTGGACAATTATCTGTCCCACTTACCTCCCGGACGGAACAGCAACCGGCATTTATCGTACAGAGCGTGACGTTTTGCCGGAGGGCGGCACGAGCATTACGGTCGGCGACACTGCTGATTTTCTACATCGTGAGCTTGTTACAGGAGAGTATGTCGGATACCGTGCCGGACTGGCTTATTAACTACATAAAAAACCCAAAACACGATTGTTTTGGGTTTTTGAGCGTTATGCAATGGAATGTTTCTGGCCCTTTTGCAGCTCATACATTTGATAATATTGCCCTTTGACTGCCATCAATTCCTCATGATTTCCTCTCTCAACAATTTCTCCTTTATCGAGGACCAAAATCTGATCCGCGTTTCTGATTGTTGAAAGCCGATGTGCGATGACGAAGGTGGTGCGTCCTTGTTTAACGACATCGAGCGCCTTCTGGATGACGGCTTCTGTCTCTGTATCAATGTGCGCCGTTGCTTCATCTAAAATCAAAATGGCGGGATCAAACGCCAAAGCTCTTGCGAAAGAAATTAACTGCCGCTCTCCAGAGGATAGCGTGCTCCCTTTTTCAATCACAGGTTCATTAATGCCTTTTGGAAGCTTTTCCAGAAGCGGCTCGGCACCGACTTGCCGCAGTGCTTTTTTGATATCTTCTTCGGTCATTCTTTCGTCATCCAGACTCACGTTAGATCCGATTGTGCCCGAGAATAAGTACGGGTCCTGAAGCACAATGCCCATATGGGATCTGAGTTCCTGTCTTGACATGTTGTAAATGCTTTTCCCATCAATCAGAACATCTCCTTTTTGCGCATCATAAAAACGAAACAGGAGATTCAAAATCGAGCTTTTTCCTGATCCGGTATGGCCGACAAGCGCTACGGTTTCGCCTTTTTGCGCGGTAAAGGAAATATGCTTTAATACCTCTTCACCATCTTGATAAGCAAATGACACATCACGAAATTCAACCCGCCCCAACGCGCGCTCCTTCGCCGGATCACCCGCTTCTTCCGTATTCTTTTCTTCAAGCAGTTCGAAAACACGCCCGGCGGAAACCCGTGCAAGCTCCAACTTTGAAAACTGATTGACGATGCCTGTGATCGGTTGAAATAACCGGTTCAAATAATCGACAAACGCGTACAGCACACCGACAGAAACAATCCCGGCCGCATTCAGGCTTGCACCGCCAAAATGCCAGATCAGACTGACAAACGCAAGGTTCCGAATCACATTGACAAGATTATGGGACATTAAGGAGTTTAGATTCAGCATCCTGTTTTGAAAATAAAAATGAGATTCATTTAATTCCTCAAATTCTCTCATTGTTTCCTTTTGATGACGGAAAGCCTGAATAATTGTCATGCCTTGAATGGACTCATTCATTTTTGCGTTAATGTCACTGTTGATCGAGCGGATTTTTCGATTATAATAAGACGCGTATTTCCGGTATATGACCGACCACAGCCAGATAATCGGCACAATTGCCAGGCACACAAACGCGAGCTTAACATCCAGCAGAAACAAAGCCGTGAATATTCCGAACATATAGATTCCGCTTGTCACAAATGTTGACAGCACTGTGACATATAAATCCCTGATGGCCTCCGTATCATTGGTAATCCGCGCAACCACTTTTCCCGCCGGAAGGTTGTCAAAATAGCGAATCGGCATTTTCTGTATGTGTGAAAACACGTCCTGCCTCATCTTTTGAATAATCCGATTGGCGCTCATCTGCAGCAAATAATGCTGTCCATATTGAAAGAAAACCGAAAACACAAGCAAACCCCCATACAGGCAGATCAAAAACACCATTCCCTTTATTTCCGGCTGATAGAACTGGAAAAGCTCCTCTTTTGTCAGCTTTTCGGCAGCATATGTCCGGCTCTTGTCTCCATTTGTGATTGTCAGCTTTCCGTCAGAAACCGTTCTGTTCCCGTCAAAGCTGACAGCCTGATCAATAAAATAGAACGCCATTCCTACTTGATAAATATGCGCTTCTTTTTCTTGAGAAACAGGTCCCTGGATACGGTCTTCTCTGACATAAGAAGTGCCGTGAAATTTAACGGCGTTTTTATCTTTTTCCGCAGCTTCATACCATGTTTTTTCAATACCGAGGATATGGTCGTCAATCATTTTTTTGCCGATAAACGGCCCAGTCAGTTCTGCCCCGACGGCGACCGCAAGCAATAGGACGGCAGTGATCAGCAATTTCCGATATAGGAGTGCGTATCTCCATAACGTTTTTCCTGTTTTCATGCCCCTGCTCCCCCTTCTTCCGCAGTGAACAGCTGCTGTCTTTCATATTGTTCCCGGTACCACCCATTATTGGCCATTAGTTCTTGATGCGTGCCTCTCTCAGAAATCACGCCGCCGTCCATCACAAGGATCAGGTCAGCATGCTCTACCGCGGATAAACGGTGTGTCAAAATAAATGTCGTTTTTCCTTTGCGGTTTTCTCTGATATTCCTGATAATCGCAGCCTCTGTTTTGGCATCTACGGCAGAAAGCGAATCATCCAGGATCAAAATCTCCGGATTCGCCATAAGTGCTCTCGCAATCGAAATTCTTTGTTTTTGCCCGCCGGACAGCGCTACCCCTTTTTCACCAACCATCGTCTCCAAACCGGATGGAAGCATATGTAAATCTTTTTCAAAATGTGCTTCGGCAATGGCTTGGTTAACCTCTTCATCAGTTGCATCTTGTTTTCCATATAAAATATTTTCTTTTACTGTCCGTGAAAACAGCAAATGATCCTGAGGCACATATCCGATCCACCCGCGGAGCCGGTCAAGAGGGATCTGCTGAATCGGCACGCCAGAGAATGTGATGCTCCCTTCACCGGCAGGGTACTGGCGCAAAAGCTGCTTAATAATCGTCGTTTTTCCGCTCCCGGTTTTACCGGCAATCCCGACAGTCTGCCCTTTTCGTACCGTAAACGAAATATCTTGAATATTGCCGCTTGTTGAGCTTGGATATGTAAAGCTGACATGGCTGAAAACAATATCTCCAGGCTCTTTCAGTTCAACGGGCTGCTTTGGGTCCATCACGTCCGCTTGATAAGAAAGGGTATCATTTACCCGGTCTAATGACGCATTGCCCCGCTGCATCACATTAATGAGTTCACCGATTGCAAACATCGGCCAAATCATCATGCCGAGATAAACATTAAAGGAAACAAGCTCGCCAAGCGTCAGCTCGTTCCGGAACACAAGAAACGCTCCGTAGCCGAGCCCGATCAGATAGCTGGCACCGACAAGCAGCTTTACCGTCGGCTCAAAAAGTGAATCAATAAAAGCCACTTTCATATTTTTCTGATAAACATCTGCGGTCATTTCATTAAACCGGCGGACATCATTTGTTTCCTGTACATACGCGCGAATCACCCGCACGCCCGAAACGGATTCAAGCACCCTGTCATTCAGCGCCCCGAACGCATTTTGGGCCTCCGTAAACCTTTCATGAATTTTACTTCCGTATAGACTGATTGCAATCGCCATAATAGGAAGCGGGATAATGGCGGCAAAGGTCAGCTTCCAGCTGATTAGAATTCCCATCGTCAAAAAGATCGTCATCATAAACATCGTAGAATCGACTAATGTCAAGATGCCAAACCCCGTCGTTAAACTGACAGCCTGAAGATCATTCGTCCCCCGTGCCATCAAATCGCCTGTCCGGTTTTTTTCATAAAACGGCGGCGACATGGCCAGAAGATGCCCCATCAGCTTCGTACGGAGAATTTTCTCCATCAAGTTCGCTCCGCCGAACAGCTGGTGCATCCAAAAGTAAGACATGATATACACGACCGCCGTCAGCGCAAAAAAGATACCGATATAAAACAGCAGCCCTTTCGCAGTAAACGCCCCCGATTTCATATCATCTATGGCGTTCCCCAAGAGCTTAGGCGGAAACATTTCAATTACATTAACTCCTAATAAAAGCACAATTGCAATCGTATAGCGCAGCCAGTACGCTTTAAAAAACCAGCCAAGCTTTTTCAATACTGAAAACATCGATCTCCATCTCCTTTATCTCATCAGCCGCCTTCTATTTTTCCCTTGCTGCTTTTTTCGCTTCGCTTGACATGAGCTGCCCTCGCCTTTGTATTTGTCTTCACATCCCATACACCTGTCTTTCCTTCAATTTTGTATATAAAAAAGGCATGAAGCGTCAGCTCCATGCCTTTTTTAACCGATATGATATGCACAGCGCTTTTCAGCGCGCGGCTAGACTTAAAAAACCGTTCAATCAAACAGAACATAGGGTTTGCCGCGCCAATATGAAACTGTTTTGTAAACACGCAAATTCCTTGGCATAGCAAACCCTCCTTCCATTCTGATTTCATCTTTTTTTCATCATATAAACAAAACCTTTTTTTGTCAATCATTACTTGAATAGGAAAAGGTTAATTGTACCCGAATCTGGGTATTGTGTTGTAAGACGTTTTTGAAAGGGTGAGAATGATGTTTCATGCTGACCGTATCATCGTTGCGTTTGACGGAAGTGATAATAGTAAGAAAGCGCTGCAGACAGCCATCGATCTTGCTAAAACCGTAAATGCTGCCATTACCGTCGCCCATTCACATGATATGAAAGACACTCAGACCATCATCGACCCGCCAAGGCCCGCAGCAGGGGCAAGCTATATTGGCGGAGGCATGACAAGTGTCCCTGATCCGCTGATATCAGATGTTGCACCACCTGAGCCAATGATCTATGAAGACCGTACGGAAGAAGTCATCGCCGAAGCCAGAATGATGCTGAATGACCAGCAGGCAGACGGAAGTATTGATATATTAGAAGGCGATCCGGCTGAATCAATTATCGAGTATGCAAACCGCATTTCTGCCGATATGATCGTAACCGGAAGCAGAGACCAAAACAGGCTGAAAAAGCTAATATTCGGAAGTGTAAGTGAAAAGCTATCAGCGAAATCGGATATACCCGTCCTGATTGTAAAGTGAGCACGCCCTGTGCTCGCTTTTTTAAATTCATAATTGTGAAAAAACATAGATTTTCGTTTTTTTCTGTTATAATGCTTTCGTGCCCAAAAGCACAAAAGCATTAAAGATAAATATGGGGTGTTATTTTGGATTCTCAAAAAAAGCTGACGTTTCCGTTAGCCGTCGGTTTATTTATATTTATGTTAGGAATCATTATTTCTTGCTTATTCTTGCTTCATACAGAACCGCATATCCCGCTGTTTCTATGTGTTGTCATGCTTTCAGCTGCCGGTTTATGGTTCGGTTTTTCCTGGAAGTCCTTAGAAAAAGGGATTACAGATGGGATCAAGAACGGCGTACAGCCAATTATCGTTCTTGCGCTGATCGGCATCTTAATCGGCGCTTGGATGTACAGTGGCGCAATACCGTCCGTGACGGTTTATGTCCTGTCCTTTATTGAACCCAGCCACCTTCTTTTGACTGCTTTGTTTTCCTGCATGATCATCAGCACGCTTGTCGGCTCAAGCCTGACAACTGTGAGCACGATTGGGGTCGCGCTGATCGGCGTGGCGAGCGCGGCCGGCGTTCCGCTTGAATGGACGGCAGGCGCGGTCATATGCGGCGCATGCTTTGGTGATAAAATGTCGCCGATGTCGGACACAACCAATTTTGCCGCCGGTATAGGCGAAATACCAATCTTTGAACACATTCGCCATATGATGGGCACTACTATTCCAGCTTTGCTCATCACCATCGTGCTGTTTTACTTTCTCGGGTTATCTGTGTCAGCGGACACTGCTTCAACTGATGATATTCAACATGTCATAACCGGAATCAAGGATGCCGCAAACGTAACGCCGTGGGCGCTTCTTTCACCGCTCTTGGTCGTTTTGCTGGCGGTTAAGCGTGTGCCCGTGATTCCCGTGCTGACTGCCGGAATTATTTCCTCGGGAATTTTGACTGCTATTTTTATCCCTGACAGCAGCCTGCAGGGGTTTATGACAGCTTTACAAAATGGCACGACGTTCGAAACTGACAATGAGGCCGCCGCTAAAATTATCAACAGAGGCGGACTGCAATCCATGATGGGCTCAGTCTCGCTCATTATGATTGCTTTTGCACTCGGCGGACTGATGGAGAAAATCGGATTGATTTCCGCGCTATTGGAGGGTGTCATGAAAGGCATCCGCTCAAAAGGCCAGCTGATTGCGGCAACTGTCTGTTCAAGCATCGGCATCAATTTGGCAACCGGCGAACAGTATCTTTCCATATTAATTCCGGGACAATCATTTAAAGCCTTATACGACAAACAAAACATCCAGCGAAAATTTCTTTCCAGATCCTTAGAGGACGGCGGGACATTAATAAATCCGTTGATCCCTTGGGGAGTATGCGGTGCTTTTATGGCGAGCACACTTGGTGTTCCCGTCATAGACTATATCCCGTTTACGTTCTTCCTCTATATATCGCCGATGATCTCAATTTTGGTTGGATTTATTAAAAAATAAAAAGAGCTCCGCTTGCAAAGCGGGCTCTTTTTTTATGTTTCACTAATAAATGCTTGCTGCCTGCTGAATGCTTTCTTGAAAAGCAGCCTGAAGCTGTTTTGTCACCGGTCCGGGTTCACCGCTTCCAACCGATTCTCCATCAAGCGCCACGACTGGAATAATCTCTGCTGTCGTTGACGAAATAAAGATCTCTTCCGCCTGTCTCAGTTCTTCCTCACTGACAGGCTTCTCTTCTAGCTCGATCCCGTTCTTTTTAATAAGCCCTAAAATATTCATCCGTGTAATTCCATTGAGAATGAGCCGATTAGCCGGATGCGTTCGCACCGTCCCATTGATAACTGCATAAACGTTAGAAGATGTACCTTCCGTAACAGTGCCGTCTCTTAGTAAAATAGTTTCAAATGCTCCTGCTTCATAGGCTTTTTGCTTGGTCATAACATTATACAGTAAATTCAGACTTTTAATGTCGCATCTCAGCCAGCGAAGATCCTCATCTGTAATGGCTGCCACTCCGTATGCCTGCTCTTGCTCCGGTTTTTTTACAGTAAATGTGTAAGCAGTAGTCTGCGGCTTAAGTCCAGCTTCATACTGGTGTTTTCGCGGCGCCACACCTCTTGTTGTCTGAATGTATACCGCTCCCTCACTGACCGCATTCTCCTGTACAAGTTTTTGCAGGTCCCACTCTAAATCTTCTATGCTGAACGGCAGTGACATTCCGATTTCAGCCGCACTTCTGAAAAAACGCTCCACATGCTCGCGCAAGCCGAACAATACCCCTTTGTACACCCTGATAACCTCATAGATACCGTCACCAAACTGATAACCGCGATCTTCCAAATCAACCGAAGCTTCGCTGCGTTCGATCAGCTGGCCGTTGACTAAAACCTTCATATTAGCCCTCCCTTTTCGAGATTTCCCTGATGGTTTTTCTAGCTGTCATTGTCACTTATTCTACCATATTGGACTAGCTGAAAAACAGAAAGATCCAAGAGATCTACAGCGGGAAGGAGTTTATTTTTTCCTTAAAATCTGACATTTCGACAAATTTTCTATGTTCTTTCCAGTTTTATTCCTGTATACTTGACTGGTGATACATAGGTTGTAAACATATGGCATCTTCATAAGCTGCCTGCTGTACAGCGGTATGTAGAGATTTTATGCCAATGGAGAGATTGTTATGCGACAAACAAGAGGAGACGCTTCTCCTTCTGCCATTTCGCTTGCTTTTAAATTTGCAAGTTTAGCAGTTTTATGTGTGCTGCTTTTGCTTATGGTGATTCTAGGGTATTCCAACAGCTCATCGAAAGCAAAGGAAGTCACTGCCACCACAAACGGCCAGCTTCGCAATGAGAAGGAAAGCCTGAAGCTGAAAAACGACTCCCCCGATCTGCTGATAAAACATCTGCAGACAAAGCAGAACATGGGAGATAAGACGGTTTACTTAACCTTCGATGATGGCCCGTCAGCCTATACAAACCGCTTGCTCGACGTACTGAAAAGCGCTGATGTAAAAGCGACATTTTTTATGCTGTCACCGCGGATGAACGAATTCAAACAAGCGGTGAAAAGGGCAGAAAAGGAAGGCCACGCACTCGGTTTACACGGCGTCACCCATAATAACAAATTGTTCTATCAAACACCGACATCTCCGTTAAAAGAAATGCAGGAGGCGCGTGATACGCTGCAAGACATTACAGGATATAAAACTGACCTTGTCAGAACGCCATACGGGAGCAAGCCGTCACTGACCGCTTCACAAATCCGCAATCTTGAGAAAGACGGTTTTGTGTACTGGGATTGGACGATTGACAGCATGGACTGGAAATACCGGAATTCAAAATATGTGACGGCGGTATTACAGCAGCTTGAGAATATGGAACACAGCCATTCAAGCAGGCCGTATGTCATTCTCATGCATGATCTTCCCGCTACCGTATACGCGCTGCCGGCATTAATCAATAAACTAAAAGAAAAAGGCTATTCCTTCGGAGTGTTAGAGGACACTATGGTTCCTGTTCATGAATAAAAAAGTGAGGCGCACGCATATGGGCGGCCTCACTTTTTTATGCCCAAACTTCGGGCAAACTCTCCAATTTTTTGGTGGATGACCATGTCAAACAAGCTGTCGCAATACGTCGGCTCAAGGTTAATGATGACCTTCTTCATGCCGGGAATCCGGCTTGCGTCCTCAGGCACAAATCTCGCCGGAGCGACTTCAAGAGACGTGCCGATGACCAATAAAAGATCGGCTTGATCCAGCTTTTCATAAAGGGTGTCAAAGTGCAAGACCGCATCGCCAAAGAGAACAACATCGGTTTTTAATACCGTTCCGCATATCCCGCCATCTTTGCCGGCCGCCGTACACTCCGGCACCTCCCGCCCCAGCAAATGAGGGAGTTCATATCGGGCCCCGCATGCCGGACAAGCTGCTGTCTGGATAGAGCCATGCAGTTCGTACACATGTCTGCTCCCTGCTTTTTTATGAAGACCGTCAATGTTTTGCGTAAAGATATCGACCTGCTTCCCTTGCTTCTCCAGCTCAGCTAAAAGCAAGTGCCCTTCATTCGGTTCAAAGCTGCCGCTCATTTTCATCTGGAACAATTCTTTGAATTTAGGCCAAAACAGACGCGGATGGCTTAAAAAATAATCAAGGCTCATCGCTTCCATTCTTGAGGCATCCTCCGTCCAAATGCCTCCGGCTGAACGAAAGTCGGGAATCCCTGATTCTGTGCTCATCCCCGCGCCAGTCAGCACGACAATTCGCTGCGATTCTTTTAGAATATTTTTGAATGCTTCCAACTCAACACCGCCTTTTTTCTCTTATTTTACCACGAAAAAGACTCCGCCTCTGTCAGACGAAGTCTTTCTCTTTTTAAGCCCGTTCCTTTTCCTCTTTATTAAGATTGACTTGGAACGGATCGTTTTGGTGCTTTTGCTTTACAAAAACCATTTGGCCTGGGTAGGCAAACTCAACACCTTCTGCGGCGAGGATTTCAATAATTTTATAGTTGATATCCTCTCTAACATCAAGGTTTTCAGCCCAAATCGTTGTTTTTGTATAGAAGTTGAAAAATAAATTGTAGTAGCTGTCGGCAAACGTATCAAAGTTGACCATGATCGTTTCATTATCAACGCCCTCATGTTCCAAGAGCATGGTTCTGAGAGAACGAATGGAGCGTTCAAGGTTCTCAATCGGCGTTGCGTAGGATACATGGATGGAAAACGTGATCTGGCGTTTGGTCATTCTCGTCCAGTTCGTGATCGCTTCCATCGACAGCGTAGAGTTCGGCACCGTTACAAGCGCCCCCTGTGCTGTTCTGAATCTCGTGCTCCTGAAGGTAATATCTTCTACTGATCCAGTTACTGTCGACGTCTCCACCCAGTCACCGATGGTAAACGGCTTTTCAGTAATGATAATGATACCGCCGAAGAAGTTGCTGATGGTATCCTTCGCTGCAAGCGCAAAAGCCAGTCCGCCAAGACCTAGGCCCGCCACAAACCCGTTGACATCATAATTGAATTCCTGAGCGATCACACTGACACTGAGCGCAATGATGACAAAACGGAGCAATTTGGATAAAAACGGTGCCAGAATGTCATCCATGTCCAGCTCGAAGCGCTGATTCACCTTATGGAAGATAAACGACGACGCTGCGGTCAAATTACAAAGCCCCCAGCACAATAGCGCAACAATCAGTGAGCGATATATTTTGCTGATGACCGGCATTTGTTCGTCTAAAAACGGTGAATACCGGATCGCTAAAAACAGCCCTAAGGCAACAAAAAACCATCTGGCCGGCTTTTCAAACGCAAGAACCACCTGTTTGAAAATTTCTGTTTTCCGCCGATTCGTTACATTAAATAGCAACTGAAAGAAATATTTTGTAAACAGTTTTCTCAGTATAAGAAACACCAGCAAAATCGCCAAGCTGATGCCGATTTGTATGATTTTATCAAGCGTGAAATATTGCTGCAGATAATCTGGCATGACAGTCTCCCTTCTACTTAAATCGAATGTTTATTATACTAAAAGATTCGTAAAGATGCGCTTCTAAATGTCTTTTTCCAGCACAAAACCCCGGCGGAACGCCGGGGTCATTTCTCAATTCATCTATCAGCCAGATTCAATAGGGACAGTCACTTACTTTTTTTCGTTTGTGTCTGATCAAGGAGAGTTGCTTTTTGCATTTCAGCATCCGTTTCGGCTTTAATTCTTTCCTCCACTCTGATTCTCCCTTTACCCATGATCTCGCCTCCTTTTTTGCTATTATAAAGTAACAGAATGTTTTGTGAATATGTCGAAAGGCCTAATTTCCTGGCGAAATATGTTCTGATGCGCTGAGTGTCTTTTTTTAGTTATACGCAGTCCTAAGCCCGGACCATTCCGATATGGCAGAAAAAATTCACCAGTTTGTATCGCCGCGCATATATGGATTTGATACAATAACAGAAATGCCCATACGAGGAGCTGACTTAGCTTGTACACCATTGCCCATCGCGGAGCATCAGGTTACGCTCCGGAAAATACGTTTGCCGCATTTGACCTTGCGGCGGAAATGAATGCAGATATGATCGAACTGGATGTCCAGCTTACAAAAGACAGGCAGATTGTTGTGATACACGATGACAGGGTTGACCGAACAACAAACGGCTCGGGTTTTGTAAAGGATTTTACATTGGAGGAATTGCAGAAGCTCGATGCAGGAAGCTGGTACGGCCCCGCTTTTCAGGGAGAGCGTATTCCAACCTTGGAAGCAGTGCTCAAGCGCTACCACAAAAAAATAGGTCTTTTAATTGAATTAAAAGGCCATCCATCTCAAGTCGGAATTGAAGAAGAAGCGGGACAGCTGTTAGGGCAATTTTCTTTTTCTATTAATAATATTGTCCAATCCTTTCAGTTCCGCTCCGTCCAGAGGTTCCGCGAGCTTTATCCATCGATTCCGACAGCAGTCATTATAAGGCCCAATTTTGGCATGCTGTCCAGAAATCAGCTGAAGGCCTGCCAATCTATCGCAAACTATGTCAATATAAAATACACACGGCTCAACCGGCTGATGATCGCTTCCGCCCATAAAAACGGCTTAAAAGTATTTGCATGGACTGTCAAGAATCAAAGGGCAGCAGCAAAATTACAAGCCATGGGCGTGGACGGCATCGTAACAGACTACCCGGATTTCATCATAAAGGATGGAAAACATGAAAATATATAGCGCAGTTTTTATCGGAGGCGCGCTTGGCGCCTGCCTCCGATACGGATTAAATATGTGGATACACACCGATCAATTCCCGGCAGCAACCTGGCTGGAAAACGCGGCTGGCAGCCTTCTATTAGGCATTCTGACCGGCTTTTTTATGATCAGGGCAAAACGGCCTTTGCTGTCGGCTTTTTTAGGCACCGGCTTTTGCGGAGGCTTTACGACAATGTCTACGTTTTCTAAAGAAACGGTGATGCTATTGCAAGCACAATCCTCACTGGCTGCTTTGTATATGGCAGTTTCACTGATATCGGGAATCGTTCTTGCGCTGATTGGCGTTCTGGCGGGACGGGGCATAGCAGGCATTCAGCTAAGAAAGGGGCTGCAGGAAAGATGACACTAGCGGGTATCTTCATAGCGGGCGGTCTTGGCGCGATGCTGCGCTTCTGGGTTGGCGATGTCATAACCGCCAAAGCCAAAGGTCTCAGCCTGCCCATCGGCATAGTAACAGTCAATATTCTCGGAGCTCTCGGGCTTGGAATATTTACAGGGCTTCACGTTACAAATGCTTCGGCCTCCCTCATCATCGGCACGGGTTTTTTTGGCGCCTTTACAACCTTTTCCACTTTCAGCGTTGAAAGTGTTCAGCTCCTGCTGGCCAAACGCGTAATGGAAAGCATCTTGTACATCGCCCTGACGCTTTGCGGGTCGCTTTTGGCATTTTGGTGCGGCTGGACAATTGCAACGTAAAAAAACCTTGAGCTTATTTCTCGCTCAAGGTTGCACTGTTCAGCATCACAGGCTCGGGCATTGGCAGCGTGTGGTGCGCCGTAATCCCGGTTGTGTTGCCAGCTTCTTCTTTTATATCGATTTGCTTGATTAATCGGCCGTCCATCTTCAGTATCTTTATCGTATATGAACCGATGCGGATGGATTCACCAGCCTCAATATCGATATTTTCTTTTAATATCAGTCCGCCAATCGTATCGACGTCCTCATGAATGGATGCGCCAAGAAGGCTGTTCACCTGATCGATCCGAACCTTTCCGTCCATCACATAATGGCGGTCGTCAAGCTTTTGGATCAGCGGCTGTTCATCTTCGTCAAATTCATCTCTGATCTCGCCGACAATTTCTTCAAGAATATCCTCTGTCGTCACAAGTCCCGAGGTTCCTCCGTACTCATCAGACAATATGGCCATATGAATACGTTCGCGCTGCATTTTAATCAGCAAGTCATGGACCGGGATGGTTTCAATCACTTCGATTACGGGCCGTACATACGGATGGATCGTCATCTTCATTCGTTCCTCTTCTGTCATAAACAGCAAATCAGAAAACAAATGCTTCGTATTAACTAAACCGATGACACTGTCTTTGTCCCCGTCTGTGACAGGCCAGCGCGTGTATTTTTCCTTCAGCATGACTTCAAGCATCTCGGCCATTGTCATCTCTGTTGACACAGCGGCCATTTCCTTCCGCGGTATCATAATTTCTTTGGCGATCCGATTATCAAATTCGAAAATTTTATTCACATATTTATATTCAGACGGATTAATCTCTCCGTTTTTTAAACTCTCAGACAACAGCATTCTGAGTTCTTCCTCAGAATGGGAACCGTCATGTTCTGACGCAGGCTTTAAACCGAACATGCCGCATAAAAGCCGCGCCGATCCATTGAGGATCCAAATAAACGGAAACAGGAGCACATAGAATAAACGCAATGGACCCGCTATCAGCAAGGTCAGCTGCTCTGCCTTTTGAATCGCGACCGTTTTCGGGGCCAGTTCACCCACAACAACGTGCAGGAACGTGATCAAGCCATATGCGACCGCAAATGAAATCGCATGAGAAACCGATTCCGGCAGACCGAGCGGTTCAAACAATGGATGCAGCAGCCGTTCAAATGCCGGCTCCCCCAGCACGCCGAGTCCGATTGATGTCAATGTAATGCCCAGCTGGGATGCGGATAAATATTCATCCAAATCTGTAATGACACGCTTTGCGAGTATCGCCCGTTTGTTTCCTTCCGTTATAAGCTGATCAATTCTGGATCTCCTTACTCTAACAATCGCAAACTCGCTTGCAACGAAAAACGCGGTTAAAGCAATGAGCACGCCAATTAAAATCAGACTGTCAATATCGTCCATTTAACCTTATCCCCCTCATGGAAAGGATAAGGAGTCACCTCCTGATATAATCATTTTTCCTTAACATTGAGGTACGCGGTGTATTGTTGCCTAAGCAGAGGGCCCCATCATACCACCTCCAAGTCAAAGTTTGATTATAATTTGTATATTTTATTGTAACACAACTCATTCCAAAAATGATTTTTAATTTTTAGACTTTTGTCAGTTGCCTGTTTGGATTGGAAGAGGGAGGATTTTGTGAATAAAAAAAGAAAACAGCATTTAAAGCCGTTTTCTTTTTCTTTGCTTTCCTAAGCAAAATCTCTATATAAGGATATGAAAATATCCCGTGAGTTTTTAATCTGCTCGATCGGCACGCTGAAGGATAAACGGAAGTGCCCTTTCATTCCAAAACCGCTGCTCGGCACGATTAATAGTTTGTATTTTTGGGCGGCATGCACGCAAAATGCGACTTCATCTTCAATTGGCGATTTCGGAAAAACGAAGAAGCCGCCCTTCGGCATTTCAAATTCAAAACCGGCTTCCTTTAAAATGTCGACCATTAAATCCCTGCGCTCTTTATAAGCGCTCGCATCTACTCTTAAATCATCCATTCTTGCCACAGCCCGCTGCATCATGACAGGGGCATTCACAAATCCAAGCGTTCGATTACAGTACACAAAAGCGTTGATCAAAAGGCCTGCATCCGGCATCTTGCTATCCAATCCGATATACCCGAGCCGCTCCCCAGCTATGCCGAGATCCTTACTGAATGAGCTCGCCAAAATCACACGATGATACGATTGAAACGGATTTGCCAGCTCTTCATCATAAATGAATTGACTGTACGGTTCATCAAACAGCACATAAATCGTCTGGCCGCTCTTCTCTTCTATTTCTTTTAATAAAGCGCCTAAATCATCTATATTTTTCTGGCTGAGAACGGTGCCTGTCGGGTTATGAGGTGTATTGAGAATCAGCCCTTTCGTCTTTGGAGTGATCGATTGCCTTACCGCATCAATATCGATCTCGAACCGGGAGGTCAACGGGCAGCTGACAGCCTTTCCTCCGTAGTTCTCAATATACAATTTATACTCGGCAAAATAAGGTGCGAGAATAATGACCTCATCTCCCGGGTTTACGATACTTTTTAAAGCGACATTTAATGCGCCGCCCGCGCCCACCGTCATGACGACGCGTTCTGCCGAGAACTTTGCTTCAAAACGGGACGCCAGAAATTGCGCGACTTTTTCTCGCGCTGCCGCAAGCCCTTGGTTTTGTATGTATCCGTGATTGCCTTTTTCAGCTTCCTCTATTAATGCTCTCTTAAAAGCTTCGGGCGGTTCAACAATCGGGTTGCCGAGTGAAAAATCAAATACCTGGTCATCCCCGAACTCTTTCTTCAGCCTTGCGCCTTCATCAAACAGCTTGCGAATCCATGAGCCTTTATTTAAGTTTTCTTCAATTTCCCGGGATAACACAGCCAATTTCATCTGTCCCTTCCGCATATAAAAGTTTGAAAATTCTATCTCTATATGTTACTTCAATTAGATGATGAATTCCACACTTCCAGTTCCCGTCTGGAAAAAAACAATAAACTTGTGCAAGACACCGTTCATATATTAAACTATTCTCATAACTATAACGTGATGGTTGGGAGGGATATAGATGGGGCTGAGACTTATCGTATCAGTGAACTAGCGGCACTTGCCGGAGTAACGAAACGAACAGTTGATTATTATACGAATATCGGTCTGCTTACGCCGGCCAGATCCTGTTCAAATTACCGTTACTACGACGAAAATGCACTCAAACGGCTTATATTTATTGTAGATTGTAAGAAGCAGCGATTGGCCCTGTCCGATATTAAAGATCGACTGGAGAACCAGTTTCCCTCTTCAGCTAAACTTGATGATGAAATTGGAAATCTGGCATTAGAAATTGATCATATGAATCAAAACATCTCCGGAATCTTGCATCGGTTTGAACGGCTGAAGCCCGAGGATCGTGACAAGCTGAAAAGCAAGCTCCCGCCCGAAAAGCTCGCCGTGTTCCAATCATTTATGCTGCTGTTAAGTTAAAACCATTTTATCTAACAGGAGGTGTTACCTTCATTCTCAATGCTAGAGTGAAGGTTCTAATTGGACATAGTGAATTTGATTTTAGTTGCTGTTTTAATCGCCCTGACGGCATTTTTCGTTGCATCTGAGTTTGCCATTATCAGAATCAGAGGCTCACGGATTGATCAGCTGATCGCGGAAGGAAATAAAGCAGCAATAGCCGTAAAAAAAGTGACCACGCATCTTGATGAATATTTATCTGCGTGTCAACTCGGAATTACATTGACTTCCATCGGATTAGGGGTTTTAGGTGAATCAACGATTGAAAGGCTGCTTCACCCGCTTTTCGTACAATTGAACGTTCCAGGTTCCCTTTCACATGTCATATCGTTTATTTTTGCGTATGCCATTATCACGTTCCTGCACGTTGTTGTCGGAGAACTTGCACCTAAGACAGTCGCTATCCAAAAGGCGGAAGCAGTGTCTATGCTGTTTGCGAAACCGCTGATTTGGTTTTACCGCATTATGTTCCCGTTCATTTGGCTTTTGAACAATTCCGCACGGTTATTGACAAAAGCATTTGGCCTGGAGACCGTTTCAGAAAACGAACTCGCTCACTCTGAAGAAGAGCTGCGAATCATTCTGTCTGAAAGCTATAAAAGCGGTGAAATTAACCAGTCAGAGTTTAAATATGTGAATAAAATCTTTGAATTTGACGACAGGCTCGCGAAAGAAATTATGATTCCGCGGACCGAAATTGTCAGCCTTCCGCATGATATCAAGATTTCTGAAATGATGGACATCATTCAGATTGAAAAATATACCCGCTACCCTGTAGAAGAGGGCGATAAGGATAACATTATCGGGGTTATTAATATTAAAGAAGTGCTGACCGCCTGCATCAGCGGCGAGGTATCTGTTGATTCCACCATTTCTCAATTCGTCAACCCGATCATTCACGTCATTGAATCTGCGCCGATCCAAGATCTGCTTGTCAAAATGCAAAAAGACAGGGTTCACATGGCCATCCTGTCTGATGAATACGGCGGGACTGCCGGGCTCGTGACGGTTGAAGACATTATCGAAGAAATCGTCGGTGAAATCCGCGATGAATTTGATATTGATGAAATTAACGAAATCCGCAAAATCGGCGAAGGCCATTATATTCTTGACGGAAAAGTGTTGATCGATCAAGTAAACGACCTGCTCGGCATCCATTTAGAGAACGAAGAAGTCGATACAATCGGCGGCTGGTTCCTTACCCAAAAATACGATGTTGAAAAAGGCGATTCTATCATCGAAGAAGGCTGCGAATTTATCATCAACGAAATTGACGGTCACCATGTCGCTTATATTGAAGTCAAAAAGCTTGCGGCAGAAGAGCTTGTCGAAGCTGGGGAACCGAAAGAAGCATAATATGAAAAGACACCTTTTATTAGGGTGTCTTTTTTATTATGTGTTGTTTTAACCTCCCCATTCTGCTCCTATGAAAACTGTTGCTAATAAAACGCTAATCCTCGGGAAGCCTAATCATGGGGTTCGATCTCATTTAAACAAGAAAAAGGAGTGAAAACATGAAAGTAGTGGTAACTGGGGCAGCAGGCAAAATCGGTCGTTGGGCCGTAAGAACAATATTGGAGGCCGGCCACGATGTGACAGCGTCAGATCGGTTATTAAGAGAAGAATCAGCATCGAAAAAATTTATTCAAGCAGATTTGCGGGATTATGGCCAGGTATGCCAGCTTATTATGGGCTGTGATGCTGTGGTCCACCTCGGGAATATCCCGACCGATGTCAGGAATACCTCTCAGGCGATATTTGAAAATAATATGCTCGTCAATTTTAATGTCCTGGAAGCCTGTAAAGATTTTAAAATCCCTAAGCTGGTATGGGCTTCAAGTGAAACGGTACTGGGATATCCGTTTGTCCCGAAAGAGCTCAGCTACCTTCCTGTAGACGAAGAGCACCCGACGATCGTAAAATCATCGTATGCCATGGCAAAACGGCTGACTGAAATTCTCTCAGATATGTATTCAAAGCTTACCAAAACACAAATCGTCACCCTCCGTTTTGCGAATATATATGAGCCTGATGAGTACGAAAAAATCCCTGGCATGCACTGGAACGAGCAGCAAAAAGAGATACAAAAGAAAAATGCATGGGCGTATTGCGATGTAAGAGATGCAGCACACGCTTGCCTCCTTGCAGTCGAAAAAAATAATCTCGGGAACGATGTCTTCCATATTACTGCGCCGGACACCATCATGAAAGAACCGAGTGAAGACTTAGTTAAGCGGTTTTTCCCGGATGTCTCTTTAAAAAGAGATATAAAAGGATATGAAACGCTGATGGCAATCGATAAAGCGAAAAAGATCCTTGGTTATGAACCGCGTTATACATGGCGTTCTGTATTAAACAATGACGGCTCACTCAAAGCACTGCCAGAAGATCAGCTTTCATTATCCAAAATTTAAAAACAAAAAGCAGCAGATGTTCAATGAACGTCTGCTGCTTTTTTTATATCATATTCTTCTAAATTGATGTCTACATCCATTTTAAGAGCCAGCTTTGCCAGCTGCAGCCCCATATAGGGGCCCATTGTCAAACCTGACGATCCAAGGCCATTTGCTGCTATGATCCCATCCCAGCCGGGAAGGGGACCGATCACCGGCACATCACCTGGTGTAAAAGGGCGTAAACCGACTCTTGCCTCTTGAAAGGTGCTGTTTGCTAAACCAGGGGCCATTTCTAGACCTTTGTTCAACAACTCCTGCAGCCCGCCGGCCGTTATCCGTACATCATGTCCTTCTATGTCATCTTCGCGAGTCGCTCCAATGGCTATTCTCTTGTCAGCATAAGCTAACAGATATTCCTTAGAAGGCGGCATCAAAGCCGGCCAGCTCTCCATATCATTTGCGTCCGGAACTTGTACATATACGATTTGCGCTTTTTGCACGCTTACTTTGAAGTGAATGCCTAAAGGTTCCAGCAATTGGTCTGCCCATACACCTGCACAAACAATCACCTCATCAGCAGCATAACATTCATCACTCACGGTTACTCCTGTCACTCGTTTCGAATGATATTGAAGTTTGGCATCGCCTGTTAAAAAAACGGCGCCCATTCTTTGAGCAGAACGCACTAATGCATCTCTCAGCACTTCGCCATCCACTCGGGCAGCTCCGCTTATATGAATGGAATGGTACCGTTTAGCCAGCAACGGAAACATGCCAGCAGTTTGCACTTCAGAAAGAAAGGAAATCTCACCGATTTCCGGGGCACCTTGTTTACGTTCCTGCACCCGTTTTTCAATTTTCTCAATCTTTTCTTTCTCGTGATGAATACTAAGAGCACCAACAGGAGCATAACCCGTTTCTTTCTCGCCTGCTTTTCTAAGCTCTTCTATGAAACTGGGGTAAAAGTGTGCTCCTGCCTTTGCCATTCTGTACCACGCCTGATTTTGCCTCGGTGACAGCCACGGACAAATAATGCCTTTCGCCGCATGGGTGGCCTGCCCCTTATCTTTCCGGTCTATAACAAGAACCTCAGCCCCCATTTTGGCTAACTGATATGCAGTTGACGCTCCCAGAATTCCAGCTCCTACTACGATGATTTTTTTCATTTTCCGTAACCTTTCCCAATAGTCAATTCCTCAATTAGTATAGCTAATTACCGAGGAACTTATAAACAATCGGAAAATTAGTGAGTAGAAGCACTGATGGTTTATAGCTGCTCAAGCTTCTTTTCAAGTTCTTTAATACTATTATTCAAAGCCTCTGTCATAGCTGCAAGTCTTTCCTTTGACGGCAGGTGGGCAAAATCAGCCTGCTGAAGAGGCTCACCGATAATAAGCTTCATTTTTCCTTTTTTGAACAATTCCTTTCCGCTTGAAGGCCCTTTATAAGCAGCGGGAACGAGCGGCGCTTTCCCCATTTGCGCAATCGTCACCGCACCTCTTTTCAAAGGCACGTCCTCAGAGGTTCTTGTTCCGCTTGGGAAGATACCGACGATCTCTCCTTCTTTCAGCAGCTTAATCGGTGTTTTAATACTGCTTGGCCCGGGATTTTCCCGATCTACCGGAAAGGCATGAATTTTCTGCAGAAATGAACCGATCCATTTATTTTGAAAAAGCTCTTTTTTCGCCATGTAGTGTATTTGATAAGGAAGAATCCCGACTCCGAGTGTGATCACATCAACCCAGCCGGAGTGTGTACACGCGATGACAAAACCTGAATCGGCCGGAAGGTTTTCTTTGTTATACACCTTCACTCCTCCGCGAAGAGAAAGAATAACTTTTAAAGCATTTGCACAAAACTTATACATATCGCACTTCCTTTGTCGTAATCAATGATTCTTACTGTTATTATAACAACATTTTTTATTACCTGGTACTAATTTTTATGATTTCTCCGGTTAAAACGCCAAAAAGCTGAGGATTTGCCCTCAGCTTTCAGATTGTTGACAAAATGCTAAAATGGTTTTCATTTTAGCATTTTGTCATCTTTTCAGCGTGATTGAAAACCCTTGAAGTCTAGGAAGGACGAGCATCGGAGCACAGCGAATCTTCTAATTCGTGAGCACCGACATGCAGGCCTGACAACGAATGCGAGGGTTTGTCGACACGCTGAAAGCTGAGGATTCCCCCTCAGCTTTTGTTATATTTCCTCCCTGGTCGGCGGTGCCATAAACTCCGGCCCGACCGGGTCTGATATCGTATTTTCTAATATAGTATTGATGTCTTTATGATCTTCACTGCTCAGCGTCCAATCTGTAATCTTTGATACCGCCTCAACCTGCTCAGGCTTTCTCGCTCCCCAAAGAGCGATATCCGCTCCCGGCTGATCTAAGATCCATCTGACGGCCAAGTGAATCACTGATTTTCCATAACGTGTCTTCGCCAGCTCATCCAATTGTTTGACAGCGGAAAGATACTCTTTAAAACGGGGCTTCTGGAATTTCGGATCGTGATTTCTCAGATCGTCGCCTTCAAATGGATACTCTTCGGTCATTTTTCCTGTTAACAGCCCTCTGCATAAACTGCCGTATAATAACGTTGTGATCTGTTTGTCTTTTGCATAGGGAAGAACATTCTCTTCGATTTCTCTTTCAAACAGATTATATGGAGGCTGTACCGTATGAAGCGGTGCAGCGGCGCGAAATGTATCCATTTGCTCAACTGAAAAATTGCTGACGCCAATCGCCCGGATTTTCCCCGCATCATATAGTTCCTTCATTACTTCCGCCGTTTCTTCAATTGGCACAAGCGGATCAGGCCAATGCACCTGATAAAGATCAATATAATCCGTTTGGAGCCGCTTCAAAGAAGCCTCGACTTCCTCTATGATTCTCGCTCTGTTTGCGTGGCGGAATAGCTGGTTGTTCTTCCAGTCCAGAGCCGTTTTCGTTGCGAGAATCACCTGATCTCTTTTGCCGTGTTCCTTGATCGCCTTCCCGACGATTTCCTCGGACTGCCCGAAGCCGTAAGCCGGCGCAGTGTCAATCAGTGTGATCCCCTGATCAAGAGCGGCGCGGATTGTTTTGATGGATGTTTTTTCGTCAGTGCCTCCCCACATCGTTCCGCCAATCGCCCATGTACCGAGGCCGATCCTGGAGGCTTTGATTCCTGTATCTGCAATACTGGTATATTCCATTGTGCCACTCCTTCACTTTTTCACTATCTTTTCCCCGCTGGCAAAAATGTTAAACATTTCTCGGTACTATCTTTTGCGTCCATTTTTGGTTACTATATAGGAATGGTGTTTGATTAGGTATAAAAAAGCCGTTTGCACGTAATGTGCAACTTTAAACCTTTCTTATGCGTGTATAAGATAGAGGGGAGAAAAGGCAGTGACGATCGATGAAATTTACCAAATGTACATGAATGATGTTTACAGGTTCCTGCTCTCCATGACTAAAGACAAGCATCTTGCCGAAGACTTGCTGCAGGAAACCTTTATGCGGGCATACATACACATTCACTCCTATGATCACAGCAAAGTAAAGCCCTGGCTTTTTCAAGTAGCGCGAAACGCCTTCATTGATTACGTCAGAAAGCATAAGAAAGAAGTAACCATTTCTGATGACTTGATCGGAAGCCTCTTTCAAAATGCTGTTCAGAGCCCTGCCCATCAGGTAGAGATAAAGGAAGTGCTGACTGGTTATATGTCCGAGCTCCCCGATAATTATCGGGAGGCCTTAACGCTATATTATTTAAAAGAGTTAAATTACAAAGAAGCATCCCATATTATGAATATTTCAGAAGCGAATTTTAAAAGTGTTTTATTTCGCGCCAGACAGCGGCTGAAAGCACTTTATAATAGAGGTGTTAATGATGAATGAAGAATTTAAAAAGCGTTTTGATCAATATAAAAATGGGGAAATGAGCGACCAGGAAATGACCGCATTTGAGGAAGAACTTGAGAAGCTAGAAGTGTATCAGGAACTGATTGACAGCGAGCTAGAGGACGACAACGATTGGGATGTCAGCATCAGTCCTGAAAAACAAAAAGCGATTTTAGCCTACGGCAAACGCAAGTCTTATTTGCGAATTTCTGTACTTGCCGTCATTTCGACATTGATGATTTTGCCGCTTTGTACGCTGGGAAGCTACCTCTATTATGGAATGGGAGGAAAACACAGCACCGGCAATGAGTTTATGGAAACCGCCGCAGTCACTGTAGCCCTGACCATGCCGAATGTTCTTGTCGATACATCCGGACTGAAAAGCCAAGTGAAGCTGTTTGGCATGAATACGGAATTCCCGCTGCAAAAGCAGATCGGCACGAAGACAGCTGCCGTAGGGAATGAACGGGTTGAAATGTTTTATGATAAAGTGAAAGCGCCGGCCGTTAACTACTATGACTTAGAAGTGAATAAAACAGGCCATTACTTTACACACCCATCAAATGCGTCAGAACAATCAACCGCAAAAGCAGAAAAAACATTAAAGACATTACCTGAAGGAACGGTTTCCGAGGTCTATCTTTCATATGACCGTGCATACCCGACAAAAGAAGTGTATAACAAGTTCAAAGGCTATGATGTGAGCTTTTTGTGGAATGCAATTGAAACAGAGAGAAATACAAATGAGACAGTGTACACAGAACCTCTTGGCTATCCTGGGAAGGATTCAAAGTTCTTGGCCGCACTTAATACAAAAGGCAAGTCAAATGGCGATCAGTTTATCAACGCCCTGAAATTCATGTCCAAGCACGAAAAATGGGCGCAGGTCATTTCAAAACGAAAAGACCTGAATGTAGATAACCGATTGGATTATGTCGAGAAAAACGGTGTCAATGTATACGGTTCGGTCGTTACAGGACCAACCAAGGAAATCCAGCGCATGCTGAAAAACAAATCTGTAAAATCAGCGAATGTCGGCGAGGTGGAATTATGGAACTGGTAAGAATTTTCAAAGAACACAATGTATTTGGCTGGATCTCTGTCGGGACAGCGGTTCTGTCCCTGCTTCTGCTGAATTTGGCGATTATCAGCAACGTCACATTTTATTCCTATCAAATGCTTCCGTTCGCCATGGCTGCCGTTCCGTTTGGCGTTATTGAACTCTTCATCAAGAGAGGACGCACAGGCCCCGGCCTGCTCGGCGTCATCCTGAATCTCTTTGTGATCATTTGTGTGTATACCATTGTATCTGTAGATACCAATTTACAGTTTGGCTTTTAAAAGAAATAGACGCCTCTTCAGGCGTCTTTTTTAATTACACCTGCTTTCGAAACAGATAGCTTTCTATAGAAAAACCCATTTTGTCTGTATAAAATCGGTGTGCGTCTTTACGCTGAAGGCCAGATGAAAGACTGATAAAGCCAAATCCGGCTTTTCTCGCCCAGTCTGCGGCATAATCTAAAAGCATTTTGCCGTATCCCTTTGATCGGCAAGGCGCGGTTGTCACAAGATCCGCAATCCATAAGTGCTCCCCTTTATGAATGGATACTCTCGGCAGCGCGCCGCACAGCGCCCTGATTGCTGTACCCTCATATAAGGCAAACAGCATATACGATTCTTTCTGTACACAGGCTTCAAGCCTTTGTAAATACGTCTCTTCATCCAGTTCTGTTCTCAATTCACTCATGACCGGATACGACTCGGCCCATTCTTCTTTCGTGGTTAGTTGTTTCAAATGAATCATCTTCTCAATCCCCTTTCCTTTCGTTACAATGATCATAGCGAATAAATGGCATTTGCCAAATAGCCAATATTAGAAAAATTGACCATGCCAGATACAAAGGAGATATGAGATGGATATTACGCCGTTTCTTAATAAAAAAAGCAAAACACCGCTGTATGAGCAGCTTTATACCTTTTTCAAACAAGAAATTTCACATGCGCGAATAACGAAGGGAACAAAACTTCCGTCAAAACGCAGACTCTCCGGCTTGCTCGGTGTCAGTACAGCAACAATCGAACGTGCTTACGAGCAATTAACTGCTGAAGGCTATGTCAAAAGCAAGCCAAAAATCGGCTGGTTCGCGGCGGGAGTAGAAGCAGGCTTCCCGGCGGTTCCTGACCATTTTCACCAGTCTATGCAACAGGTCTTACATGAACATAACGCACCTGCTATTGACTTTCATCAGGGCAATGTTGATCATATCCACTTCCCCTTTAACGCCTGGAGAAAAAGTACGGCAAAAAGTCTGGAGCGCTACTCCGGATCGTTCCACACCTCTGGCGATCCACAAGGAGAACCTGAACTCAGGCACATGATTGCCCATTTCGTCAGAATGTCACGAGGTGTCAATTGTGAGCCCGGCCAGATCATCATCGGCGCAGGAACAACCGTGCTTCTGCAAATTCTTTGCCTTACGCTTGAGCCAGGAACAAAAATCGGCTTTGAAGAACCGGGTTTTCACCGGTCAAGAAGGATGTTTGAAGCCAATCGCATGAATGTCATTCCGATTTGTTCTGATGAAGAAGGCGTCCTGTTGGGTGAGGTTAAACGGCAGAATCCGTATCTCGTGTATACGACTCCTTCGCATCAGTTTCCGCTCGGGACCATTATGACAATAACCCGCAGACAGGAGCTGCTGGCATGGGCAAAAGAAGCAAACTCTTTCATTATAGAGGATGATTACGATGGAGAATTTCGTTACAGCGGCCAGCCTATTCCGTCTTTGCAGGGTCTTGATCCGAATGGCAGAGTCATATATCTCGGCACTTTTTCAAAGTCACTGTTGCCTTCCTTGCGGCTCAGCTACATGATTTTACCCCCTGCACTCATGGAACCGGTCAGAAAAAACGCTCAGTTAATGAAGCAAACGGTCTCTTTCCACTCGCAAATGGCATTAGCAGACTTCATCGAAAGCGGAGAATGGCAAAAGCACGTAAATAGAATGAGAGCCTTATACCGAAAAAAACACGCTGTCCTGTTAGATGCCATACGCTCTGAACTGGGAAATAGCGTTGAGATTCTCGGTAAAAACTCCGGGCTTCACATCCTGCTGCGGATTTTGTTTCCAGTAAGTGAAGAAGAAGCGATCAAAGCTGCCGCCGACAACGGCGTAACCATCTATCCCGTATCTCCCTCATATAAAGGACAGCCGCCATTTGTTTCTGTCTTAATCGGTTATGGCAGTTTGTCAGAAGAGGACATCAGGCTCGGTATCGAAAAACTGAAAACGGCTTGGGCACCGTGGATATCGTCTTATTAAATAAAAAACAGGCCCCGGAAACGGAGCCTGTTTTTTAAAATGATAAAATTCCGATTAAATTTAAGAATACAATGATAATGGCTAACGGCACGATAAACCGAAGCAAATAAAACCATGTGTAAAAGAATGCTTTACCTGCATTTGATCCGTTTCTCATTTCTTCCCAGAGCTCGCGCTTCGAAATTCTGAGCGGGATAAAAAGAGAAATTAACAGAGCGCCTAATGGCATTAAAACATTGCTGACGGTAAAATCGGCCATATCAAAAAACGTTTTACCAAATATGTGCACATCGCTTAATACACCATAAGACAAGCAGCAAGGGATTCCGACCAAGAAGATCAAAAGCCCGGTCGTCCATGACAGTTTTTTTCTCTTCTTTTCATTCCCTTTTCCAATTGTGGCGACAATAATTTCAACCATCGAAAACGCTGAGGTTAAGGCTGCAAATAAAAACGCAACCAGAAAGCCGATAAAAAACAGCGTGCCGAACGGAAGCTGTTCAAATACAGCCGGAAGCACTGTAAACAGCAGTGTCGGACCTTCGTTTGGCTGAAAGCCGAATGAGAAAACCGCCGGAAAAATGGCCAAACCCGCCAAGAGTGTCACAATGACATTCATCACGACAATGGATGCTGCCGAACGAGGGACATTTTGTGCTTTCGGCAAGTAAGAGCTGTAAGTCACCATCACCGACACACCCAGTGTTAATGTAAAGAAGGCTTGTCCCAACGCGAATAATATGGATTCCGGCGTCAGATCACCGAAATGAGGCACAAGCAAAAATGTCACGCCTTCCATCGCACCATTAAGTGTAAGAGACCGAAGAACGAGAAGAATAAACAATATAAACAAAATCGGCATGATCACCGCACTGACCCGTTCAATCCCTTTTTGAACCCCTCTGGCAACTACTAAGACAGTCAGCACCATAAATACAAACTGAGCCGTGAGCGTCTGCACCGGATTTTGGATAATAGAAGCAAAAAGGGTGCCATACTGCGCTTGAGAAAGTCCGGACAGTGAACCTGATGCTGTCTTCACGATATACAGCAAAATCCATCCTCCGATTACACTGTAAAACGACAGTACTAAGAAACATGCGGCTACGCCGACCCACCCTGTAAGAAACCAAGCTGTTCGCGGCGCTTCTTTTTTATATGCATCAATGGCATTCGTCTGGTTCCGTCTTCCAAAAATAAATTCCCCTACTAAAAGCGGATAGCCTAAGAGGATGGTAAATAACACAAAGATAAGAAAAAAGGCTCCTCCTCCATTGGTCCCCGCTACATAAGGGAACTTCCATATCGCGCCCAAGCCGATGGCCGAGCCGGCGGCTGCCATGACGAAACCGATTTTCGAAGCCCATTGGACTGGTTTTTGCTCAGACAATAAACGTCACTTCCTTTCCAGCCTATATTATCTCTTATTTTTGTCTTCATTTCTATATATTCATTTGCCAAGAACATAAAAGAGAGAGCAGCCTGTATGGCCGCTCTCTTAATCACAAGATTATTGATTTAATTTTGAATGCTTTCTTGAATACAGGAAATAGATTGCCAAGCCGATTAACAGCCACACAAGGAAGCGGACAATCGTCACCCATCCAAGATTTAAAATTAAGAACAGGCAGAACAGAATCGCCAGGCCTGGGATAACCGGAACCCCTGGGCATTTAAAGGCTCTCGGAAGATCCGGCTGTTTCTTTCTCAAAACGATAACTGCCACAGAAATCAGCACAAATGCTGACAGCGTTCCGATGTTTACCAGTTTTGCAAGTTCATCCAGAGGAACAAGTGAGCCGAGAAGCGCCGACATCGTTCCGAAAAACCAAGTGGCCACATAAGGTGTTTTGTGCTTTGGATGCACCTTAGAAAGCGAGCCAGGCACCAGTCCGTCACGTGACATGGCAAACATGACGCGTGTCTGTCCATAAAGCATCACGAGCATAACTGTTGTCATTCCCAAAACAGCGCCAATATCAATGATGCCTGCCACCCAGTTTTGCCCGGCGCTTTGAAGAACGAGAGAAACCGGATGAGCCACACCCGCAAACTGAGCAAATGGGATTACCCCTGTCATGATCGCTGATACGGTGACATATAAAATGGTGCAAACCAATAAAGAGAATATAATGCCTTTAGGCAGATCCTTCGCAGGATTTTTCGTCTCTTCCGCAGCAGAGGATACAGCGTCAAATCCAATAAAAGCAAAGAATACGAGTGCCGCTGCACTGAATACGCCGCCAAAGCCCATCGGCATAAACGGCTGCCAGTTATGCGGCTTCACGTAAACCGCTGCCACTGCGATAAACAACAGAACGACCAGCACTTTCAAGATAACCATGATGTTGTTGACTCTTTTGGATTCTTTAATGCCTAAATAAAGCAAAAACGTTATCGCCATTACAATCACGAATGCAGGCAGATTAAAAATGGTAAAGGTGTCTTTCACCGCTCCCGGTGCCGCGGTTAAAGCAACCGGAAGATGAATGCCCAGCCCTGATAAAAACGATTGGAAATAACCAGACCAGCCGACTGACACTGCACTTACCGCCAGCATGTATTCTAAAATTAAATCCCACCCGATAATAAAGGCCATAAGCTCTCCCAATGTCGCATAAGTGAATGTATACACCGAACCTGAAACAGGCACACTTGAAGCAAATTCTGCGTAAGACAGGGCGGCGAATAAACAAGCCAGTGCCGCCACAACAAATGAAATGGTCAGCCCGGGACCGGCCGTGACTGCACCTGTTCCCGTCAGCACAAAAATCCCTGTGCCAATAATGGCTCCAATTCCAAGCAATGTTAAATCGAATGCCCCTAATTCTCTTTTTAAAGATTTTTCACCGCTCGTCGCAGCAAGTAAATCCTGAATGCTTTTCTTCCTAAATACGCTCCCTTTCATTCCCCTTCAACTCCTAGACTAATGATCTATTTATATATATTTTATTTGAATTTTCTGAATTCATGAGCAACAATGGTCATTTATCTTTTTTTCTACTCTATTTGTACTAGTGGCGAATCATTCCTTTCTCCTATTCAATATTATATATAAAATCACAAAAATGAAAACAAAATTGTCAGAAAAATCGACATTATTTTATTTCGAGATTTCTTCTAACATAAAAAAACCAGCCATCAGGCTGGTTTTTCGTTAATTATGTTGAAATAAAACGTCCGCCATTTACATGAATGGTTTGACCTGTCATATAGGAAGATTCGTCAGACGCCAGCAGGACATAGGCACCTGCATGCTCAACCGGCTGTCCCGGTCTTCCCATCGGCGTATCCAAACCGTGCTGTTTCACTTTTTCCTCAGGGAATGTCGCCGGAATGAGCGGTGTCCAAATCGGGCCGGGTGCCACCGCATTTACTCTGATGCCTTTATCCGCAAGCGACATCGCCATAGATCGCGTAAAGGAGACAATCGCACCTTTCGTGCTGGAGTAATCAATTAATGCCGTGTCCCCTTCATAAGCGGTAATCGATGTCGTATTAATAATTGCACTCCCCTCTTTCAAATGAGGCAAAGCTTTCTTCGTCATATGAAACATGGAAAAAATGTTTGTGCGAAATGTTTTTTCCAGCTGTTCTGTTGAAATATTGAGAATGCTGTCCTGCGGATGCTGTTCAGCGGCGTTGTTCACCAAGATATCAAGTTTGCCAAAATGGTCTACGGTTTGCTGTACAGCTTGTTCACAATGGTTCTCGCCCCCAACATCTCCCGGGATAAGCAGGCAGCGGACATTTTCCTTTTCGACCTGTTTACGCGTTTCCTCTGCGTCCGAATGCTCATCTAAGTAAAGAATGGAGATATCAGCCCCTTCTTTAGCAAACGCAATAGCAGCTGCTCTCCCTATTCCGCTGTCGCCCCCGGTAATGATGGCGACTTTTCCTTTCAGCTTTCCGCTTCCTTGATAATCCTCGTCCTCTGACAGAGGCAGCGGATTCATTTCTGACTCAATGCCCGGCTGTCTGTCCTGATGCTGCGGGGCTTGTCCTTCTGTTTGTCTGTCCATTGGGTTCACATTCATCACTCCTAGACTTGTGGTTGATACAGAACGTTACCACGCCATAGAAGCGGCTAAACGGGAAAATATGTTATGAAAGAACTTCTTCAGGAATGGCGCCAATATATTTCGCTGAAGGACGGAAAATCATGTTGTTTTCAGCCTGTTCGAGCACATGGGCGCACCACCCTACCATTCGGCTTGCTGAAAAGGTCGGTGTAAACAATTCATCGTCAAAATCAATTGCCTTCATGACAGCCGCCGCATAAAATTCAACATTTGTATAAAGCTTGCGTCCCGGTTTATAGATTTCAAGCAAACGAATCGCTTCTGCTTCTACATGCAGCGCAAGATCAAGATCACGGTCATTGCCAGCCACCTCTTCTGCTTTCTGTCGCAATGCTTCTGCCCTCGGGTCCTTCGTCTTGTACACCCTGTGGCCGAATCCCATCAGGCGCTCTCCTTTTTCGAGTTTTTCTTTCAGATATGCTTCAGCATTTTCTTTTTCTCCAATGTCTTCAAGCATTTTTGTCACCGCAGAAGGAGCGCCTCCGTGCAGCGGGCCTTTCATCGTGCCGAGAGCAGCAGTGACGGCAGACACTAAATCACTCTCTGTAGATAATGTAACCCGTGCCGAAAAAGTGGATGCGTTCATGCCGTGCTCCATGGCAAGAATCATATATGTTTCAAGCGCTTTCTTTTTTGCCTCTGAAGGCTGTTCACCTGTGAGCATATAATAGTAGTTTTCGACATGTCCGTACTGGGAAGATGGCGCAATTGCTTGTTCACCGCGCGTCCATCGTTTTCTGTACGCAATGATAGAAGGCGTGATTGCAATCAGCCGAATTGCTTCTTCTGTTTTTGGTTGAAACGAGTATGCATTTTCGCCCAATGCTGAAACAACCGTTCTCAGTACCGACATGTCGTCCATGTTGTTTGGCAATGACTGAATCAAGCGCTCGATGTGTTTCGGCAGATGCCGCTCCGCAGCCAGCTTATCTTCAAATGTTTGCAATTCTTCAGTTGTCGGCAGCTTTCCAAATAAAATCAAATAAGCGGCTTCCTCAAAGCTGTGGTTCAAAGCAATGTCTTTTGCATGATGGCCTCTGTAAATCAGACGGCCTTTTTCGCCATCAATATGGCTGATAGATGTTTCCACACATGTAATTCCCTTTAATCCGTAATGTACCATTTGTATTCCCCCTATCCTTTTCTGTTATTATAGTAAATATAATATTTAAAAAATAATGAATATTTTAAAGGGAATTAATTAAAAATATTAATCAGAGGGAGAATAGAAATGGATTTCAAATGGCTTCACACCTTTGTGACCGCTGCGAAATATGAAAACTTTCGAAAAACAGCGGAAACGCTTTTTTTATCTCAACCCACTGTGACCGTGCATATCAAGCAATTGGAAAAAGAAATCAGCTGCAAGCTGTTCGAGCGAAAAGGCAGGCAGATTCAGCTGACTGATGAAGGCAGGGCTTATTTGCCGTATGCGCTCCGGCTTCTTGATGATTACGAAAACAGCATGGCAGAGCTTCACAGAGTGAGGCAAGGCTACTCTCAAACCTTACAGCTCGCGGTTTCTCCGCTTATCGCAGATACTGTGCTCCCTTCTGTCATGAAGCGGTACACAGCGATGAATACGGAAACAGAAATGGCAGTTACCATTTTCGAATCGGCAGAAATCGCGTCACAGATTAAAGCCGGGGAAGCAGATATCGGACTGAGCTGTTTAAAGGTACAGTCTTCCTCTTTAACCTGCCACTGTTTATACAAAGACCCTGTTGTCCTTGTTGCTCCGCCCGATCAGCGGATCATAGATGACAAAGAAATTGATGCCAAAGAGGTGCTCGAGCAGTACCTGCTTTTGACCCACAATCACCCTGATTACTGGGACGACTTGCTCCGTCAAGTCAGAGTGACATTTCCATTTGTGAGAACAATGAAAGTCACACAAACACATATAACGAAACGGTTTATCAAGGAAGGACTCGGCGTTTCATTTCTGCCCTTATCTACAGTAAAGCGTGAATTGGCAGAAAAACAGATGATCAGAATCCCTTATCAATCTGTACAGTTGCCTTATGCCGGCGCTTACGCAATCGCCCTTTATGAAAATAAGAAAGAAAAAAAATTTTTGGATTTTTTATCACATTTTCATTTTTAGGAGCAACCAAAACGGATGTGCTCCGTCTAATGAAAAAAACCCGTTCCAATGAACGGGTTCCCTTTATAATTAGAATCTTTTCGCACCGAGGTAACGAGGCTTCCAGTAGCTGTTGTCCAGGCTGCTGATTTGTACGCCGTCAGACCCTGCATGTACGAAACTGTTGTTTCCGACATAAATTCCCATGTGGGAAGGGCCGGATTTATAAGTTGTGAAGAAGACAAAATCTCCGACAGACGGGCTGGAAATGCTCTTCATAGAACTCCAGTATCCCGCAGTGCTTGTTCTGCCCACGCTTGTTTGTTTATTCAGTACGTACCAGATGAATCCGCTGCAGTCAAAGCCGGAAGTTGTCGTTCCGCCCCATTTGTATGGCGTACCGATTAACGCTTTGGCATCAGAAACCAGCTTGCTCACATTAAGTGATGTGGTAGATGATGGTTTACTGCTTGAAGATGATGAAGAGCTGGAAGAAGCAGGTTTTGAGCTTGTGCTTGTTCCTTTTACTTTCAACACTTGGTTGACATAGATGACATCTGATTTTAAGCCGTTTAAGCTTTTTAATTTGCTAACGGTCGTGCCGTATTGCTTTGCGATTTTAGACAGACTGTCCCCGCGCTTCACTTTATAAGTTGAAGTTGAACTTGATGATGTTGATACGCTTGATGAGCTTGAGCTGCTTGAACTTGCTGAACCTTTCAGTTTCAGGACTTGTCCGATACGAAGCAAGTCTGACTTTAAGCCATTCAGTTTTTTCAGTTCACTGACCGTCATGCCGTATTTTTTCGAAATTTTCCAAAGGCTGTCCCCGCTCTTTACAGTGTATGTAGAAGAAGATGAAGAACTGCTGCTTTTTGAACTTGTAGATTTGCCGTTAATCGATAAAGTCTGCCCTACATAAATAATGTCTGAACGAAGGTTGTTCTCTGATTTAATTTTACTGATCGTAGTGTCATATTTTCTTGAAAGATCCCATAAAGTGTCACCTTTTTTCACCTTGATGCTTTGTGCAGATGCCGCTCCTGCAAATAATGTCGATCCTAAAACAACTGCTGTCGTAGCTGTAATGATTTGCTTTTTCATATTTTCCTCCCCAAATTTTATATCTATATATGTATCTCTTTTTTTAATTAATCTTATTGTTTTCTATTATAAGGATAGATTCCCAACATAAATAGTCTTGACTTCATGCGACAAATTTCTTAATTATTCGTTCTTAAAAAAAGTTTTTAAGGGTATTAAATATTTCATTTTCGTTTCAAAGGTGACAAAAAACGAGTGCTTTTGTCATGTTTTATGGGAGGTTTTTCAACATAAAGGAAATAACTGAAAAACTTTCGGGGTCAACTCACTTATGGAAGAATGTGTGATAAAGAATATACGAGGAAAGCTGCGGTTATCCGCAGTTTTTTTATTTAAACAAACATATCATGCAAGGGTAAAGAGGTAAAGATTTTTCTGAAAAATGAATGCTTTACATCAAATAAGGCAAGATAACGAAACAGCGTTTTTTCATTTTCTTACAATGCTTTACTTAATGTTTACATGATCAACAGCCGCATTTAACAAAATTCCCCTAACATGAGAAACAGAATACCTTAAGGAGGCATGCAAAAATGAATTTGTTTCAAAACATGAAATCAAAGCTTTTGCCAATCGCCGCTGTTTCTGTCCTTACAGCTGGGATCTTTGCCGGAGCCGAGCTGCAGCAAACCGAAACGGCAAGCGCCAAAAAACAAGACAAAGCCGAGATCAGAAATGTCATTGTGATGATCGGTGACGGCATGGGGACTCCTTACATAAACGCCTACCGTTCCCTGAAAAATAACGGTGAAACACCGAATAACCCGAAGTTAACTGAGTTTGACCGGAACCTGACAGGCATGATGATGACGCACCCGGATGACCCTGACTATAATATTACAGATTCAGCAGCTGCCGGAACAGCATTAGCGACGGGCGTTAAGACATATAACAATGCAATTGGCGTCGATAAAAACGGAAAAAAAGTAAAATCAGTACTTGAAGAGGCCAAACAGCAAGGCAAGTCAACAGGGCTTGTCGCAACGTCTGAAATTAACCACGCCACTCCAGCGGCATATGGCGCCCACAATGAATCACGAAAAAACATGGATCAAATCGCCAACAGCTATATGGATGACAAAATAAAAGGTAAACAAAAAATAGACGTTTTGCTTGGCGGCGGAAAATCGTATTTTAACCGCAAGGACAGAAATTTGACGAAGGAATTCAAACAAGCCGGCTACAGCTATGTAACAACAAAACAAGCACTGAAGAAAAATAAAGATCAGCAGGTGCTCGGGCTTTTCGCAGACGGAGGGCTTGCCAAAGCGCTCGACCGTGACAGCAAAACACCATCTCTCAAAGACATGACGGTTTCAGCAATTGACCGCCTGAACCAAAATAAAAAAGGATTTTTCTTGATGGTCGAAGGCAGCCAAATTGACTGGGCGGCCCATGACAATGATACAGTAGGAGCCATGAGCGAGGTTAAAGATTTTGAACAGGCCTATAAAGCTGCGATTGATTTTGCGAAAAAAGATAAACATACACTTGTCATTGCAACTGCTGATCATACAACCGGCGGCTTTGCCATTGGCGCAAACGGCAAAAAGAATTGGCACGCGGAGCCGATTCTCTCCGCGAAAAAAACGCCTGAATTTATGGCCAAAAAAATCAGTGAAGGCAAACCGGTCAAAGATGTGCTCGCCCGCTATACAAATCTGAAATTTACATCAGAAGAAATCAAAAGTGTTGAAGCCGCTGCACAGGCTGACAATAGCAAAGGCGCCTACAAAGCCATCATCAAGATTTTTAACACACGATCTAACAGCGGCTGGACGAGTACCGATCATACCGGCGAAGAAGTGCCAGTATACGCGTACGGCCCCGGAAAAGAAAAATTCCGCGGACTGATTAACAATACAGATCAGGCAAACATCATATTTAAGATTTTAAAAACAGGAAAATAAAGAGGATGCAGAACACTGCATCCTTTTTTTTATAAATACCTGCGGTGAACACCTTTTCCGTCGTACGAAAACATAACTTCCTTACCCTCAAGCACAGAATCGATGTGTACGCTTCTTCCCCAAAGCTGAAATAAATAAGGAAGCACTTTCTCCAAATATTTTAAATCCAGCTCTATGCCTTCATACCAATGCTTAATATAGAGCTCGTTATTTTTCATGTAATCACCGTCGTTTACTGTCAAATATGGAAACCCGCCGTTTACCCGCATGCTCACGAGCTGGTCGCGTACCGATTTCCATTCTTTGTCGACGATTTTATAATCTCTGCCCTGTTTTTGAAACAAATAAAGATCCTCGCGCATAACTAAGTCTTTTGTTAAGTAATTGCGGATGAAAGAGATATCGGATTCAATTTCCCTGACCTCAAACATTTTCTCCCTGCCTGAGCCAGGCTTCACGCCCATTTTCTTCATTTCTTCCGTCGGGTTGTTGTACCGTTCCTCAATGTCTTCAAATATTTTCAGCCCTAAATAATAAGGATTGATGCCTGTTTTGGACGGCTGAACGACACCTGCATTCAGCTTGGCGAACTCTATCGCTTCATCAGATGTTAAATCAAGCTCACGTATAATTCGCTGGTGCCAATAGGAAGCCCAACCCTCATTCATAATCTTTGTTTCCAGCTGAGGCCAGAAATAAAGCATTTCCTCTCTCATCATCGTTAAAATATCACGCTGCCACGGCTCTAGCTCCCGGGAATGCTCCTCGATAAAAAGCAGAATATCTTTTTCCGGCCGCGGCGGGAAAGGTTTTTTCGATTTTTTCACTTGTTTTTTCGGTTTCTTTTCATCCAAAGACCATAGATCATCGTACGGCGTCGCTGCCTCTTCAATATCCTCTTCCTCATCGTCCACACTCCATAGGAGCTTCGGACGGACCAAAGACGGATCGATATGCTCCTGAATCGAAAGAATCGCGTCTAAAAAAGCTTCTACTTCTTTTATCCCGTGAACCTGTTCATAATGTTTAATCCGCTCGGCCGTTGCCGCCATGCTTTCCACCATATCGCGCTTCGTGTTTTGGAATCGGCAGTTGTTTTTGAAGAAATCGCAATGGGCCAGAACGTGAGCGACAATCAATTTATTTTGGATCAGTGAGTTGCTGTCCAGCAAAAAAGCGTAGCATGGATCTGAGTTAATGACCAGTTCATAAATCTTGCTTAATCCAAGATCATAATGCAGCTTCATTTTGTGAAACTGCTTACCGAAGCTCCAGTGGCTGAATCTTGTCGGCATCCCGTACGCGCCGAATGTATAAATAATTTCAGCCGGGCAGATTTCATATCTCATCGGGTAGAAATCAAGGCCGAATCCTTTTGCAATTTCGGTAATTTCCTCAATTGCCCGCTGTAATCCCTTTTTCTCCTCCGCGTTCAACCGAATCCCCCCTACTTGGACTTATCTATAATGTATGAGCCCGCCTGACAAAAGATGATAGCCTCACTTGGGCAAGAAAAAAATTCGCCCGGCATATTCAGCTGTTTGCCGATTGTGTCAGTGGGTAAAAACACACCATATTACGAAAAAAAGGAGCGATACCAATTGAATGTAGCAGACATGCTTTCTTCTTATCTCAGTAAGCTGCCAAACTTAATCATTGCTTTACTCGTCTTATTAATCGGATGGGCTATCGCTAAAATCATTGAAAAAGCGGTTTACAAAGGGCTCAGAAAAACAAAAATCGACGACAAGCTCTTTGCTGGGAAAAAGCCCTCACGCTATTCCTCAGAAAAAGTCATAAGCAAGGTCGTTTATTTTATCGCATTGATTATCGTCTTTATTTTATTCTTTAACATTTTGCACCTGACATCAGTGGCATCCCCGTTTGTCAGCATGCTTTCCGCAATTACAGCGGCTATCCCGAGCGTGCTGAAGGCCGGACTCATTTTGCTGTTAGGATGGGCTGCAGCCTCTGTATTGAGCTTCCTTGTTAAAAAAATCGGGATGAAGCTGAACACGAGTGACAAGCTGCGCAAGTGGAATTTAGTGTCTGAAGGAAAAGATATTCATCAGGCAGTCAATGCCGCTTCACAAATTGTCTTTTATCTCGTGCTGCTTGTTTTCCTGCCAGGGGTTTTATCTTCTTTGAAAATCAGCGGCATTTCAGGTCCGTTTACAAATATGATGGAAAGCGTACTTGCTTTTCTGCCTAAATTATTTGCCGCCGCGCTTATCGTTTTAATCGGCTGGCTTGTTGCCCGTCTTGTACGCGACATCATTACGAATTTCCTTGCAAGCATCGGTACGGAAAGATTCGCCGCACGTATGGGTTTATCTATTTACTTAAAAGATACAAGTCTTTCTGCAGTCATCGGAACAATCGCTTATGTGCTGATTTTAATACCGGTCGTCATTTCAGCGCTTGACCAGCTGGATGTCGCTGGCATTTCGAAACCGGCTGTCTCTATGCTGAATACCATTTTAAACATGCTACCGAACATCATCATTGCCATCGTGCTTGTTTTAGCGGGTATGTGGGCAGGAAAATGGGTAAACACCATGGTGTCCGGACTGCTCCATCGCGCAGGCTTTGATTCTGTATTAGGAAAAATGGGCATGGAAACAAGAACGCCTGCCAAGCTGTCCCTGTCTCAAGTTGTCGGTATGATCACGCAAATCATTGTCATCCTGCTGTTTACAGCCGAGGCGCTGCAAATTGTTCAACTGCACTTCCTCGTAGAGATTGCGACTGGCATCATTGCGTATCTGCCGAATGTCCTTGTCGCTGTATTCATTCTCGGCATCGGCCTTTACGCCGGGGAATTGGTGCGAAAAGTGCTCGCAAGCATAATCAAAGGCCAGGAATTCAAGTCTTTAGCGGCGATTGCTAAATATACGATTATCGCACTTGCTTTCTTTATGGCTTTGGACCAGCTTGGTGTCGCTGCCACAATCGTCAATTCCGCGTTCATCATTGTGCTTAGCGGCTTCGCACTCGCCTTCGGTTTATCCTTTGGCCTTGGCGGAAAGGATTTTGCATCACGTTATCTATCTACATTTGAACGTAAAATGCAAAACACCGAAATTGACAAGAACCGTAAAAACCAAAATCCGCCGAATAACATGTAAACAAAAACGTGTACCCAGCAGGGTACACGTTTTTTAGTGGAAAATTCCTTTTTTTTCATTTTTCAATCGATTATGATAAGATATAGAAAATGTCTTATTACGAGGTCTTATTATGAAGTTAACAAATTATACAGATTACTCATTAAGAGTGTTGATTTTTCTGGCTGCAGAACGTCCCGGAGAACTTTCAAATATAAAACAGATTGCCGAAACGTATTCTATTTCAAAAAATCATCTTATGAAAGTGATATATAGGCTCGGCCAGCTCGGCTACGTAGAAACAATACGCGGACGAGGCGGCGGTATCCGCTTAGGCATGGAACCTGAAGACATCAACATCGGTGAGGTTGTCAGAAAAACGGAAGACGATTTTAATATTGTTGAATGTTTTGATGTAAACAAGAATCTCTGCGTTATTTCCCCGGTGTGCGGCTTAAAACATGTGCTTAACGAAGCGCTTATGGCCTATCTTGCAGTTTTGGACAACTATACACTGCGCGACCTTGTCAAAAACAAAGAAGACATCATGAAGCTTTTAAGAATGAAGGAATAGAAATGATTCCTTCTTTTTTTTATGCCCTTTTTCCCCCTTTTTGTTAAGATAATATGGCTGTTTTTCAAAAAATGCAAAACGATGGGGAGAACCTGCCGATATAAAAAAGAAACAGCCTATTCAAAATCATTGGGGGAAAAAGGAGAGCTCAGATGAAAAAGAAATTAGCAGCAGGTCTGACAGCATCTGCGATTGTCAGTACAACTTTAGCAGTGACACCAGCTGAAGCAGCAACGATTAAGGTCAAAAGCGGAGATTCTTTATGGAAACTGGCCCAAAACTACAACACAAGTGTGGCGGCTATCACATCCGCCAACCATCTTTCGACTACCGTTCTGTCTATCGGCCAGACGCTTACGATTCCGGGCAGCAATTCCGGCACTTCATCTACTTCAAGCTCAACAACCAAGAAGAGCGGAAGTTCTGTTTACACAGTGAAAAGCGGAGATTCACTTTGGCTGATCGCAAATGAATATAAAATGACGGTGCAGGAACTGAAAAAATTAAACGGACTAAGCAGCGACATGATTCGTGCAGGTCAGAAATTAAAGGTAGCCGGTACAGTTTCTTCTAGCACCAGCTCTAGTTCCAGTACAAAAAGCAGTTCCAATAAGAGCTCAAGCTCTTCATCTTCTACCGGAACATACAAGGTGCAGCTTGGAGATTCGCTTTGGAAAATTGCAAACAAAGTCAATATGTCCATCGCAGAATTGAAGGTCTTGAACAACTTAAAATCAGACACCATTTATGTGAATCAAGTATTGAAAACAAAATCAAGCGGTTCTAATACGTCTTCCAAAGACACTTCATCTAATTCGAGCCACACTTCAGCAACAAAGACTTATACTGTAAAAAGCGGAGATTCACTTTGGAAAATTGCAAACAACTATAACCTGACTGTACAGCAAATCCGAAACAGCAACAATCTAAAATCAGACATGCTGTACGTTGGACAAGTGCTGAAGCTGACAGGTAAAGCTTCTTCAGGCACTTCATCATCATCATCGTCTTCTTCGTCAAATGCCAGCTCAAGCACGACGACTACATACACGGTGAAAAGCGGCGATTCCTTATGGGTGATTGCTCAAAAGTTTAATGTAACAGCTCAGCAGATTCGTGAGAAAAATAATTTAAAAACGGATGTCTTGCAGATTGGCCAAAAGCTGGTCATTAGCGGAAAAACTTCAACTTCATCATCTTCTTCATCCGGTTCTTCAAGTAACACCAGCTCAACAAGCGCGAAGATTAACACAATGATTGCCGCCGCTAAAGAGCAGCTTGGGGTTCCGTATCGCTGGGGAGGCACGACACCGGCCGGATTTGACTGCAGCGGATTCATTTACTACGCACTGAACAAAGTCACATCCGTATCTAGATTAACGGCAGCCGGATATTGGAACACAATGAAACCAGTCAGCCAGCCAGCTGTCGGAGATTTCGTTTTCTTTACAACATATAAAGCCGGCCCTTCCCACGTCGGAATTTATCTTGGAAACGGGGAATTCATTAACGCCAATGATTCCGGAGTTGTCATTTCCAGTATGAACAACTCTTACTGGAAACAGCGCTATCTCGGTGCAAAACGATATTTCTAAAAACAGAAACTGTATGGCCTTAGCAGCTGTACAGTTTTTTTGATTAGAGCCTAAAGACGTTGATGCTAATCATATGCTTTGTCACTGGATGAAAATAGACTTCGGCCCGAACAGAAAATGTATCAGCTTTCTGTCTGACCGTCACCCGAAAAACATCTTTCGTCTGCTCATCATTCACCTCGGTCCGCCCCATATAAGCGTAATCAGAAAATGAAGCGCCCTTATATTCATCCTGAATTTTGCTCCAGGCGAGCTGTTCCCACTTTTGAACGGACTCATCCGTGTCCGCTGAATGCCCTTTTGCAGCCATTGACATGATGATCAATCCGCAAAAAAGAAGCGCAATGGTATACGGCAGAGATTTCATGTTTTCAGTCTCCTGTACCCAGATTATGTTCTCTCATAGGTTTTCCAAAAGCGACGGCTTCATTCAGGCATTTTGATTTTATGTCTCCCTCATATTGCTATCCCTGTACTGCCGCAGGCGCCAAGTTTTGCCCCGTCAATAACATGGGATGCGGCATAAACTAATCATGAACTTCTCACACAAGAAAGGAGAAGCGATTCATGGATTATGCCGATTACGATAAAGCGCTGTATTACACCCATCGTTCTCAATGGGATAATTTACTAATTTTAATGGTGCGTACAGAGGATGATTTGTTATCAAAACGAATCGAACATTTTCTGCATGCGTATCATTTTGAACAGGATTACGCGGTTCTTGAAAAGATGCTGTACTCCCTTCTCCGTTATATTGATCATGCCACAGAGCTGACTTACGAAGATCAATTAGCCTTGCTCACATAAACAAATCCCGGCGTTCAGACGCCGGGATTTCCTGCTTTTGCAAACATGCTGAGTTCTTCGACAAGCTCTTTTATGCTGACCTTTATATTTTCCGTCACTGCAGCATTTTCAATATCAATGTGCACCGGATCAAGCACGAGCTGCTTCGGAATGACATTGGCGTAGACACCCCGCATCACCGTTCTCATATTGTTCAGCGCGTTGATGCCGCCTTTTCCGCCTCCCGCCACTGCCAATAATGCCACGGGCTTATATTTAAATTGTTCGCTGCTTAGATAATCCAGCGCATTTTTTAAAGCGCCGCTCATGCCGCTGTGATATTCAGGAGATATTAAGACAATTGCATCCGCTTTAGTGACGCGCTGCTTAAGCTCCTGTACCTGCAAAAGTTCAGATTGCTCCGCTTCACCGTTAAAAATCGGCAATATAAACTCACTTAGGTCAATTAAATCCGTGTGATACAACGCTGAAATATAGGATGCGGCAATTCTCGTTCTGCCATGTTTTCTAGGCGTACCGTTTATGACTAACATGTTCATTTCGTGATCTCTCCATTCAGGTTATATTTTACTGCGAAAAGCGCTGCTTGCGTGCGGTCGGCCACTTCAAGCTTTGCTAAAAGATTTGACACATGGGTTTTCACTGTTTTTTCTGAAATAAACAAGGCTGCCGCGATTTCTTTATTGCTTTTCCCGTTCGCAATTTCGTTCAGAACGTCCTTTTCCCTGCGTGTTAATTGATAAATTTTTTCTTTTTCCGGATCATGCTGATTTCTCATATGTGTCAGCACATGGGGCATAATAGCTGAAGAAAGCTTGTATTGGCCGTCATGCACTTGTCTTAGTGTTTTCACCAATTCCTCGGGCTCCGTATCCTTTAATTGATACGCCTTTGCACCTGCCTGAAGCGCGGGGATGACGTGCTCCTGATCGGAGTAGCTCGTCAGCACAATGATATTGATCCCTGAAAATTGCTGTACTGCTTTTTTTATGGCTTGAATGCCGTCCATCTCAGGCATAGACAGATCCATCAGCACAAGATCAGGTTTTGTCTCTTCGATGACACGAAGAGCTTCTGCTCCGGTTGCCGCCTCGCCAACAACTTCAATATCACCCTGGGTGGCAAAGAAAAAACGAAGCCCCTTTCTGACAACATGGTGGTCATCCGCAATTACAATTTTCATTGCACTGTCCTTCCTTTCTGATTGGTAAGCGGAAGCCTAATGGACAGCTTTGTCCCCGCTCCAAGTTCTGACTCAATCAAAAACTCCGCTCCGGCTTTTTCCGCCCGTTCTTTCATACCTTTGATGCCGAGTGAAGGCAGACCTTCATGCGCTTCATAGCAAAACCCTGCCCCATGATCGATGATACTCAGCTCCGCATGACATGAAGAAGCGGTCAGACTGACATACGCCGTATCAGTTCCGGCGTGCTTTTTGCAGTTATTTAAAGCTTCCTGAACAACACGCCACAGCATATGCTCCTGCTCATCGGTAAGAATAGGACTTCCTTTTTGTGTAAAAATGACATTCAATCCAATCAGCGCGCCATAACTTTTAATGGCTTCAGAGAGCCCTTTTTCCAATCCTCCGGGGCGAAGCTGCCAAATTAACGCTTTCATTTCTGCAAGCGCGTCCTGTGATAGGTTTTGAATGAATTCAATCATCTGCTGCAAATTCTCATCTTTTGTCAGTGTCTTTGCCGCTCTGGCTGTTAAACTGACGGAAAACAGCATTTGATTGACAGAATCGTGAAGCTCTTGAGCGAGGCGGTTGCGCTCCATTAAAAGAGCATTTTTTTGTTTATATTCAGAAAGCTTCATGCGCTGAATCGCCGTTCCGATCTGAAAGGCGACAGATTCGAGTAAATGCAGCTCTTCCTCATCAAACATGGTTTTTCCGGCCGCCGCTACATTTAACAACCCGAATCTCCTGTCCCCGCCTTCTAAGGGCACAGTTGCATGATGCGTAATCCCTTCTGTGTCAAAACAGTGCAGTTCCTTAGCTGATTCTATGCGCTTGCAGTTCATGATATTAGCCGCCCTTCTAAGCCCTCCGTTATTGAATTTTGTCAGGCAGTAGCACTCCCCTTCGCACATCAGCACTTTTTCCTTACGGCTTAAAGCCGGGGGCAAATAAGCGTCGGCCGCTAACGTATAGGACCCGTCTTCTTCGATCAGAAAAATCCAGCCGGATTGAAGGTTCGTCAGACTCAGCAATTCTTTTAAAACCTCATCCAGTGTTGCTCTGACATCGTGCCCTTGGTTTAAGGTTTCCGCAATCGTTTTCAGCGTTTTTAATTTTTCCATCCTCGTTTTGGTCACGTTTCTCACTCCGGCATTGGTCTTGTTATTTAAGATTATACCAGTTTTTTGTATGTCTCTACTTCGCCCTTGAGGGAGGATTTTCTTTCATACTTTTGGATGAGAAAAAGAAAAAAGCCGGATCATTTCCAATGATCCAGCTATACTCAAATTATTTTGCTGTAGCCTCTACAATGTCATCTACCGTCTTCATTACATCGTCAGAAAGAGCGGCAAGACGCTTTTCACTGTCTTCTAAAGAGGTTCCTTTTACGGCGAAATAGAATTTGACCTTCGGCTCAGTTCCGGAAGGACGAAGGCAGAACCAAGACCCATCTTCCAGGAAGTATTTCAGTACATTTGATTTTGGCAAGTCGATCTCTTCTTCTTTGTTTTCCTTCAGAAGCGTTCGTTTGCTTACAGCGTAATCTTCGGCTGTTACAACCTGTTTGCCAGCCATTTTTTGCGGCGGATTTTGTCTGAAGGAAGCAAGGATCGCTTCAATTTGCTCTGCTCCCTGTTTTCCTTTCAGCGTCAGTGATTTCAGTCCTTCACGGTAAAAACCGTACTCGTTAAAGAGATTGATGAGCGCTTCATACAATGACATCCCTTGTTTTTTATAGAACGCACAAACCTCAACTGCCAAAAGCGCCGCCTGAATAGCGTCCTTGTCGCGGGCAAAATCCCCAATTAAGTAACCGTAACTCTCTTCATAACCGAATTGGAAGGTGTATTGGCCTGATGCCTCGTATTCCTTAATCTTTTCACCGATAAACTTAAAGCCTGTCAGCGTATCAATCGTATCAAGACCGAATGAAGAAGCGACCGCACGCCCGATTTCACTTGTGACAATTGTTTTGAGAACAACGCCATTTTCAGGCAGGATGCCTTGTTTTTTCTTTTCAGAAAGCAAGTAATGAAGCAGCAGAGCACCGGTTTGGTTTCCTGTCAGTACTGTATATTTGCCTTGTTCGTTTTTCACTGCTATACCGAGACGGTCAGCGTCAGGGTCTGTTGCGATAAGAATATCTGCGTTCTGCTCCTCCCCAAGCTTAATGGCATATTCGAATGCCGCATGCTCTTCCGGGTTTGGAGAGGCAACAGTAGAGAAGTTTGGATCCGGCAGTTCCTGTTCTTTGACAACCGTTACATTTTTGTAGCCGAGTGCTTCAAGACCGCGTCTGACCGGTTTATTCGCAGTTCCATGCAGCGGTGTAAAAACAACGTTTACATCTGCTTCTCCGGATAATTCAGGATGAACGGAAATGGACGTCAATTTTTCTGTATAGACTTTATCAATGTCTTCCCCGATGATCTTGATTAAGCCCTTTTCTTTTAACGCATTTTCATCAGCGACTGTGATCGTCAGCTCATTTTCAATCGCGTTTACCTGCTCAATGACGATGTCCGCTTCCTTTGGAGGCAGCTGGCCGCCGTCATCCCCGTATACTTTGTAGCCGTTATATTCAGGCGGGTTATGGCTTGCCGTCACCACAATTCCCCCATAGGCGTTCAGCTGTCTGACAGCGAATGACAGCTCCGGCGTCGGGCGAAGCTCATCAAATACGTATGTTTGGATGCCTTGTGTCGCAAGTGTTTTTGCCGCTTCCATCGCGAACTCCGGCGATTTATGGCGGGAATCATAAGCAATGACAACGCCCCGTTTTTTCGCTTCCTCACCTTGCTGCGAGATGTATGCCGCAAACCCGGCTGATGCTTTGCGCACAGTGTAAATATTCATCCGATTCGTCCCGGCGCCGATTTCGCCGCGCATTCCGCCGGTACCGAATTCAAGGTTTTTATAGAAGCAGTCCTCCAGAGCCTGTTCATTCCCCTCTAATTCAGTGAGGCGCTCTTTCAGTTCCGGATCTAAATTTTCTGTCTGTTTCCAACGTTCATAGCTCTTTCTCCAAGTCATATTCGTCCTCCTATGTATCAGCTTATGCCATTATTTTATATGAAGCGGGTGCCTCTGTCACTTGATAACCTGAGGTCTGGCACTTTCGGCACGTAAAAAGAAATAACGGGCTGAGAGACAGCCCGTTATGATTTATTGTTCGAGCGGTACAACCGCATCGTGTAAAAGCTTGTTGAGGTTTTCTGTATGTTTGTTTTTCGTCTGCTCATCCCATTGGAATCGCTCGCTCATAAAATCAATAACGGCATCTTTATATGTTCTTACCCAATTGATATCAAAAAATAAACGTCCCGTTCTGCGGACAAAGAAGTCAGCAGGTGTTGCAGTCATCTCTTCTTCTATACTGTATTCTGCCTCAGCAAGAATATGAACCGGAATGTGACGTTTCGCGGCCTCATCTTTCAGTGCTTCTACCCGATTAAATACACGCTCTACATTGGAGCCGTATCTGATCGCCAGCTGTTTTGCATCTTTTTCTGATAAACCGGCTGCGATTCCTTCTTTTGTTTTCGTAGTAACGAAGGACATGAGATTTTTCGAACCTCCGACGTGCCCTCCTGAGATTGGCATGTTTTTCGTTTTACATGGACCGAAATCCTTTTCGCCTTCTTCTTTTAAGCGATCACGCACAAGATCGACGATGTGCTCCGCCATTTTTCTGTATCCTGTCAGCTTCCCGCCGGCGATGGTGATCAAACCTGAGTCAGATGTCCAAATCTCGTCTTTCCGTGAAATTTCAGAAGGGTCTTTGCCTTCTTCATGAATCAGCGGACGCAGCCCCGCCCAACTGGATTCAATGTCATTCGCAGTGATATTCAGTTCCGGGAACATGTAATTGATTGAATTGATGACGTAATCACGATCCTCCGTTGTCATTCGCGGATGTTCCAGCGCCTCTTTGTATACGGTGTCTGTTGTTCCCACGTATGTTTTGCCCTCACGAGGAATCGCAAATACCATACGGCCGTCAGGTGTATCGAAATATACTGCCTGTTTCAGCGGAAAGACAGACTGGTCAAATACAAGGTGAATGCCTTTTGTATGCTGCAAATGCTTTCCGTTTTTTGAATGGTCTTTTTCTCTGAGCTGGTCGACCCAAGGGCCTGTCGCATTGACAATTTTTTTCGCGTACACTTTATATTCTTTCTTTGTCAGCATGTCTTCAATTAATACGCCAACTGCTTTGCCTTTTTCATAAAGGAGCTCCTTCACTTTGGAATAATTCACTGGCTCTGCCCCAAATTTGACTGCTTCCTTCATGACCTCGATTGTCAGTCTTGCATCGTCAGTGCGGTATTCCACATAGTAGCCGCCACCTTTTAAGCCGTCTTTTTTCACCAAAGGCTCTTTATGCAGCGTTTCTTTTGCTGAAAGCATGCTTCTGCGTTCTGATTTTTTTACGCCGGCTAAGAAGTCATAAACTCTTAAACCGATAGAGGTTGTGAATGAACCGAATGTGCCGCCTTTATGAAACGGAAGCAGCATCCATTCCGGTGTAGTGACGTGCGGGCCGTTTTCATAGACAATCGCCCGCTCTTTCCCTACCTCAGCAACCATTTTCACTTCAAATTGTTTTAAATAACGCAAGCCGCCATGAACCAATTTGGTTGATCGGCTTGATGTTCCCGCCGCGAAATCTTGCATTTCGCTAAGCGCGACTTTCATTCCCCTTGATGCCGCGTCAAGAGCTGTTCCCGCTCCTGTAATTCCTCCTCCGATAATAAATAGATCATAGTTTTTTTTCGTCATGTCTGTCAGCATGCGATCTCTTTCAAGACTTGAAAATTGTTGTTTCATTATTGCTCCTCCTTGTTGTCACGGTGTGTAAATAGAAAAAGAGACCACAACAGCCAAAGTGCATGCTTACACTTTGGTGCTGTGGTCTCTCCTCATCTCAGGACCGTTCTTATTAACTTGTAACCATTATATCATAGTATGATTTTATTTAAAAGCCATAGCTGCTTTGACGGCTTTTTGCCAGCCTTTATACAGCTCATTTCGTTTTTCTTCTTCTAGTTCAGGTTCAAACCGTTTATCCAGTTTCCACTGGTTCGCGATTTCAGAACGGTCCTTCCAGAATCCCACAGCAATACCTGCCAAATAGGCTGCGCCAAGCGCAGTTGTTTCATTAATTTCCGGTCGCTCCACAGGAACATTCAGAAGATCTCCCTGGAACTGCATCAGGAAATTATTTTTCACAGCCCCTCCGTCTACACGAAGCGTCTTTAATGAAATGTTTGAATCTGCTTCCATTGCGTCAAGCACATCTTTTGTCTGATAAGCCAATGACTCCAGTGTCGCACGAATAAAGTGCTCTTTTGTTGTCCCTCTTGTCAGGCCGAAAACCGAACCGCGCACGTCGCTGTCCCAGTAAGGCGTTCCCAATCCGACAAATGCCGGAACAACATATACGCCGTCAGTTGAATCCACTTTCTCTGCATAAGATTCACTAAGCGAAGAATCTTGGAACATTCTCAATCCGTCTCTCAGCCATTGGATGGCAGAGCCTGCGACAAAAATGCTTCCTTCTAACGCATAGTCAACTTTTCCGTCAATGCCCCAAGCGATTGTTGTCAAAAGCCCGTGTTCGGACTTAATTGCTTTTTCCCCTGTATTCATCAGCATGAAACATCCAGTGCCGTATGTGTTTTTCCCCATGCCTTCTTCAAAGCACGCCTGGCCGAACAATGCGGACTGCTGGTCGCCTGCCGCTCCCGCAATCGGGATATTTTTTCCGAAGAAGTGATAATCAACAGTTTCCGCATACACATGGGAAGACGGCTTCACTTCAGGCAGCATAGATTTCGGAACGCCTAGAATGTCGAGCAGTTCTTCGTCCCATTTTAAATCGTAAATATTAAACATCAGCGTTCTGGAGGCATTGGAGTAATCGGTCACATGCGCTTTTCCGCCTGACATTTTCCAAATGAGCCATGTATCAATCGTTCCAAACAGCAGCTCGCCTTTTTCCGCTTTTTCTCTTGCGCCTTCTACATTGTCTAAAATCCACTTCACCTTCGTGCCAGAAAAGTATGGATCGATTAAAAGCCCAGTTTTTTCTCTGAATTTATCATTATATCCTTTTTCACGAAGTTCCTCACAAATGCCGGACGTCTGTCTGGACTGCCAAACGATCGCATTATACACAGGCTTTCCTGTATCCTTATCCCACACAACCGTCGTCTCACGCTGGTTCGTGATGCCGATACCGGCAATTTGAGAAGCGCTGATTCCCGATTCAGAAATGACTGAAGCAATACAAGCGAGCACCGATCCCCAAATTTCATTTGCATTATGCTCAACCCATCCTGGATGCGGGAAGTATTGTGTAAATTCCTTTTGAGCGGAGTGAACGATTTTGCCTTCTTTATTAAACAGAATCGCTCTTGAACTTGTTGTCCCTTGATCTAAGGATAAAATGTAAGTTTCCATATGATGTCTCCCCTTTGCCTAAATATATTTTGAATTTGATAGTGTTTTAGCTGCATGTTTTTTCGTATAGCTATAGAGTCCTAACAATACCACAACCAATACAACGCTTACAATCCAGAAACTGCTTGTGATCTGCCCCTGAAACGCGGCGTTGTAAAATACACCGCCGAATGATCCGCCCAAAATCGGGCCGGCAACAGGAACCCATGCGTACTTCCAGTTTGATGATCCTTTCCCCGGTATCGGCAGAAGTGCGTGGGCAATCCTCGGTCCTAAGTCGCGGGCGGGATTAATTGCATATCCCGTGGTTCCTCCAAGAGAAATACCGATAGCAACAATGAGAAAACCGACGATTAAAGGGTTAAGTCCCTCTGTAAACTCATTTGCCCCAATGGCCAAGATTCCAAGCACAAGGACAAATGTCCCGATCACTTCACTTAAAACGTTTGCAAACGTATGCGGAATGCTGGGCCCGGTTGAGAAAACACCCAGTTTGGCAGCGGGATCATCCGTTGACTTCCAATGCGGCAGGTAATGCAGATAGATAATCACCGCACCGATTATTGCTCCAATCATTTGCGCCGCAATGTAAACCGGAACCTCTTTCCACGGAAAATCACCAACAAAAGCAAATGCTATCGTTAACGCGGGATTAAGATGGGCGCCGCTGATGCCGCCGACCGCATAAGCGGCCATTGCCACACCCAATCCCCATCCAAATACAACAACAATCCAGCCAGATTGATATGAAAGCGATTTCTTTAAATTGACTCCTGCACAAACACCTGCACCAAAAATGACAAGCAGCATCGTACCGATTAGTTCTCCCCAAAATGCTGTCATAGATAATTCCTCCTAAGGTTGCGATTAAGAAGTATGATAGGGAATAAAAAAACCACAACAAACCGCTTTACGGGTGCATAACCTTTACCGTAAAGAGCTGCTGTGGGTCTCCGGATTCTCCATCACATTGTATTAACCTAGTGCAATTGTATCAGTGGATGAAAGCGGTGTCAATCATTTTCCGTTCAAAAATTATTCATATTTCTTCCACAATTTGGTATTAGATGTTGTAACAGCTACAGCCCCCGCTTTCAAGGCCTGTTCTACATCCTCTTCCGTACGGATGAAACCGCCAGCAAAGATGGGAATCCCCGTTTTCTCTTTAATTTCTTTAATGAGTGATGGGACGATGCCGGGCAGCACTTCAATAAAGTCAGGCTTATGCTTGCCGACAAACTCCATGCTTTTCTCCATCGCGCTTGTATCAAGCAGAAACAGGCGCTGAATCGCATAAATTTTCTTCTGCTTCGCTTTGGCAATCACGTTCGATCTTGTGGAAATAATCCCAGCGGGCTTGATGTCCTGGCAAATAAACTCCGCTCCGTATTCGTCATGCTTGATCCCTTGAATGAGATCGACGTGTACCATCATGTTCTTTCCGTGCTTTTGCGCTTCTCTGATCACGCCCTTTAGCTGGCCGAGATGAATATCAAGAATAACACCGTAGGAAAATGAACTGTTCAAAAACTCATCAAACTGCTTCATATTGCGAATAGCCGGTAAAATGGGCTGGTTGTGAAAACTCATCGTGTGCTCCTTTAACAAATCACTTTTATATTAAATGGTCTGAAAGCTATCTTTCACCGTTTTCACGATAAAGGAAAGGTCCTCTTCTGTCAGGCAAAATGGCGGCGCGAGCTGGATGACGTTGTTGTAGCCGGCGACTGTATCGCCGTTTTTGCCGATGATCAGCCCTTTTTCTTTGCACGCCGCAACCACTTGGTTTACTTTATCGGCATCAGCCGGCTCTTTTGTCAATTTATCTTTGACGAGCTCGATTCCGATCAGCAGCCCTTTTCCTCTAACATCTCCGACTGCCGGGTGTTCTCTTAAAGCCTGGAGCTCACCCAAAAGCGTTGCCCCAAGGTCGCGGGATCGCTGAATCAGCTGTTCGTCCTCCATAATTTGCAGGTTTTTCAACGCCAATGCACAGGCAGCCGGGCTTCCGCCGAACGTGTTCACGTGGCGGAAACGGTCATAGGGAGCTTCACCTTGATACGCTTCGAAAATGTCCCGTTTAACAGCAGTCGCTGACAATGGCAAATACGCACTGGTGATTCCCTTTGCCATCGTAATGATATCAGGCTTCACGCCATAATGCATAAATCCGAACGGCTCGCCTGTCCGTCCGAACCCGCAGATGACTTCATCGCAAATCAAAAGAGCTCCGTGACGGCGGCAAATGTCCTCCACCTTCTTCATATATCCGTCCGGCGGCATTAAGATGCCTCCTCCTGTAATGATGGGCTCCATGATGACCCCGGCAATCGTTTCGCTTAATTCCCATGTCATGATGCGATCAATTTCATTTGCGCTTTCTAGCGTGTCGGCATCCTCAGGATTCCGGTATACATCTGGAGGAGCTGCATGCAGGAACCCCTGGCTTAAAGGCTCATATTTATATTTTCGCTGCGCCTGGCCGGTAGCTGAGAGCGCTCCCAATGTGTTGCCGTGGTATGCTCTGTATCTAGAGATGAATTTATAACGGCTGTGGTCGCCGTTTTGCAGATGGTACTGGCGGGCGATTTTAAAAGCAGTTTCGTTTGCTTCCGATCCGCTGTTGGAAAAAAAGATGACATAATCGCCGCCAAGCCATTCATTCAGCTTTTCCGCCAGTTGAATCGCCGGTGCGTGACTTTGCGTTAACGGGTAGTAAGGCAGCTCCTTTAATTGCTCATAGGCAGCCTCCGCAAGCTCTTTTCTCCCGTAACCAATGTTGACACACCACAAACCGGACATTGCATCCAAATAGCGGCGTCCATCTATGTCGGTCACCCAGGCCCCTTCGGCCTTTTGGGCAATCAGGCTGTCCGCTTGATGCGCTCCCTTCATGGCATGCCACACAAATTGCTCATCTTTTTGCTTTAATCCCTGATTTTGCTGAATGTTTTCCATCCCCATCATCTCCATTTCATTAGCGTTCACTAAAGTGCCAATTCAATTGAAACAGACCTTCTCTTATGTGATGTCTTGGTGATGATTTCCCTGCCTTCAATATAAAGCCAGATGGGGTTAGAGTCAATAAACCCCGGAAATAATAAAACTTCCTCTTTCTCAAGAAGAAAGAGGATGCAGCATCCAAAGCAGAACAGGCAAGGTGACAATACTCAGCATCGTGCTGATAAAGGTTGCGCTCGAAACGATTTCCGGCCTTGTATTAAACTGGACAGCCATTAAAGTCGTATTGGCAGCAGTCGGCATGGCGGCGACGAGAATCATGATTTGTTTTGTCATATCATCCATCGGCAAGATAAACGTGAAGCCAAGTGCAATTACCGGAGATACCATCAGCTTCAAAAGCAATGAATAAGAAATTTTCCTGTATTCAATATGCTTAAAAGATATCAGTGCAAGCTGCATGCCAAGGATGATCATAATCGTCGGAATGGCCGCATTTCCGACCAGTTCAACACCCGTCATTACCTCTTTAGGAATTGATATACGCATAAGCTGAAGTATTGCGCCTAAAAGTGCCCCGTACGCAACTGGCATACGGATGACCCGGGCCATGACCATTTTAAATCCGCCTACCTCCGAACCTCCTTTTGCCGCATAATACATGCCAATCGTGCTCATAATTAACTGCTGCAGCACCATTAACACAACGGCCGTGTCCAGCCCGGCTGTCCCAAACACCAGCAGAACAACAGGCGTTCCGTAATTGCCGTTATTCATAAAAGCGGATGACAGGATCATGGCACAGCGATCTTGATTCGGGTACTTATGATAGAAAGATAAAAAGTAGACAAATAGAACAAGAATCAAGCAAAGCCCCAGCACAAAAATAGAAAGATAGACATAATCCATCGTCAGCTTATTCGTATAAAACGTATCAAACGCCAGAAAAGGAGACATTAAGTATAAAGACATTTTGGACAGTGTTTGAATATCAAAGCCGAGCGTTTTCTGTCCGATATAACCAATTGCGAAAATTCCGAAAACAGGAACTAAAACAAACAGAAACTCCATAAAGGCACCTTCTATCCCAATATACAATTTACTTTTATTTTAAAGAAAGCGCATAATCGTTTCAATTCCGTATTCGCTGAAAAAACCCGCCAATTCAGGCGGGTTCCGGGATTATTTTTTATATTGAATATGATAAACATCACGCCGTCTGTCTTTTAGCTGGCGCACTGTACCGTTTTGGCGCTGTCTTCTGAGAATTTCCAGGTCAACATCGCCGATGACGACCATTTCGATATTTGGATTTGTTTCACCGACAATGCCGTCTCTGGCGAATTCAAAATCAGATGGTGCGAAGATGCCTGACTGAGCGTATTGGATATCCATATTTTCCGTTTGCGGAAGGTTTCCAACCGTTCCGGAGATGACCGTATAAACTTGATTTTCAACCGCTCGGGCCTGCGAACAGTATCTGACACGAAGATAGCCTTGGCGGTCTTCTGTACAAAACGGCGTAAAAATGATTTTTGCGCCTTTATCCGCCGCAATCCGGGCGAGCTCAGGAAATTCAATGTCATAACAGATTTGAATCGCGATTTTTCCGCAGTCCGTATCAAACACGCGAACCTGGTCTCCGGCGCTGATTCCCCACCATTTGCGTTCATTCGGCGTAATATGGAGTTTATATTGCTTCTCGATCGTTCCGTCCCGTCTGAACAGGTAAGCGATATTATAAATCTTGCCCTCTTCTTCAACGAAATGAGATCCGCCGATAATGTTGACGTTGTACTTCACGGCCAAATCAGTAAATAGGCTGATGTAATCTTCCGTATACTCGGTAATTCTCTGTACCGCCAAGCTCGGTGACCGTTCCTCAAGGAAAGACATGAGCTGGGTTGTGAAAATTTCCGGGAACACCGCAAAATCAGATCTCGCGTCAGAAGCGACATCGACGTAGTATTCTACTTGATTCGCAAATTCCTCAAAGGAATAAATTTTCTTCATTTCATATTGGATCACACAGATTCTCACAGGGAACGCCGATTTATAATAACGTTTTGTCTGCTGCGGAAGATAATCGACATTGTTCCATTCCATCAGCGTCGCATACTTGATCGAAGCTGTATCATCCGGGAGATAATTCGGATTAATCCGCATAAGGGTAAAGCCGTTCATCAGTTGAAAAGATAGGACCGGATCGTAAATTTGGTGGCGGGTCACCTGTTCAACATACTCTCTCGCCGTCATTTCCTCTGCATATTTATGATAGTTCGGGATCCGTCCGCCTATGATGATGCTTTTCAGATTTAAGCGTCTGGCCAAGTCCTTTCTCGCCTCGTACAAACGGTGGCCGATCTTCATTCGTCTATACTTCGGATGCACCATGACCTCAATACCGTACATATTCAAGCCGTCCGGATTATGGTTGGTGATATAACCATCATCTGTAATGTCCTGCCACGTATGGCGGTCATCATATTCATCAAAATTAATCAGGAGACTTGAGCACGAACCGATAATTTCACCTTCGAATTCTGCACAAAACTGCCCTTCTGGAAAATGTTCCAGATGGCTGATTAAATGCTCCCGCTTCCAAGGCTCCATTCCCGGAAAGCAGTCCTTTTGAAGATCGATAATCTTGTCAATGTCTTTCTCTTCGATATTGCGAATGACCATTTTCTTTTCAAAACGGGTCAAATCTAATTTCTCAGACAATCTACTCGCTCCTCTCTAGTGTTGTTTATTCAGATGATCAAGCAATAGGGCGAGTTCCATCTCCGCCATTGATTCAAGCCTGTGATCATAATCTTCAAACATCAAGGTGCTTGTTACTTTATTCGGGACGATGACACACTTCATGCCCGCTCTTTTCGCAGCAATCGAACCATTGACAGAATCCTCAAACGCGAGACATTCTGATGGTGATACGCCAAGATTCTTTGCCGCCAATAAATACAGTTCAGGATTCGGCTTCACCTCTTCCACGTCATCTGCCGTTTGAATGACCTCAAAATCATCAAACAGGCCGATTTGCTTCAAATGGCCCGATACCCATTTATAATCAGAGCTGGAGGCAAGGCCTACTTTTAAGCCTAAATCCTTTGCCGCATTCAGATACGCCTCGACACCCGGTCTTGCTTTTTCTGTTTCCATGCGTTTCGCAAACCGTTCTCTTCGCAATGTTGTCAGCTCTTCATGGTTCAGCTTTTTGCCGATCTGCTCTTCTAAATATTCAAACGGCCGAAATCCCGCGGCTGTTCCAATAACCTTTCCCCAGACGGATAACGGCAGGACTGAGCCGTGTTCTTCAAATATTTCCTGAAGGACTTCATATTCGTGTGTTTCTGTATCAAGAATCAGTCCGTCAAAATCAAAAATTAACGCTTTAATCACTGCGTACAACTCCTTTAGTCCGAATTGAGACATATGTATACACTCACTATACCCCGAAACATGTCTGCTTTCAAAAAGTAAGGTTTATGTGAAGAAAGAGCCTGCACACCGCAAGCTCTTTCTTATTAATGAATGTTTTGATGAGAAATGTTTGTCAGCGCTTCTCCAGCAGACGCGTTCGACATCTGATTGACTGCCAGGTCTCCAAGCGCAACGATCCCGACTAGATTGTTTTGATCTACAATAGGAAGGCGGCGGATTTGGTGCTGGGCCATCAGCTGTGACGCGTCTTCCAGACTCATATTAGGATTTCCCGATACGAGGTCTGTTGACATCACTTCTGAAACGGGTGTCTGGCCATCTCGGCCCTGAGCTGTAGTTCTTAATGCAATGTCACGGTCAGTCAGCATTCCTTTTAAAACACCTTGCTCTACAACGGGAATCGCCCCGACGTTATGCTGTTTCATGAGAGAAGCCGCTTCCTGAATCGTTTGATTCGGAGAAATGGTTGCCACCTGCGTTGTCATTGTATTTCTTACTGAACTCATTGTCAGCACCCCTTTCAATCATTAGTATGTTCAGACACGTGCCGATTAAAAAGGGAGTTAGAGGAAAGGTTTTATGATATGATTTCTCTGATACAAAAAAGAGCTTTTTGAAAATGAAAAAGCTCTTGCTGCCTGATTATATCAGCCTTCTGTGACCGAAAAAGGCTTTGTTTGTCTTCGTTTGAAAGTCAGAAAAAGCAAACGGAAAATAAATCCCAAAGTCATTCAGCATCTTGCTGTTTTTATCAAAAATCTCCTGATTACTCAAATCATTGTGCGGCGAAGGCTTTGTCAGGATAATATGTATCATTTGCAGACAAGCCATAATTTGAAATGCTTCTTTTAATGTTCCTTGGTAATAATGGTTATTTAAAGACAGAACGCCTTTCTTTTTAAAGCGCTGAATGTCCAGTTCGGAGAAATAAAGAGGAAATACATCATGGATCAGCTCCATTGACAGCTCCTTGATAAAGCTCTCCTGTTCTGCAGTTGCTGCGTTCACAATTCTCACGTCAATCACCTTTCTTGCCATCGAATATCCTAAGTCTTAATCAAGAATAGCACAGAAAAAAACACGAAAGCTAAGGTAAGTGTTTCCTATGAGAAACAGCAGCCTTCTGCTTCGAAAAGGAGCCATTTAACATGAAACAAAAAGGCAGAGGGCTTCAACTCCTCATCAATGAAAAACAAGATGGCCAATGGCTGTTTTCTGTACTGAAAACAGCGCTTAAAGCCTCTAAACCCGTGATTCAAGACTGGATGTCCCATCATCAGGTAAAGGTCAATCACGAATCCGTCCTAAATAATGTTATCGTCAAAAAAGGAGACCGTGTATTCATTGATCTTCAGGAAAGTGAAGAATCCTCCGTCATACCAGAGTATGGAGAGCTTGATATTTTATTTGAGGACAATCATATGCTGATCGTCAATAAGCCTGCGGGCATAGCGACGCATCCAAATGAGGATGGCCAAACCGGCACACTGGCTAATTTGATCGCATACCATTATCAGGTGAATGGGGAAATATGCAAGGTGCGCCACGTCCATCGTCTTGATCAGGATACATCTGGCGCAATCGTTTTTGCGAAGCATCGATTGTCACACGCCATTCTGGATCAGCAGTTAGAGAAAAAGACGCTGAAACGCACGTATACTGCCATCACTGAAGGAAAGTTAAAGACAAAGAAAGGGACAATTGATTCACCGATCGGCAGAGACAGATCTCACCCGACAAGACGCCGGGTTTCACCAAGCGGACAAACAGCTGTCACGCATTTCAAGGTAGTTGCAAGTAATGCGAAAGAGCGGCTGACGCTTGTGGAATTAGAGCTGGAAACAGGCAGAACCCACCAAATTCGTGTTCATATGGCGAGCATCGGCCATCCGCTGATAGGAGATGCGCTCTACGGAGGCGGGAGCAAGCTGCTAAACAGACAGGCGCTGCACGCCAAAAAGGTACAAGCCGTTCACCCGATAACCGGCGAGCTGATTGTTGCCGAAGCGCCTTTCCCAGCTGATATAGAAAACCTGTTCGACACATATTTTTCATGAAAAAAAGCCGCAGGAATTGACTGCGGCTTTTTAAGTGACTCGTTTTCCGTATATAATATAGCGCTTCGGGGCGTTTCCTACATATGAAAACGGATAGCAGGTCGTCAGAACGAGCTCTTCCTTTTCATGCTGGAGCGTAATAATGGATGTGTCATCTTTATCGACAATTTTTGTTTTCACAATTTCATATGTGAAATCTCCATATGACAGGATTATACGAAGCCGGTCCCCCTTTTCCAGCTCTCCCGTCCGGCGAAACACGGTATCCCGATGTCCCGACAGCACAATTTGCCCGTTTTCATCAGGATAATAGCTGTCCTTGTAATGCCCGACACCTTTTTCTAAATCATCTGCATCGGTGCCCTCCACGATCGGAAGCTCTGCGTTGATTTTAGGTATTTCTAAAATGCCGCTCGCTTGGCCGGTCTCAGGCTTAAATGATGCTTTGTTCTCTGTTTGACCTGCGCTTTGTTTCGTGCCCGAAGCTTCCTGCGGCTTTTCAGCCGCCAGTTTTGCTTCTTTTAATGTCTGTTCGGTCTTCATATTCGTATCGATCAATTTAAGGCCCCCATAGCCTGTGATCACAAGACCGACCGCAATGATGACGAGTGGAATAACCTTTTTCACGTTCTGGAGGCGCTCCTTTTTCTTCTGACATATAGATAAGTTCCGGACAGTGTCACCGCCGCACCGATTACCATAAAGTTATAGTAGCCCGCTGATGTATCCGGAAGCTGATGATCAGGCCCTCTTTCTGCAGTATCGTTTTGTAAAGGCAATGTGCTGATCTTGCCGGCAGTGTTAGCATTTTTTTCACCGCTCGGCATTTCACCTAATCTCAAAATGTCTGAAGGCGTCAGCTGATGAACTGGCACAGTACTTGGAGTTTCTTTTATATCAGTCTGGCCTTCTCCAGGCTCTGGGTCCTCTTTGAACGGCTGCTCCGTGCCGGGGTCACCTCCCGGCTCTTCCGTAACTGGGTCGTCTGTTACAGGGTCTTCAATGTCACTCGCTTCAGCAAGCTTAATTCTTCCCTCTTTTGTATAAGCAATTGGCTCATCAAAGCCCTTCACATAAGCAACTGTTGCTTCCAAATCCTCAGGACCTGTCACCGGATTTTTCCCAAGCAGTCCGATTGGCTGATATTTGGTTCCTGTCGCCGTCGCCATAAAATTGTTGACGGTTAATGTATATGTGGCATCAGGCTGAATCTCGGTTCCATCTGCCAATTTTATATCGACAGCTTTTCCGGTTTCTTTGTCCCACGTATATGTAAACCCGCTGATGCTATAGTCAGGACCAAAAACCGGCGAGATTTGCGCATTGATAATCTCCCTTAAATCTTTTCCTTTAATCTTAAGCTTCGTTAACACATTTCTGAACGGCTGGATGTTGTAAAGATCTCCCCACGTAATGGGTCCCTTCTTCAGTGCTTCACGTATTCCGCCGCCATTCATAAGAGCAAAATCCGTTTTCATGGCCGCTCGCATGCCATCCGCAATCAGGTTTCCAAGAGGCGTATCACCGTCATTCGAATACCCCCCTTCCATATCAACAGCCGCTTCGCCGACAACCTCGCTGATAATCGGCTCAGCAAGTGTTTGGTATTTCTTTAAAATGGCTGACGCGCTGGCATCCGGTTCTATTTTACTTTGATCGACATATACGATGTCCGCTGACTTTTTGACAATGTCTTTGGTCGTTTTATCGAGCTCTACATCAACAACACCTATCGCTTTTCCATATTCAAACGCCTGAACAATCAGTTTTCCATTCACTTCACCGTTAACAACCTTATGATTATGCGCTGCAAAAATGACATCTATTTCGGAATCTGTTTTGTTTGCAAGATCAGCAGATTCACCGGTAATTGCGGCACCATTTTGTTCGGCTGACATATGCGCGAGAACCGCGATGGCCTTCACGCCTTTTTTCTTCAGCTCTTCGGCCGCCTTATTCACCGCTGTTACTTCATCTGTAAACTCGATATTTTTTATTCCGTCTGGCATGACCATGCCCGCGGCCGACTGTGTGACAACCCCTATAAAAGCAACGGGTATGCCCTCCACATTTATGATGTCATATGCCGGCAAAAAGGGCTCTCCTGTAGATTTCATTTTACAATTGGCGCATACAAGGGGGAAGTTCTGTCCATCATATCCGCTCGTGCCTTTCGGGTGATCTCCGCCATTTAATATCCTCAGCAGTTCATCCGTACCTTCATCAAACTCGTGGTTGCCGACAGTTCCGACATCAAATCCGATGTCCTCCATCAGTTCTACAGTCGGTTCATCTTGAAGAAGAGATGAAACTGGAGAGCTGCCTCCGATCATATCTCCCGCGTGCACAATCAGCGTGTTTTTCTTTTCGGCCTTTTTCTCTTTCAAATAGGCGGCGGCATAGTCCATGCGTCCAAATGTGCCGTCTGCAGTTCCGTTTCCATCGAGATCAAGCTCATATTGCTGATCGATCTTGCCATGCAAATCATTCATGCTGAGAATTCGAAGCGGCACATTTTCTTGAGGTGCCGTTTGACTCTTTTTATATCCTGCGTTCTCCGCTTCACTTGCTGAGGCAAAGAAAATTCTGTTTTCCACAGCTACCTGCTTCCAGTCAGCCGGCTGCACATACGTTTTATTTGATGAATCTCCCACATATCTTGTCAGGCCTTTTCCCTGCTCTCTGGCTCTAAATTCAAACGGCATTTCCAAGAGGGGATCGTCTTCATTCCAAATTCCTTTTTGCTCTTTTTTCGCAGCAGCTACGGCAGTTTGAAACTGCTGATAATCCTCTTCATTGTCAACTGGCCAAATAAAATACGTCGGAGCATAGCCATTTTTCACAAGCTCTAAATTCACGTTTGAACCCGATTCGGTTATGACCTGCCCAAGAAGCCTGCCATAGTTGTCCTTGGCTTCACTTCCGACCTTGACAGTAATTTTATCCCCTGGGGACAAAACCGTTTTTAGATAGTCAGATGCTTTTTTGCCAAATCGTAATTGATTTTCGTCTGCTTCATTTTTGGGTGTGTGATACGTTTCAGGTGTATCTACATTTACAAACCTGATTTTTGTCGTTCCAAGTACTGGAGTTTTAAGATGGATGGTATCGCCGTCAACAACCCGGTCAACAATACCTTCATATTCACCCTCCGCAGACGGAGGTGAGGGCTGTTCTTCAAGCAGCTTCAGGTCAGACGATTTTCGCGGTAGCAGCTGAAACGATTGGTATCTGCTTAACACACCGGTGAATTCATACCATTTGCCCTCATCAAGTTCATCTATCACCCCTGTTTCATTCATAACCCGGAGCGTCATCGCATGATGGACTTCATCAACCATCGTTACATTGTAACCGCCGCCGGCAGGAGAATTTGGAATTGAGGAAACAAATGCTTTTAGTGTCACAAGGCGGCCTTCAAACTGATCACCAAGACTGCTGTTCATCAGTTCATTTATTGTTAAATGTTTAGGAGCAGGGATAGATTGGTTTGTCTGGTTGATTTTAATGCCTGATGAGTTTGGAACGATTTCTGTCAGCCCTTGGTATGTTGTGATTTTCCCTGTTACCGTGATATCCATGCCTTCTTTTAATTCGGGAAATGGTTTAGGGGAAGGCGAATAAATGTTAATGCCTCCGGTTTCATCCTGCATAAAGGTCGACAGCTTTCCGCCTCCGATTGCACCTTGATCAGCAGTGACGATCCCTTTTATCGTTACTTCTTCATTCAGCCGCCCCCGCGCTTCATTTATTGTGACTGGCTGTTCAGCCGGCGGAGTTTTCGTATCATCAGTTAATTCCATCGACTGAACGTTCTTAAGTCCTGTCGTGTTAAAGTAATCTTCAAGCTTTCCTTGAACAGTTATCTTTTTTCCGAAAAGAAGCGGATTGGTTTGCAGCCCAAATTGGCTTCTGAAGGCGGAGGGGATTTGTACAGGAAGGATGTGATCGGACAATGTCTCGTTTTTACTGTCTGCCAACGCGACATTATAATCATTTGAAAAAGGGCTTGTCAGCTTATAGTGCTGCGGGGAAACAGCCTGGCCGACAGCATATCCTTCAACAAGCGCCTGTCCTTCTTTTTGCTGTATCGCCTTATCAACCGATATCGGCTGTTGCGGTTCAGCTGCCTTTACAGCTTCGCACGTGTACATCACATTCAGGAACATCAATGCCGTGATCAACACAATATGCAGAATACGCCTCATCATTTTTCCTCCCTTAAGATACACATTATGACAACGACTTTGTCTGCTTATCATTTCGACAGACAGCATATAATTCCTTTCAGGCATCTGCATAAATCGCGGCAGACTGACACAAAATACAGCTGATCTGAAAAAAAAGGAGGAATTCGGTTTGGATCAGTTAAATCAGCAGCAGCAATCCCAGATGAACAAAGGTATTCCTGGCAAGCCGCATAAAAATCACGGCGGACATGAAATGTTTGATATGCACGAGGTACTTTCCGGAACACTTACTGTGCTTGATCAGTTTATGATGCTGAGACAATTTTGTAAGGATCAGGAATTATTAAACATCCTTGATCGCCAATATCAATTCATTACGTCTCAATATAACTTAACTGCAGAATGCTTCAAAACAGGAAGCGAACCTTCACAAAAAACAGCAACTTATATGATGAAGGAAGACAACCAGACTGTTTACGGCATGCAGCCGTCACAGCCTAAAAAACCGGTTCAATCCATGAATGATATTGATGACAGCATCATCAGCCGACAAATGCTTTGCGCGATTAAAGCACAGGCCTCTATGCTGACGATGGCTTCTCTGGAAATGACAAACCCAGCCGTAAGACGCGTACTGTCTGCGCAAATTCAGCAGTATGTTGAAATGGCTTTTGAAATTTTCCTATACCAAAACAAACACGGCTATTACCAAGTTCCTCAGCTAGATGCGCAGGATATGGAACAATTGAGAAATTCATTTGCTCCGGCACAAGGACAAATGCCTCCAACTCAAGGTGGTATGGGCCAGCAAGGACTTCATTAATAACAAAGGCATTGGATAAATACTATCCAATGCCTCACTGTTTTCTTCAAATGTGTTTTTAAAATCTTTTTCAAACTGATCAAGACTTTCCTTTGTTGCCGATTGAAATCCTTTTTTAAAGTCCCCTTTTTTTGCCGTTTCCTTTATTATTTCTGAAATAATGTCTTTCCCGTATTTGTCCGTCAGCTCATTGATCATATAAAAGCTTTGCAAATAGACGTCAGTGTCATATTCGACTCGGGCTTCCTGCCAATCTTGATCTGTCTGCAAACGGTCAAAGGGCACAACAGAGAACGTGATCGGATCTATGAGCAATTCATAGTTCGCGATCCACTCGCTTAACCCTTCGTGAAACCATAATGGAAACTCATCGGGATCTGCTTCAAGCTCCTTTAATTTCTGGTGAAACGCATGGTGCGTGTATTCATGAATCAACAATCTCTGGTACAAATAAACCGCTACTTCGTCACCTTCTAAAAGTTTCTTTTTCTCTTCAGGCAACAATCCAATCAGCTGCTCCCGTTCAGAATAAAAACCGACGACATCCAGTAAACCGGAGTAAGCCTCCATCTGTTTTTCATTAGGAAAAAAAATAATATCAATAGGCTTTTGATTCGAATATCCAATCATAATCTGATTAATACTGACCGCATATTCAAGCGTATCTTTCGTCAATGGCAGTAAGGACTTTTCCTTAGAAGTGTAATAAATATCGGCCTGTTTGAATGACTCTTTCTTCATGTGCTTCGTCACTTGTTCTTTTGTTATACCAGATGCCTGCCCTGGCAAAGACAGTATATACATCGTGCTTGATACGATGGCCGAGCTTACAGCCAGCATCACAAGGACTCCGCACAGGAATAGAGCGGATGCCGCACGCTTTCCTATGCCATCCCGCAAACGTCTCCCTCCCTGAGCCGGTCCGTCTTGTACCTTTTATTTTTACTCTATGCAGCCTGCATTCGCGGTGTGTCATTAACGCAAAGAAAAAGCCGCACAAATTATGCGGCTTTTTTCATTTATTCAGCTTGCGGGAATATACGCTGTACAGTTTCACTGAATTCATCAAAGAATCCTGCAATCGGATCGCCATTTTGTATCCGCTCGCCATATCCCTGCATTCGGTCTACAAAGTCTGGATTCGCAGAAACGTAAACATTATCCATGTTTTTATCAGTGTCTCTCACTTTATCAGAAATTTTCTTTTTGAGATCTTTTCCAACTTCTTTATTTCCATTTGTTAATACAACCGCAACATATGCTTGATTTCCAGCAACAATTACATTTGCATGTTTTACTTCTTTCATATCTGTGATTTTATCGGCAGCGTCGTCAGCAACTTCTAATTTACGGTTATCATTACCGTTGTTATTGTTGCCGTTATCATTATTGTTGACATTGTCAGTTACATTATTATCGACATTGTCACGATTATTATTGGCAGCGTTATTATTTCTAGTGCCATTATCGTTTACCGGATTTCGGTAGTTAACATTTTCTGGATTTGCATTATCACGTCTGCCCTCACCCTGATTGGCCATACCGCAGCCAGTCATAAGCAAAGGGATAAGAAGCATGGACGCAAGGACTTGTTTTTTTCCAAGCATGTGAATTCCTCCTTTATCACTTTACTTATAGGTTTTTCTAATTGGCTCTAATTATGCATGAAAATATAACGGAAATGCTTTCCCGGGAAATAAAGCGGTTAATTTGTCTAATTAGAGGGGAAAATATCAATACACTTATAAAGGAGGGATCACGTTGTTCAATCAGCGAAAAGGACTCAGCCCCGCAGCAATGATTATAGGGTCAACTTTGCTTATTGCTGCTTTATCACCACAGATCCGCCAAAGAATTAGCGGGTTTATTTCAGGACAAATGAACAGACAAAATTCTAAAAATAACATGTTTGATGCTTCTAATGTAGGAAATATGGTCAAACAAGCACTTGGCGGCGGTAATAATCAGGAACGTTCGCAAAATCAAAGCCAACAGCAAAATGGCCGTCAGCATCAGCACGCTGGAGCGCAGCAAACCCAGCATCAGCATACCCAGACTCAAACTAGGCAAACTGAGACAGCTGCGAAAAAAAGACAGCCGCATTATGCTGAACCCATTCAATTTGAACAAAGCGCTATGAATGTGATGGACGACAACACCATGATGGAAATGCTGGAGGACTTAGAACCCGGACGTTAAAAAAAACGTGTAATCCAAGGTGGATTACACGTTTTCATATGTTACGCTTCTTCGGCTTCGATCACCCTGGTTTGATCATTGAATATACCTGAATCAATTTCCTTCGTTACCTTACTCGTAATGAGACCTGATGTCATACTTCCGCTGACATTCAGAGCAGTACGCCCCATGTCGATTAACGGTTCGATTGAGATTAATAAACCGGCGAGTGCAACAGGCATATTTAATGATGATAAAACAAGAAGCGCCGCGAATGTCGCTCCGCCGCCAACTCCGGCCACACCGAAGGAGCTAATGGCAACGACTGCGATAACTGTGATAATAAACACCGGGTCAAACGGATTTTGGCCGATAGTCGGAGCAATCATCATCGCCAGCATCGCAGGATAAATGCCGGCGCATCCATTTTGGCCGATCGAAAGACCGAACGAACCGGCAAAGTTTGCGATTCCTTCCGGCACACCCATGCTTTTCTGTGTTTTAATATTCAGCGGCAAAGCACCCGCGCTTGACCGTGACGTAAACGCAAATACAAGTACAGGCAGCGCCTTTTTCAAATAAACAATCGGATTCAAACCGCTGAGCGTCAGCAGCAGCAAATGAATGATAAACATTGTGATTAACGCGGCATACGAAGCAACCACAAACATTCCTAATTTTAGAATGCTGTCAATATCACTCGTCGCAATCGTTTTTGTCATAATGGCCAGCACCCCATAAGGCGTCAATCTCAAAATGAGGGTGACAACACGCATGACAATGGCATAAACGGCATCAACCATTTTTTTAAATGTTTCTGCCTGTTCCGGCTGTTTATGCTTCACACCGAGGAATGCCATTCCAAGGAAAGCGGCAAAAATAACGACCGCGATCGTTGAAGTCGGTCTAGCTCCCGTAAAATCTAAAAACGGGTTTCCTGGCAGCAGTTCGACAATCTGCTGCGGCAGCGATTTCGCTGTCATATCTTCTGATTTTTGCTGAAGCTCCTGTCCCCGTGAAAGCTCTGTATCCCCTTGGTCAACCTGAATCGCCTGCAGGTCAAAAGAAAGCGCGGAGGCAATACCGACAGCTGCCGCTACAGCTGTTGTCGCTACTAATATCCCGATAATCAAACCGCTGATTTTTCCGAGATTTTTTGTCAGCTTCAGCTTTGTAAATGCGCCGAGAATTGAAATAAAAACGAGCGGCATGACAACCATTTGAAGCAATTTGACATACCCGCCCCCGGCAATATTAAACCAGTCAGCTGTTTGAATGACTATATTTGAAGTCGGGCCGTAAATCAGCTGAAGTGCAAATCCGAATACAATCCCCAGCCCCAGCGCAGTAAATACACGTTTAGAAAAGGAAACATGTTTTTTCTGCATAACAAAAAGCCCTAAGATAAGTAAAAATAAAATAAATACATGTAATACAACTAGTAAAGTCTCCAAAGCAGGTAAACTCTCCCTTCAGATTTTCTCATTTACTATATTACACTAATTCCGATAGGTCAAGTGCGAATTATTCCAACTAAGGATTCAAGTAAAAAACCTTATATAATCCCTTTTTTGTTCTTTTCTTTCCCTTCCATCTTTAGTACCTTATATAAGGGTGATAATATTTGTTGAAAGAACTGTTTGTAAACTTGACCATTTTAATCACATTTAATTATCTCTTCACCCACCTGTTTAAAGAAAGGTTAGTACATAAAAAAGACAGCATATCCTTCCAAGCTGTTAAAGGACTGGCCTGCGGTTTGCTCGGGGTTATTCTAATGGTTTTTGGATTTACCTATCAGCATTCAATCATTGATCTTCGAAATATCCCTATTATGATTGCCGCTCTTTATGGGGGCTGGGTTTCAACGGCAACGGCCTTGATTATGCTCGCTGCAGGCCGCATGCTGATCACGATGAACACATCTGCAATATACTCGGTTATTATCATTTGTATCGCTGCCATCCCGTCACTCATTGTTTCTAGAAGAAAAAAAGTTGAATTAAAACATGCTTTCTATCTTTTAATGATCACAAATAGCATGATCTCCTTTTCCTTTTATTTTCTTATAGATTTACATTCATATGAACTTCACTTCTATTTTTGGATTACCTCAATAGCTGGCGGCATGCTCAGTTTATATATTATTGATCATGAAACAAATGCACACCTTCTTTTTAAACAATACAAGTTTCAAGCGCACTTTGACTTTTTAACAGGCATTTATAACCGTAGAAAGTTTGAAGAAATCACACAAGTTCTGTATGAACAAGCGGCCAATACCCCGCATTTTCAATTCGCACTGATTTATATGGATATCGACCATTTTAAAGCCATCAATGACCAATACGGCCATCATGAAGGGGATCAGGTGCTGAAAGAGCTGGGTTCACGTCTGAAGCAGAGCATCCGAAATACTGATCCTGCCGCACGGATTGGCGGTGAGGAATTTGCCGTGCTCCTGCCGAACTGTACGCTTGATAAAGCAGCCCAGATCGCGGAACGGATCAGATGTGCTGTCAGTGACACACCAATTAGATTAACAAATGGCGAAGAGCTGTCAGTTACGATATCACTGGGGGCCTCTCATTATCCCAATAATACGGAGCATCCAGAATCTTTGCCGATTCTTGCCGATCAAATGCTGTACAAAGCGAAAGAAACGGGACGAAACAAAGTATGCTTCTCAGAAAAAAAAGAATGAATTCAATGTTCGAATTCATTCTTCCAATCTGAAAGACGTTTTAAAGGCAGAAAAGCCGGTACAAGATCTCCCTGATACTCATTTTCTATAAATGCCGCTGTATCATCAGCGTGATAGAGCTCAAGAATGGTTTGCAGCGCTTCCCGATCTTGGTCCTCCGCTCTGACAACAATCAAATTCATCTCTTCCTTAGACATTAGTCCGCCGCTCTTTATGGTATGTTTCTCAGGGTTCAGTCCCGCTTTTTTTGCTTCAGACGGTTTCATGACAAACACGTCGGCGCCGCTCACTGCATCCTGTTGCCGGACAGCTTTTAATTTCAGGTGCCTCGGATTATCTTTAATCATATCGACTGAACCTGTTCCGTTAAATCCGTTTTTCAACGTTAGCAACCCTGCCTCCTGAATCACCGTAAGCGCCCTGCCAAAATCGAGTGCTTTATCCGGTACAGAAACGACAGCTCCTCGTGGTATATCTTGGATTCGGTTATATCGTTTTGAATAAATGCCCATAGGCGTTATGTATGTCGTACCGAGCGGTGCCAGCTTCAGTTTGTATTTTTGGGTGAACGACTGAAAATATGAAATGTTTTGAAAGGCGTTGGCATCAATTTCTTTGTTAGCAAGCGCGATATCAGACTCCGCATAATCAGAAAAAGGTATCAGCTGAATATCCAGCCCTGCTTCTTCAGCTTTTTTAGCAATATAGTTCCATATTGCTTCGTCAGACTCAGCAATTCCGATTTTTATCGTTTCATGTTCTGCTGATGGTGAGCATGCAGTAAATGAAACGAGAAGAACAACAACGAAACTGCATAAAAGCCACTTTTTCATTGTGACCATACTCCTATCTATGTATTAGAGCATGCAAGCAATATCAGACATAAAAATCATACGCTCTCTTAGTTGATAAACGTTGTCATTTGTAATATTGATTAACTTTTACCTTACTCATATCCAATAAGGTTGTCAATTCCTATTACATTGTCTTCCCGAAAAGAAGGAATATCTAAGGCAAACGTATGATCACATATCGAGAAAACAGATGAATTTCCGTAAATAAATATCAAATTGAAAAATAAATATGGTATTTTCCGAAAAAAGTTTCATTTAGCAGTTGTTTTTTTTGAGGATTACTGGTAGAGTAAAGGTAATTATTTTTGTTCGAACTATCTTTAAGAAGAAAGTTTTGTAAGAGTTTTCGTCTTGAAAGTTTGTTAAGAGCAAGAATAGTGAATTTAAGCGTTATGATCGCTTTAGGAGGAAATTTCATGTTAGAAGGTAAAGTAAAATGGTTCAACTCTGAAAAAGGTTTCGGATTCATCGAAGTAGAAGGTCAAGACGATGTATTCGTTCATTTCTCTGCTATTCAAGGCGAAGGCTTCAAAACTTTAGAAGAAGGCCAAGCTGTTTCTTTTGAAATCGTTGAAGGAAACCGCGGACCACAAGCTGCTAACGTTACTAAAGAAGCGTAAGCATAAATTGATATGAAAAACTGCAGGTGCAAACCTGCAGTTTTTATTTCGATAAAAAAGCTGTTTTGCATAAGCAAAACAGCTTTTTTTTAGTTTGCAATATCCCGTTTCATGAAGATTCCGAAAGCAAGCAACAGGAAGATGATAAAGTATCACCAGCATAGCGATAGAGAACGTCATAGTCATCCCTTTTATTAACGGTGTGCCATCCACATACTGAGACAAATCTACATTAGCAAACAATATATACTTCGCCCAGTCAAATTTCGTTGCAATAAATGCAGTGGCAGTCGTACCGGCTACCAACAAAAAGATGGAAAACCCTACTGCAAGAGAGCTGTTTCTAAATACAGCGGACAGCATAAATGCCATCGTCGCTACCATTAAAGCCGCGACGGATTCAGAAAGATACGTTGTGGCCAAATGCCCCATCATGTTTTGCTCAATGACATGTCCATCCTTATAGATTAAATGAATATTCGCGGCAGTGTCACCGCCTGTCCCGAAAAAGATCAGTCCCAGCAAAGTAGAACCTATAAATAAATAAACAGCAATAAGAAACCAAACAAGAGAACTGTAATATATTTGGAGAGCAAAATCTGAAAACGGCTGAGCGGGCGGATCATTAATAGCTTTATGGTACCCCAATTAAATTCGTTCGCGACAATTCCGGCTGCGATAATAATGGTAAACAGTCCGGTAAGGATTGTAAAACCTGCTGAATCCGTTACATAAGACCATACCGTATAGCCTGTGTCACCGGGGATATTATGCTCTATGCGATAGTCGTTGAGTGTGATTGTTTCTTTATATCCATCTTTCAGTGAAGGATTTTCTTTAATTTCTTTCTTTAATTCGGCATTTTCTGCTTGAAGTTCTTGTTTCCAATGGGGATTTGATTCACCAGCAGAAAAATGATTCGCCAGAAATGCAAACCCAACCATTGTTAGCCCCAAAATTCCGATCATCACCCATGTTCCGGCACGGCTGAAAATTTTGATCCACTCATTATAAATCAAATTAAGCATGTTGAACCTCCTCTTTTGCTTCACCTGTCATTTCTAAGAAACGGTCCTCTAACGATTTTGTCACTACTTTAACTTCATAAATGCGGACTTGCTGCATCACCAGCAATTCAATAGCCCTAGGGACTTCGTCTTTAGCCAGTTTGACTTCTACACCATTTGTCTTCTTCACCAAATTGTACTCCTTCAGAACAGAAGCGGCTTCATTCGGCTGCTCAACTTGAAAGAAATATGTATCGTTCTCATCAGTGATTTCATCTCTCACATTTTGAATATCGATAAGCTTTCCTTTTTGCAGAATCGCAATTCGGTCACACATCAGTTCCATTTCTGACAGCAGGTGGCTTGAGACGATGACAGCCATTCCTTTTTCTCGCGTCAGTTTCTTTAAATGATCTCTGATTTCCCTGATCCCCGCCGGATCAAGGCCATTTGTCGGTTCATCCAAAATCAGCACTTTCGGGTCATGAAGAAGACATTGGGCCAAGCCAAGACGCTGTCTCATCCCAAGAGAATACGTTTTCACCTTGTCATGGATTCTGTCTGTTAAACCGACCAGCTCAACGACTTCATCAATTTTTTCCTTCGTGACACCCTTGACCATCCTTGCGTATTGCTGGAGATTTTTATATCCGCTCAAAAATTTATACAGCTCTGGATTCTCGACAATAGCCCCAATATGCTTAATCGCCTTTGCATACTCTTTCGTAATTGATTGGCCGCAAATGAGCACATCACCTTTTGACAGCTTCATTAACCCCACCATCATCCGGATAGTTGTCGTTTTCCCTGCTCCGTTCGGCCCCAAAAAACCGAATACTTCGCCTTCACGAATCGAAAAACTCAGATGATCAATGATCGTTCGGCCTCTGATGTTCTTTGTTACATCTTTCAATTCCAATACTATTTTCATCGAATTCCTCCTCTAGCAAACTTCCATTTTTGATTTAAACCATTGCAATACAGACATGCCTTCCTGCTCACGAATGTCTTCCACATCACGCTGCTCAACTTTTTCTCCATTTGCAAGTATGATTACTTCATCTAGCAAAGTTTCAATTTCATCAATTTCATGCGTCGCGATCACGACAATTTGCTGCTCAAAATCAATGTATGACACCAAGCTGTTTACGATGGAGTCCCTGACCATCGGATCAAGCCCGGAAAAAGGTTCATCAAGCAAGATGACAGATGCCCGTCTAGCTAAAGCAAGGACAATTTTCAGCCTTCCCCGATTTCCTTTTGATAACTTTTTGATCTTTTTTTCCGGATCAAGCTGCATCTCATTCAAAAGCTTATAAGCTTGTTCTGTTTGAAAATCAGAAAATTGCGACTGATAAAAATTCACCATTTCCTTTACAGTGAAATGCGCATAAAACATATCAAGCTCTGTAAGATAAGCCGTTTGACGCACCATCTCTCTCGTAACCGGCTTTTCATCCGCTTTAACGAATCCTGAAGTCGGAAAGAGAAGGCCAGCCATCATTTTTAAGGTCGTTGACTTGCCGCTGCCGTTAGGTCCGATCAGTCCATAAATTCGTCCGGATGATAAGGTGATGGATACATCATTGACGGCGATGTGGCGGCCGTATTTTTTTGATACATGTTCTAAGTTGATTTCCATTTTAGCTCCCCTCAGTGAATGTTTTAATCCTTTCTACCATTTCCTCTTTCGTTAGCCCCAGCTCTGTCATTTGCTTCACAAAGCCTTCCAGCACTTCTCGTGTCAGCCTGTCCTTCAGCTCATCTACAATTTCTGCTTTCTCCGCAATATATGTGCCTTGACCTCTTCTTGTCTCCACAATACCCAGCCTTTCCATCTCACTGTATGTTCTTTGAATTGTATTGGGATTTACCTTGGTTTGAATCGCCATTTCTCTTACAGAAGGAAGCTTGTCTCCTGGGAGCAGCTCCTTCCTGACCAGCTGATAAAAGATCTGATCTGCGATTTGCAGATAAATCGGTTTCGAGGATTGGAAATGATTGTCCATATTCACACCTCTACTTTACGATCAAGCAGTTTTGAAGCCATGATGAGCAGCAAGACCGTGATGATTATAGCAATAGGAAACCCTAGCACAGACAGATGTATAGGTTTTAATTCCAATCTCCAAACGTTGTGGAAGTGGAATTCAAAATTGCAATAAACTGTTACCGGCCAGAAATGCTTTTGAGATTCAATCAAAGGGCTTATGATATATTCATCGAAGAAGAACCACACAGCGACCAACAGAACCATCGCAGCCCACCGCATTCCGCGCCAATTCCTGAGAGAGTGAAAAACAGCCCAAAATACGATGACTGTTACTGACATATATAACGAGGAAATAAGCCCGTATATATTCAGCAAAACCACTGTACTTGTTATATCAGCTTGATGCTCCAGCAGATTATTTACAGAGAGCATATGATAAATCCAAATACCATAGGCTGTTAATGCCAATTGAATCACAAATTGATAGAGCAAAGACGCTGCCAATTTTGAAGAAAACAGCCAGAAGCCGCCATTTGGATTGTACAGCCAAAGCTGCGATTTCCCTTCCTTGCGAAGATGATAAAACAAAAAAACAGGAGATAAGAAAAGTAGAAAAAAAGCAACTGCAACAAAAAAACCAAAAATGACTAGAGGTTCTTTCGTACGAGAAGCAATGATATGGCCTGTTCCCAATAAGAAAATGATTCCGCATATCCATACTAGCAGCCACATTCTTGAAAGCTTTATATCTTTTTTTAATAGACCTAAAAAAGAATCCATGTCTTTACCTCCCTGAAGCCTCTTCGGTCAAAGTCTAACACAACATATTCCATGGATTTATTTGATAAAAAAACATAATACATACATATAAACAGCAAAAAAGGCAAATCCGCCATGAGTAAACGGATTTGCCTTTTTGATTACTTTTTCTTATTTTTCATGGAGAGCAGTGCATCACGATAGCTGCGGTCCTGCATTTTGTCACTTTCCTCAGCGACCTCTTCTTCTGCCTGATCTGCATCAGAATGCTTAAACTTTTGCAGCGCCTGCCTGTAAATATCATCTCCCATTGTGTCACGTTTCTCTTTTGGAGAATCGCTTTTGACAACGGATGGCGTATGCTCGGCAGCCCTTGCTTCAGCAGGGTATTGCGCTTCGTTTTTTTCCTCTTCTGGAGGGGCGATTCTATCAGTTGCTTCTTGCTTCTCGGGTCCAGGTGAGGCATTGCGGACGTTAAACGTAATAAGGGCCGCAATGACAATGACAGCAGCAATAATTGCTATAATAATGGCCATTTCAACCTCTCCTTACTGTCCTGCTGTTAGGTTTCCTGTAACTTGGCTGACGCGTCTTCCTAAGGCGCGTCCAAGCTGAATACCTTCCTCAGACATTAACTCATCACTGTCAACCGGACAAGTGACGCCTGCTCCGTAATAAGAGCCGTACAGTGCGTTTTCAGGCACGTTGCCAGGCAGACCGACAACAATCATCCCTTGGTGGAACATTGGGGTGATTAAGTTATGCATTGTCATTTCCAAGCCGCCGTGTGTTGTTGCCGTTGTGCAGAATACGGCGCCGACTTTGTTGATCAGCTCGCCTTCAGCCCACAGGTAGCCGAGTCTGTCGATCCAAGTTTTCAGACCTGCACTGATTGTTCCGAAATGCCCCGGGCATCCCCAAATAATCGCGTCCATGTCTTTAAGCTTGCGGATATCCGCCTGATCTACGTGGTCGATGAACACTTCAGCCGCGTCGTTTTCCCGAGCGCCTTCAGCAATCGCTTCTGCCAATACCTTTGTATGTTCGCCTTCACTGTCATACACTACATAAATTTTCATTCAGGAAACCTCCCTGTACAGTTTAAGATTCCTTAACTTCTTTTGGAGCCGGAAGCAATGAAAGCTCCTCTTTTTTCTTCTTGCGCAATTTATCTTTTCTGACGTCACGCAGGAAGATACTTAAAATTAATCCTGCTACGCAGAATAATGTTGCCCACATAAAGGCGTCATTAATCCCCATGACGTTTGAATCGAGTGTCGCGTGTTTATAAATATGAGTGTAAACATACGTTTTCGCTGTCTCATAAGGTACATTCATATTCACCATTAAATTCGAAACTGCATTTTGGAATGCATGGAGGAAGTTCGGGTCCGCCGTGCTTGTTTTATCTGCAATTTGTGAATAATGGAATGTCGTGCGGTTTGTATAAATCGTCGTAATTAAACTTGTTCCGATTGATCCGCTGATTTGGCGGAGCGTGTTGCTCATTGCCGTTCCGTGACTGTTCAGACGGGCAGGAAGCTGGTTCATCCCGGCTGTCATGACCGGCATCATTAAGAGTGACATACCGAATGCACGAATTGAATAGATTAGCATGATGTGCGTATATGGTGTATCAATTGTCAATTGTGTGTATTGATATGTTGTCACCACTGTCACGAGAAGTCCAATAATCGCAAGCGGTCTCGGACCGAATTTATCAAACAAAATACCTGAGATCGGTGACATAATCAGCATCACGATCGCACCTGGAAGCAGAAGCAGACCGGATTGAAGGGCCGTAAATCCGACCAGGTTTTGCAGATAGATCGGTAAAAGGAACATACCAGTGTAAAGTGCCACTGTAATAATAATGTTAATGACACTTGAAAGTGAGAAAATGTCGTATTTAAACACTCTGAAATCAAGCATCGGATCATCATGGCGCAATTGCTGAACCACAAAAGCAACAATTGCAATGACGCCGATTATAACTGTAGACAGTACAATCGGATCGGTCCAGCCGTCAGAACCCGCTTCACTGACTCCGTATAACAAGGATGCGAATCCGACAATCGAGAGGATCGCTCCAAGTGTGTCGAGTTTGATTTTTTGCGGCTCCACCAGATTCTTAAAGATGAAGAAAGCCACGATGATAACAATTGCGCCGATCGGCACAAGTCCGTAAAACATGATGCGCCATGTGTAATGCTCAATAATCCACCCAGAAAGAGTCGGGCCGACCGCTGGAGCAAACATCATCGCAAGTCCGAAAATCCCCATTCCTTTCCCCCTGCTTTCAGGCGGGAAGATTAACAGAATGGTTGTCATAACGAGCGGCTGCAAGATACCTCCGCCCACGGCCTGGATCAAACGGCCGATCAGCATTACAGAGAAGTTAGGTGCGATACCGCAGACTAACGTACCGAGCGTAAAACAGAACATCGCGACGAGAAAGAGACTCCGTTGGCCGAACCGTGTAATCAGGAAGGCAGATAACGGAATCAATACGCCGTTAACAAGCATGTAACCTGTTGTCAGCCACTGAATCGTCGTTGCACTTACGCCAAATTCAGTCATTAAGTGTGGCATTGCGACGTTAAGCAATGTTTGGTTTAGTATTGCCAAAAATAAACCCGCCATTAGCACAATCAGCAATGTCATTGGGCTTTTTGTATTTTTTTCTTTGCCTGTAGCCATCTAAGACAACCTCCTTTCATGGTTTGATGACTGATCTGTTTTACTCAGAAATCTTAACAGATGCATTCATACCAGGAAGCACCTTATCAGATGGGTTTTTGATTGAAATTTTAACAGGAACTTTTTGCGTTACTTTTGTGTAGTTTCCGCTTGAATTTGTAGATGGAAGCATATCAAAAGTTGAGTTAGTCGCATAGCCAATTTCTTCTACAGTACCGTCAAATGTTGTATCAGGGTCTCCGTCAACTACTACGTCTACACTATTTCCTACTTCAATATCGGCAATATCTGTTTCTTTAATATTTGCTGTGATGTACAGGTTGTCCATATCAATGGTTTGCGCAATTGTTGTACCAGCCTGTACAGTTTGTCCGTTTTTCACTTCGTTTTTCACAATTGTTCCATCCATAATGGATTTCACATCAACAGTTTGTTCACCTTTGATTTTTGCAACTGTGTCGCCTTTTTTCACTGTTTTTCCTTCTTCAAGATCCCAGTCGGATACTTTACCTGCTGCTGGAGCTGAGATAGCTGCCATATCGCCGGCTACTTTTGCTTCATCTGTTTTCACGTAGTTTGTGCTTTGATAATAGTAGTAAGCACCTCCGCCTATAATTGCAAGAACAACAATCAAACCGATAATGTTGGTCAGAATTAAACGTCCTCTGTTCATTTTGTTTTTCTCCTTTCGTTTCTTCCTCTATCATTTTGTGGAAAGCTGGTGAAAATATGTGGGAAGTTTTCAATTACCGCTTTTTTCTGAACAGCCTTCAGCGAGCTTCGATAAGCTCCCTGCAAGCTTGCGCAAATATTGAAGCTGAGACGTGTCAAGCTTCTGATACAGGCTCGCGCCCATTTTTGCGTATTGCACAGCGGCTTTCTGTAAAAGTTCTTCCCCCTCTTCGGTTAACTGAATCATTACGATACGGCGGTCATCCGGACTGTCATATCGATTCATCAATTGCCGGTTATATAGGATATCAGTCATCCGCGTTACAGAAGCAGGCTTAAGATCAAGCGACATGGCCAGCTTGCTGAGCGGCGTGCTTCCGCTTTGATGAATTTTAAACATCAGTAAATATTGAAGGACTGTAATATCAAAAGGCTCAAGTACAATCTCCAATATCTTCTTCTGTTTTTTATAGATAGCCCGAGACGTATCGAAGAGCTGTTCAAAACTGAGCAAAGCATGTTCTGATTCAGTCAACTCCTTTTCACCCCAATCCTCAATAATAGTTCACAAGATAAAATATTAATAAATGAAAGAAGATTTGTCAAAGGAAAAATTTCTTTTTTCCCCCGTATTTTTTTCGCAAACGTTTTCTTGCTTTTATTAAATAAAAAAAAGCCCTGAAATGGGCTTTTCATTACGAAAATTGATGGCTTACACCGGACTCTTCATTTCTGAAAAAGTTCTTCAGCGCCTGAAAAACATCAGATTTCTGCTTTAAAATATAGTACTTAAATTTCTCGTCTTTCACATTTTTATATGCAGACATTAACGTTGAATGCCTGTTGTACTGATTGACCTCGCCGTAACAGAATAGATTGGCCTTCTTCATAATATCATTAACCAGTTTCACACAGCGCGCGTTATCCGATGTCAGGTTATCACCGTCAGAAAAATGAAACGGGTAAATGTTGTAGCGGGCGGGATTATACTTTTCGTCAATAAGCTCAAGCGACTTCCGGTATACGGAAGAACAGATTGTTCCGCCGCTTTCCCCCTTTGAGAAGAAGTCTTCTTCCGACACGACTCTTGCTTCTGTATGATGGGCAATAAATTCAATTTCTACAGTCTCATATTTCGTCCGCAAAAAACGGGTCATCCAGAAAAAGAAACTTCTGGCCATGTATTTTTCCCAAACCCCCATACTGCCGCTTGTATCCATCATTGCTAAGACGACAGCTTTTGACTCAGGCTTTGTTATGTCATTCCACGTCTTATACTTCAGGTCCTCCGGGTAAATCGGATAGAACGACGGTTTCCCTGACATCGCGTTTCGTTTAAAAGCTGACATCATCGTTCTTTTCTTATCAATATTACCGGTTAACCCTGTTTTACGGATATCATTAAATTCAATATCTGTATGAATAATATTATCCCGCTCTTTTTGCTGGAGATTCGGAAGTTCTAATTCTTTAAAAAGCGCTTCTTCTAAATCCATTAATGAAACTTCTGCTTCATAATAATCTTCGCCTGCCTGATCACCGGCGCCCTGCCCTTTTCCAGGTCCCTGTTTTTTGTCTGATCCATCCCGGGCCACAACATCTCCAACCTGGCTGTCGCCTTCTCCTTGCCCTACGTGCTTATTTTTATCATAGTTATAACGGATTTTATACTCATCCAGTGAACGGATTGGGATCTTCACTACATCTTTTCCATTAGACATAATAATACTTTCCTCAGTCACGAGGTCCGGAAGATTGTTTTTGATTGCTTCCTGCACTTTTTTCTGGTGGCGCTGCTGGTCATCGAAGCCTTTGCGATGGAGGGACCAGTTTTCCTCAGAAATCAAAAAATGGCCGCTGTCATTTTGGGACATGAATTCCCCTCCTTAACCATTTGTGGTCGTGATACATACGTATTCCGGCTTGTGCCAGATTATGAAACAAGTCTTTCGAAAAGATTTATATTCATCATATGCACAAAAGCACGGTTAATTGACAAACTATTTAGAAAATGGGACAAAATAACCCGCCCTATTCGGACGGGTCACGTTGCTTATCGGTTCAGCAGGCTGCCGACATATTTCAGCAGCTCATTGGCACTCGTCGAGTTGTAGCCGTGTTCATCAATTAAACGGGCCACGACTTCATTTACCTTTTTCAGCTGCTGCTCATCCGGCGTTTTTGTTGAAGTCGTAATTTTAACAACATCCTTCAGATCAGCAAACAACTTTTTCTGAATGGCTTCACGCAGCCTTTCATGAGAATTGTAATCAAACCGCTTACCTTTTCTAGCATAGGCTGAGATCCGGATTAAAATTTCTTCGCGGAACGCTTTTTTGGCGTTTTCCGAAATGCCGATCTGCTCTTCGATTGATCTCATCAGCTTTTCGTCAGGGTTCATTTCTTCTCCTGTCAAAGGATCACGAAGCTTATTTTTATTGCAATAGGCCTCTACGTTATCGAGATAATTGTCCATAAGGGTTTTAGCTGATTCTTCATATGAATACACAAACGCTTTTTGAACTTCTTTTTTTGCAATGTCATCATATTCCTTGCGGGCGGCAGAAATAAAGTTCAAATACCGCTCCCTGTCCTCGCTTGAAATCGAAGGATGCTGATCAAGACCTTCTTTTAAGGAACGAAGAACATCAAGAGAATTGATCGACTCCATATTTTTTCTGATAATCGTTGAAGAAATCCGGTTGATCACGTACCGCGGATCAATGCCGCTCATTCCTTCATCGTTATATTCTTTTTTCATATCCTCAACGTCGACAGAATTATATCCTTCCACACTTTCTCCATCATACAGTCTCATTTTCTTGACCAAATCAATATCCGACCGCTTCGGTTCTTTTAATCGGGTAAGAATCGAGAACATCGCAGCAACCTTCAACGTATGCGGAGCAATGTGAACATCCGACACATCGCTCTCCGCGATCATTTTTTCATAAATTCTCTCTTCCTCAGACACTTTTAAGTTATAAGGGACCGGCATCACGATGATTCTCGAGTGCAGGGCTTCATTTTTCTTATTAGAAATAAATGAGCGATACTCCGTTTCATTCGTGTGAGCCACGATCAGCTCATCAGCAGAAATTAACGCAAATCGCCCGGCTTTAAAATTCCCTTCCTGTGTCAATGAAAGCAAATGCCAGAGAAATTTCTCATCACATTTCAGCATCTCCTGAAACTCCATCATCCCGCGGTTCGCTTTATTCAGCTCTCCGTCAAACCGGTATGCGCGCGGATCTGATTCTGAACCGTACTCAGCAATGGTTGAGAAATCAATACTTCCCGTCAAATCGGCAATATCCTGAGATTTCGGATCAGACGGGCTGAATGTTCCAATTCCCGTACGCTTATCTTCTGAAAAGAAGATGCGTTCAACCTTCACATCCTCAATTCTTCCTCCGTACTCTTCCTCCAGCCTCATGACATTTAAAGGAGAAAGACTTCCTTCTATTCTAATGCCGTATTCTCTGTAAAAGTCATCACGCAAATGATGGGGAATTAAATGTAGAGGGTCTTCGTGCATCGGGCAGCCTTTAATCGCATATACAGCGCCATTATCCGTCAAGGTGTACGCTTCCAGACCTTTTTTCAGCATCGTGACCAGCGTGGATTTACCGCCGCTCACAGGTCCCATCAGCAATAGAATCCGTTTTCTGACATCAAGCCGTTTCGCTGCTGGATGAAAATACTCTTCCACAAGACGCTCCAAAGATTCCTCAAGCCCGAACAGCTCGCGGTCAAAAAAGCTGTACTTCTTACGTCCATCAATCTCCTCTATCCCGCTGTCTTTTATCATATTAAAAACACGAGAATGAGCAGATTGCGCGACCATTGGATTTTCTTTAATAATCTCCAAATAATCGGCGAATGTTCCTTCCCATTTCAGCCGCTGCTCTTCCTCTCTGTACTGTTCAATTTTCTTTAATATATCCATAAGGACCTCCTCCATCATGTTTGATGCGCTATGCAAATAAGGTACTTTGATACAATCTATGCCGCCATCCCGTGATACATGCTTTGGTTTCTTAAAAATAAAGATACTTATACAGCGTTGACAAGGCAGACCGCAACCGTTCATAATGAAGAAAATACAGAATCATCCAGACTCGGACAGCACGGAAAAATTGAAGAGGGGGAGAGACGGTGAAAACAATCATCATGATGGGTGTCATTGTCACTTTTTTAGTATCAATTTTTACTGCAGGGTACGAAAGCAAGCCGGGAAAAGAATAAAAAAGGTGCTCCTCATAAGAGCACCCTTTTTGTATAACAGAACAATGTTTTATAGTTTGGTTTTTTCTTTAATGTTTGAATGATGATCACATTCGCATATGTTTTTGTACTCAATTGTTCCAATGCTGCAACCCGGCCCGATGATCACTTCTTTTCCCCTGACAACCGCCGCCTCGGTATTCTCCAAATAAACCTGATCTCCTTCTATGACGTCGGCAATCAGTTTCACTTTCTTCCGGTTAAAAAAGCTCGCGCGACTTTTCACTGTAATGGCTGTTCCGCCGATTTCCCGCACATGGCTTACATCATGGCTCAATCCAAGCTTGATATCACCCGCATTTAATAAACCTGATACATCAATGCAGCCTGTGACATGGAACATTTCCGTTTCACAGTCACCTTTAACGCTAAGCTTCCCTTTCACATCGCACGATTCTCCAGTCATATTCCCGCAAATTTCAGTCAGGCCCTTTAGATTGAATCGATCAAATTGAAGGAAGCCACTGACTTTCATTGTGCCGTAAATATTGATTCTGCCAGCTGACAGATTACCTTTACATTCACTTTCTCCGAATACACGCAGCCATTCACTCTCCGCTTTCCCGAGAAAAAGACCAGTTCCGAATATGCGGCAGCCCGCGGCAGACAACCCTTCACCGATTACACCTTTACCTTTGATGCTGACATGGTGGTATGCGCCGCCTGCAGCGTGTCCGGTGCCATATAATTTTAAATTTCCCAGTTTTGTTGCCTCCATTACGATCCTCCTCACATCTTCGTGCATGTTTCTACCGATGCGCTCGGATCACAAGTATAGTCCCCGCTATATTCCACGGTTTCAATCTGGCAATTCGGTCCGATTTTCACTTTATTTCCGCGCACGGTTTTCGCATTTGTATTTGTCAGTTCAATCACGTCACCTTCGATCAGTTCAGCCGTTAAAACAGGCTGCGGCATCAGTCTGAGCAATGTCAGCATCCCTTTTCTGCCTGTCACTTGAAGGTGGCGGCAGCCGATCTCACGTACATAACTTTCCCCGGCAGAAAGCTTAATGATCACCTGGTCAGCGTTTAAAAGCCCGCTGACTTTGCATTTCCCTTCCGATTGAAAAGTTTCCGTTTCACAATCCGCTTCCATGACTGTTTTTCCGCTAATGACAATGTCATCAGCCTTGACTGTGCCGCCAAATGTTGTTGATCCAGCAATCTTCAATTGTTTTGCAGATACCTCTCCCTCAATTAAACCTGTTCCGTTAATTCGAATAGATTCTGCTTCAACGTCTCCATGTATCCTTCCTGAACCGCTGATGGTTACCACTTTCGCTTTGACGCTGCCGTCAGCTTTTCCGGTTCCATTAAAAGAAAAAGTGTCACACTCCACGTCCCCGGCCACTGTTCCGCTGCCGTTAATTTCAACTGATTGAAATGTTCCTCCCTTTGAACTTCCTGATCCGTTTATCACCAGATTTTCCATCACATCCATTGATGGCCCTCCTGTATATATGTTGTTTTTAATTCCTCTGACGCTTTTACTAAATCTACCCGTTCCACAACCTTGACGGATGATTCAAACAGAATGCTGTCCGCTGCAGCCGCTATAAAACAAGTTGTGACACCGAGCTTCCGCAGCACAATCAGCTCCGTCTGTTTCTTAATCTCTTCAGTATCATGCTGCTTTAACACCTCTGCAGCCAGTTTTGCTTCTGCCAGACTGACATTACCGGACTGCAGGAGCCCTTCAAGCACATACAACGATAGCAGATCTCGGGAAGAAAAAACCGAATTTCCTCCGCCATCTGAAAAAACATCAAGAGCAGTTCTTGAAATCAATCCTTTATGAATCAATTCATCAGCGGTCATGCTGACATCCTTCATTTTCGGCGACAGCATTTCCCTCATTTCATCCAGTGACAAATTTTCCTTCATCTTTTGAATCATTGAAATGCGTTTTAAAATATCCTCTCTCGGAAAAAACGTTTCTTGCCCTGTAAATGTGGATTTGCGAATAAACCATTCCTCAGGAATTAAGTTTTTCCGCTTCCACCGATACAGCTGACCGTATGAAATCGATGTTTTTTCAAGCAATTCTTTTTTAGAGATTAATTGTTCTTCCATAAGTCCAGCTCCTTTGATGGATTTATTGTAACATAACACTGTTACGTTGTTAAGCCCAAAAAAAACAAAGCATCTCTCTCAGCACAAAAAAATCCGCTCATCGATGATGGGCGGATTTTTTCACTATTTTAAATCACGGTAATTTTGCTGGCGCAGCGCTTCATAAACGAGAATCGCCGCAGTGTTGGACAGATTTAACGATCTAACGTGCTCTGTCATCGGAAGACGCAAGCAGCGGTCCATGTTATTTTGAATTAAATCCTTTGGCAAACCGCTTGTTTCTCTTCCGAATACGAAGAAATAATCCTCATCAAGGTCAGTGTAATCAAACGATGTATGAGGCTGCTGGCCGAATTTCGTGATAAAGAAAAACTGGCCTTTTTGATATTCCTCAAATAATTCTTCTAATGAATCATGATACACAACGTTAACAAACTCCCAATAATCGAGTCCGGCACGCTTCAGCATTTTATCATCCGTTGAAAAGCCGAGCGGACGAATCAGGTGGAGCGTTGTATTGGTTGCTGCACAAGTACGTGCAATATTCCCTGTATTGGCGGGAATTTCTGGTTGATATAAAACGACATGTAATGCCACAATGTTCACCTCTGTTTTTCTTATCCGCCCACCATTATATCATTAATTAGTCTTTTGTCGTATCATCAACGATATGAAAAAAGGCATATCGTATTGACGGCGTGTATGCCGTAGAATCCTCATATGACCAATACCTCATCCGGCTGTCATAGGACTGGGCATTGACAAGCGGCATATTGCCTTTGTCCTTCGCCACGACAATCGTTGTATGATTAAACCGGCCGTCTCCTTCAAAGTCATAGCAAATCACATCGCCCGGCATCAGCTCTTCCGCAGATTTCACCCGCACCGCACGAAGACCGGCCTTTGAATTCGACAAATACATTTTCATAGAGTGAGCCACCGTCCAGCTGTAGCTCCATGAGCTTTGTTTCATCCACCAGCCTGATCCTCTGTTCGGATGGCCGCGCATCGGCGCGCCTCCCGCATGAAAACACTGTGAAATAAAATTCGTGCAGTTATCGCTAAAATTTTTATAAGCCGGGTTGCGCTTGTTCCAAAATTTCTCGGCATATTGCACAGCGCCGAGACGATCGTATTGAAAGGACCTGCCAAACGCTTCCCTTTCCTCTTGAGAATAGTCAATAATACTGGTCCCTTCATGAAATCCAGCCGGTTTCTTCGCAATTTCTTGATCACTAATCAAAATATGATCATAAAGGAATGCCACCCGCTCCTCTATGTGCTCTTCCATATACAAGCTGTCGTCCTGCTCCTTACACACGTATTCGTAATGGATGGTATACGTAAGGCAGGTCGTTCCGTCATCCTCAACCCGCACGTGATCGATGATGGCCTTTGCTTTTGCTTTTATGATGTCAACTTTACGTTTTTCCAGAAGCTTCTTCTTTCGCTCCATGACTTCAAGGTCTCCGACTTCAGACTCTTGTCTCATAGCATGCCCGTTAACCAAATAGCTCAGCCGCTCCTCCGCTAATTGTTCTAAAATGTGCTTCAAGCTCACCCCACCCGCCATACTTTTTTATAGAGAAAAAACACTTGGATACATCTCAAGTGTTTTTTCCTTCTGTTCTATACGTATGTCAGGACAGGCCTTGTTTAGTCATGCCTGAAGCTTTTAGCAGCTCAATTCCTTTTTCAATTTCCAGCTTTGCCTCTTCATCCTGCTCTTTTTCAAGCGCTTTTTCAAGCTCTTCCGCATATGCATGGTCTCCGATTTTACCGATCGCCCATGCAGCTGTTCCTCTGATAACAGGACGCGGGTCCTTATGCATCAGTTCCGTCAATTCAGGCAGTGCAGAAGCATCCTTAAAGTGGGCAAGGGCGAGAATGGCGTTTCGCTGAATCGGTTTCTTCCCGCGCCAAGAACCTGAGACATGTCCGAATTTCTCCTTAAATTCACGGTTGCTGATGGTCAAGAGCGGCTTCAATAACGGTTTGGCTATCTCAGGGTCAGGCTCCATTTCCGGATGAAGGTGAAAGTCCTTCCCCTTATTGAGAGGACACACCGTTTGACACGTGTCGCACCCATACAGGCGGTTTCCAATCTTTGTCCGGAATTCATCAGGCAAAAATCCTTTCGTCTGGGTCAGAAAAGAGATACAGCGCTGCGCATTCAGCTGTCCCGGATTTACAAGTGCTCCCGTCGGACAGGCGTCCAGACATTTTGTGCAGGACCCGCACATATCTTCAATTGGCACATCAGGCTCAAAAGGTATATTCGTAATCATTTCTGCCAAATATACATAAGAGCCATACTCAGGCGTTGTGATCATACAGTTTTTCGCGCTGAATCCGATGCCTGCCCGCTCTGCAACGGCCCGATCAGACAATTCGCCAGTATCGACCATTGACTTTGTTCTGATATCCTCATGCTTGCTTCTCAGAAATTCCTCCAGCAGATCGAGCTTTTCCCTCAGCACATCGTGATAGTCTTTGCCCCAGGAAGCTCTGCAAAAAATGCCCCTGCGCTCAGTTCTCGTGCTTCTCGGCGCGTCCTTCATTCTGGAAGGATATGCGAGAGCGATCGCCACAATTGATTTCGCTTTCGGCAAAAGCAGCTTCGGCGTCACCCTTTTCTCGATATCAGGCTCTTCAAAGCCGGAGAGATAGCCGAGTGATTCTTGAAGAATCAAACGGTCTTTTAAACTGTCAAATGTATCAGCGGTCGTAAAACCAATCTTGTCCACGCCAATGCTTTTCGCGTATTCAATTAATTCTTCTTTGAGCTGATAAACGTTCATGTTTTGCACAGCCTCCTTTCTTTGTGATAAAACGATACAGCGTTTATAATAGGTTGATATCACGTAACTGGAGTGAATGCTAGTGAATATCAAACTTGATTCTGTTATTACTGAGCGCGCGGCCTGCTTACATGCGGCGGCTGTGATTTATGAGAATATTGAAGTCGGCTCCTCTCCGCAAATGCTGAAAGGCAGGCTTCGCCTATTTCAAGAATCCCTGTTTTTCGATTATGCGGACGGCGGAATATCTGAAGAACCGTTCGTCAAGGAATGGCGGGAACTCTTTAAACAGCTTAACCCTACATTTGAGGGAGAAACAACCCCAATGGAGAACATGCTGATCCCAATATCCAAAGAACAATTCATGGAAAGTAAGGATTCAGCCCATGACACCATCGATTTTTTCGCATTAAAATATTCTCTGCCCATTATGATTTATGATGCCGGCAAGCTTCATGAGCCAGTCCGAATCTCATTGGGAGAAAAAGAAAACATACTGCTTTTCTCTGATGAAAACGGCATATTTGGTGATTTTAAAAACAGTGTCAATCGCTATCCAGTTTCAAACAAGACCAAGAGCATGCTGCAAATCATTTTTTTCCCGCCATCCATTGAAAAAAGCAGCGCTGTTAAACTCTTATCATCATTAACGAAAATGTTTGAACAAATTCACGGTGGCGCCCATACAGTACATTGGCTTACGTAAAAGAACACGAATGACGTGTTCTTTTTTACATAAAAAAACGCAATACTTCGTTTATCTGAGAAACGAAACACTGCGTTAATAACGTATGTATGGAGCGGGTGATGAGAATCGAACTCACGACATCAGCTTGGAAGGCTGAGGTTTTACCACTAAACTACACCCGCATTTGTGTTTGTCAGTAACAGCACCGCTCTGACTTTTTTAATATTACACGTTTATTAATTTTTCGTCAAGGGAATATAAAAATTTTGTCGAAAAAAAGTTTTATAATTGTAAAGTTGTTAAGTCACATTTACAAAATGTTAAGTATACTATACAATATAATCAATCGAGCATGTGAAGGGGACAGACGTCATGATGAAAAATAAAGTAAAAGAGCTGAGGGCACGCTTCGGCTATTCTCAGGAAAAACTCGGAGAAACGATCGGCGTTACAAGACAGACTGTAGCAGCTATCGAAAAAGGCGATTATGTTCCCTCACTGTTGTTAGCACTGAAAATCTGCAAGGCCTTCTCCATGAAAATGGAGGATGTCTTTTGGTTAGAGGAGGAAAACTAAGATGAGCATGAAAACAAAAGCAGCTTTTCAACTTGTTTTATTTGGCCTTGCATGCTGGACGCTGATTGCATACTTTGAAGCATCAGAAGGCATCGCATCCTTTATCCGCACAAAGAGCGGCGAGATGGTGTTTGAATTAAACCTCACTCCCTTTATTCTGTTTGTTGCGGCGTCTGCGGTTTATTTGTACTTACAGAAAAAAAGCCGTCCTGCTGCAAAAAAGCTTCTTCTGCCTGATGAATTTGAAGAGCAGGATGAAAGAGAGCAGATGATGACGGCAAAAGCATGCCGCGCGTCATATATCGCCGTCTACTTCTCGCTACCTGCCGCAGCGGTTCTTCTCATTTTTTATCCGCTTTTTCAATCGCGCATTCCGTTTTTCCCTATTATTATTGTGTTTATCATCATGATCATCCAGCACCTATCCTATGTCATCTCTTTCAAGAAGAACGAAAAAAACTCCGGCGCGCTGTAATCGGCCGGAGTTTTTTCTTACCAGCTCGCTTTTTTCACACCGGGAATCTGGCCTTTATGAGCCAGTTCCCTGAAAGCGATTCTGGACATTTTAAACTTCCTCATATATCCTCTCGGGCGCCCCGTTACCATGCAGCGATTGTGGAGTCTTCCCGGTGCTGAATCTCTTGGCAGCTTGTTGAGTGCCTCGTAATCTCCTTTTTCTTTCAACTCGCGTCTAATATCAGCGTATTGTTCAACAAACTGTTGGCGTTTTAACTCTTTTGCCACTTTTGATTTTTTAGCCAAGACACAGAGCCCTCCTTTTCAAATCGAAATTATTACGATTTAAAATGTATCATGCACCATTCAAAAAAGCAAGCATACCGCTTTGTAAAACAGACGGCCTGAAGCCGTCCGTTTCTAATGATGCAATTCCACGTAATACAGTAACGCATCTTGATGCTTAATAAGCTCTTTTTTATATTCAGAGGTGTGCATTGGCTCGTCAGTCCCTTTAATACTGCTGCCGATCAAAACAGGTTTCTCGAAAGAAATAGGTTCCGCCGCTGAAATATTCTGAGCCATTTCCTGTGTTGCGCTATCGTCACGTTTCACCGATGAACTGGCCGCTGTATTTCCCTGTTTATCAACAATGCCAAAATGAACAGTCCGGCGTTTATTCTTTCCTTCTCCCTCATCATTCTCAAAATAAACAAATTGTAATGTATCGGGTTTTTCCTCTGAATAATCTGCACTTACCGGACCAATCGTCTCAACTAGCTTTCCTTTTTGATAATGTTCGATGTACATGTCAGCTGAAGAAATACTTTCACTGATATTGACGGCTTCGGCAGTGAATGCCTGTAAAGCTGCAACATCCATTCTATTTTTTTCAAAATCTGATATGTCCGCTGCTTTGATTTCCATCTGCTTTGAATGTCCGCATGCTGACAGTATAGCTATCAGGCAAATGACTGCTGCGCTTATCAATGTTTTCAGAAAAACAGCCCCCTTTATTTGAATATCATACCATGTTCGGGGGCTGTGTTTTACTTAAACTGACGCATTTTTCTCTTTGACAAAATAAGTGTTCCCGACGGCTTCTCCCCTTTTGTTCTGAAGCTTTCTCGTCCGCTCATTTTCAAACGGCAAAAGCGGAAACACAAGCTCTGCAAAATAATACGCTTCTTCTAAATGTGGATATCCAGAGAATATAAACGATTCTATGCCGAGTGCCTGGTACTCCGCTATCCGGTCGGCAATAGTCTTCGGATCACCGACAAGAGCTGTTCCTGCCCCGCCCCTGACCAGGCCGATCCCCGCCCACAGATTCGGGCTGATTTCAAGCTTCGTCCGATCGCCTTGATGAAGAACGGCCATCCGCTGCTGGCCTGAAGAATCGTAACGGCTCAAAGCTGCCTGCGCTTTGGCAATGGTGTCATCATCCAAGTGGCTGATCAAGCGTTCAGCCGCTTCCCAGGCCTCTTGTTCAGTTTCACGGGCAATGACGTGCAGCCTAATGCCGAATCGAACGGATCTCCCTTCTTTTTCAGCCTGCTTTTTGACTCTCTCAATCTTTTCTTTTACTTGTTGAGGCGGCTCGCCCCACGTTAAATACACGTCTGTATGCTTTGCGGCCGCCTCAATCCCCGCCTGTGACGATCCTCCGAAATAGATAGGCGGATGCGGCGCTTGCTGCGGCGGGAAGAGCAGATTGCTGTTTTCCACTTTTATATGCTTTCCTTCATAGGAAACCGTTTCTCCCTGCAAAAGTCTCCGCCAAACGGTTAAAAATTCGTCTGTCGCTTCATAGCGTTCATCATGGCTGATAAACAGGCCATCTCCAGCCAGCTCGAACGGATCGCCTCCTGCCACAACATTGATCAGCAGCCGGCCGTCTGAAATGCGGTCTAAGGTGGATGTCATTCTGGCTGCTAGAGAAGGCTGCATTAAACCGGGTCTTACCGCGACTAAAAACTTTAGGTCCTTTGTTTCTCCTGCTAAAGCCGCTGCTGTAAGCCACGGGTCCTCGCACGATCTTCCCGTTGGCAGGAGAACACCCGTATATCCCAGCCTGTCAGCCGCCTGCGCGACTTGTTTAAAGTAAAGATGATCCGCAGTCCGCCCATCGCTTTCAGACCCTAAATATCTCGCGTCTCCATGAGTCGGTATAAACCAAAGAATTTCCATATCCATCTCCCCTTTACGTATATTACCCTTCGTAACTGTTTCTCCACTTTAACAGTTTTCGTTCAAGCAGCCTGACAAAGGAATCCGTCAGCTTTCCAACAACAGCAAAAATGATAATCCCGGCAAATACTTTGTTCGTTTGTGAGAACTGTCTTGCATCCATAATCATATAACCGACTCCTGAGCTTGAGCCCATCAGCTCTGCCACAACAAGTCCGAGCCATGCAATGCCGAGCGATAAGCGGATGCCGAGCAGTATATTTGGCAGGGATGCCGGCAATATCACTTTGGAAATCTGCTGATGCCATTTAAATTCAAGTACCCGGGCGACTTCAAACAGCTTCGCGTCAACCCCGCGGATGCCGTTAAATGTATTAATATAGACAGGAAAGAAAGCGCCGAGCGCAATCAGCAAAATTTTAGATACCTCATCAAAACCGAACCATAAAATAAACAGCGGCGTGACCGCCAGATGGGGAACGGTTCTGAGCATTTGCAATGACGGATCAAGATACAGCTCCGTCCGTTTGGAGAACCCGGCAAAAATTCCGATAATCAAGCCAAGCCCCGCGCCAAGCAAAAAACCAAGCGCCGCCCGATAGATGCTGATTTGCAAATGCCCGAACAGCTCACCGGACAAAATAAGCTCTTTAAACGTCAGGACGATCGCAACGGGTGTGGGCAGCACTGTAGCGGACACTACCCCAAGGCCGCCGATGATCTGCCAGATGGCGATGATGACAGCAGGCAGCAAAAGCCCCTTCATCCAGCCGTATTTCATCCTTCCGGGCTTTTTTCGCACCGCTTCCGCATTCGTTTTCGGCAGCGAGCCTGCAGCCTCTGCTTTCATCATTGATCACCTCCGGAGGAATTTTGCTTTAACGCTTTTTTAATAAATGTGTTATCCACAACCTCTTTCACATCAATCTTCTTGTCTATCGCCTTCGTTCGGTATTGAAAATCTGCTGTCTCCTGCTGTGCTTTCACAATGTCGTCACTGATGACCTCATTCAGAGGCTCAGTATTTTTCAACACATTTTCGACGACCTTTTTATCGAGACCTTTAATGTCTGCATACAAGTCAGCGGCTTCATCCAGATGTTCCTTTTGCCACACAACAGCCTTATTAAACACCTTCAGAAAACGGACCACTTCGTCAGGGTGCTCTTCGGCAAACTTTGTTCTTACTAAAGTAAATCCGGGTGAATATAAATCTGTGCTTTCCCCGTTCACAAGGATTTTTGCTCCGTGTTTGATTGTTTCTAAAGACAAGTACGGCTCCCAAATGGACCAGGCATCAACAGATCCGTTTTCAAACGCAGAGGCCGCTTCATCAGGCTGAAGCTGAATGATCGTCACATCATTAGCTGACAATCCCACTTGATCAAGTGCTTTATACAGAAAATCAAAACCGCTGCTCCCTTTGGCGACTGCAATTTTCTTTCCCTTTAAGTCCTTGACATCCTGAATGCCGCTGTTTTGATTGACAAGGATACCGTTCGCTTTCAACCCGTCTTGAGATAAGCCGATTTCTTTAAAATCAATGCCTGCCGCCTGCCCTGAGATCACAGGCGAATTCCCGACTTGAGAAAAATCAAGTTTGTCTGCCGCAAGGCCTTCAAATTGGGGCGGACCGCTTTGAAACTCCACCCATTTCACTTTGATGCCTTCTTTTTCAAATGCTTCTTCAAACCAGCCTTTCTCCTTCGCAATCAAAAGCGGGCTTAAACTTTGCTGAATACCGATTCGAATTTCTTTCAATTGTTTGTTGTCACTGCTGGCTCCATTTGCTCCGCAGCCTGCCAGCAGAAAAAAAACGGCAATCAATACAATGAGTCCTTTTTTCATTTCTGCTTCCGCCCTTTCTATATCCCTGATCCTTCAGCGTACTCTAGATCTTCTGTTTTCTCGAATTCCGACAGCACTTTCTGTCTGATCGCTTGGAAATCCGGTGTCGTCCGGTTTCGCGGATACGCCAGATCAATGGGCATCAGCTTGTGGATGTTCCCCGGTTTGGCCTTAAGGATCGCAAGCTCATTTCCTAAATAAACAGATTCATCTATATCATGAGTGACGAGAATCATCGTTGTTTTTTTCCTCCGCCATATATCCAGCAGCACGTCCTGCAGGTGTTTTCTAGTAAAAGCATCCAGTGCACCAAACGGTTCATCTAAAAGCAGCACCTCAGGCTCCCGCAGAAGAGCACGTGCGATAGCGACTCTTTGTGACATACCGCCTGACAGCTCGCGCGGATATGCTTTCTCCGATCCTTTCAATCTGACAATCTCAATCAGTTCATCCACCTTCTGTTTGACTGTTGGATCTTTCAAGTTCAAATCGGCGGCAATATTCTGCTCAACTGTCAGCCATGGAAAAAGGCGGTGCTCCTGAAAAATAAATCCTTGCTGAATACCCGGAGCTGTTACGCTGCGTCCGTTAATTTCAACACTCCCGTCATAATCTGAATCAAGCCCCGCAATAATCTTTAACAGAGTGCTTTTTCCGCACCCGCTCGGTCCGATGAGCGTCAAAAATTCACCTGGTGCGATTGATAATTGAATGTTCTCCAAGACCGTTGTTTTGCGGCCCTCTTGAACAAATGTCTTTTCTTTGATGCTGATGGTCACAGCCACTTTTATCCCTCGCTTTCTGCCAACCCCGCCTTCTACAAAAACAAAAAGGCCCCCATCTCTGTTCGTTGTAGAGATGAGAGCCTTCGGCGGTCCGATCAGCTGCCCAATTGTTTTTTGTTTGAATATCATGTTAATTCAAATTATTCCGATATGTCAACTCTTTTTTTAAAACGAGATTTTGCCATCCTTGTTTATCACTTACTCTGCTTGTTTCGCAAATAGAGAAGAAAAAAATCATTTCTTCAAAAAACTTTATTCTCTCTAACAAGCTGTTATGACAAGGGTTTATCAAGATTTTTAATACTTGATATCCCTTAATAGAGATAACTATTTTATAATAATTATAAAATAATATTGACTTTTTACTTAGAGATGATATTATGTTCTTATAAATTTCAAGAGGTGATGACATGAGTTCAAATAAACTGACAACTAGCTGGGGCGCTCCGGTTGGAGATAATCAAAATTCAATGACCGCCGGTTCTCGCGGACCAACTTTAATCCAAGATGTACATTTACTCGAAAAATTGGCCCATTTCAACAGAGAACGTGTTCCCGAACGTGTCGTTCACGCCAAAGGAGCAGGCGCACACGGATATTTTGAAGTGACAAACGATGTAACAAAATACACGAAAGCCGCTTTCCTTTCTGAAATCGGCAAACGGACACCGTTGTTCATCCGTTTCTCAACAGTTGCCGGTGAACTTGGCTCGGCTGACACCGTTCGCGACCCACGCGGATTTGCTGTTAAATTTTATACTGAAGAAGGAAACTACGACATCGTCGGTAACAATACACCGGTATTCTTCATCCGCGATGCGATTAAGTTCCCTGATTTCATCCATACACAAAAAAGAGATCCAAAAACACACTTGAAAAACCCTACAGCTGTATGGGATTTCTGGTCACTTTCACCAGAATCACTGCACCAAGTGACAATTCTGATGTCAGACCGCGGAATTCCTGCGACACTTCGCCACATGCACGGCTTCGGAAGCCATACATTCAAATGGACAAATGCCGAAGGCGAAGGCGTATGGATTAAATATCACTTTAAAACAGAACAAGGCGTAAAAAACCTTGATGTCAATACAGCTGCAAAAATTGCCGGTGAAAACCCTGATTACCATACAGAAGATCTTTTCAACGCGATTGAAAACGGTGATTTCCCTGCATGGAAACTATATGTGCAAATCATGCCTTTAGAAGATGCAAATACGTATCGCTTCGATCCGTTTGATGTCACAAAAGTTTGGTCTCAAAAAGACTATCCGTTAATTGAAGTTGGACGCATGGTTCTAGACAGAAATCCGGAAAACTACTTTGCAGAAGTAGAACAAGCGACATTCTCACCTGGAACACTCGTGCCTGGTATTGATGTTTCTCCGGATAAAATGCTTCAAGGCCGGCTGTTTGCTTATCATGATGCACACCGCTACCGTGTCGGTGCGAACCATCAAGCGCTGCCAATCAACCGCGCACGCAACGAAGTAAACAATTATCAGCGTGACGGACAAATGCGTTTTGACAATAACGGCGGCGGATCTGTTTATTACGAGCCTAACAGCTTCGGTGGTCCGAAAGAGTCACCTGAAGATAAACAAGCAGCATATCCGGTACAAGGAATCGCTGACAGCGTAAGCTACGATCACAACGACCACTACACACAAGCCGGTGACCTCTATCGTTTAATGAGCGAAGATGAGCGTGCCCGCCTTGTTGAAAATATCGTAAACGCCATGAAGCCGGTAGAAAAAGAAGAGATCAAACTTCGCCAAATCGAGCATTTCTACAAAGCGGATCCTGAATACGGAAAACGCGTGGCAGAAGGCCTTGGATTGCCGATTAAAAAAGATGCTTAATAGAAGTGTAAAAACCCGCTGTAATTAGCGGGTTTTTTTATATTTAGTTACGCACCGCCGTATGCTTCTTATCAATCTTCATATAAATTTCCTCCATAAGCTCCGCGCTGTTCATAATCTCTCTTTTGTTTTTTTCAATCAGAAGATCAAGCGGCAAAATCTGATTCCCATATGTTTTTCGCTTCCTGAATCGTTTTCTCCCCTTCTCTTTTTTGATTCCCATCAATGATCCCTCCTTTTTCATACAAAAAAGGCCCTTATCTAAAAGATAAGGGCCTTCGGTGTCCCGATCAGCCAATGCTGGAAATATATATTAGCTATATTAAAACGTATTCCATTTCGCCTGTCAATCTATTATTTATACAGCTTGCTGCCTTGATTCACAAATTCTTCAGCTTTTTCTTTCATTCCCTCTTGAATGGCATCCCATTCACTAAGCTCTTTATCCTTCGCATAATCCCGAATATCCTGAGAAATTCTCATACTGCAAAACTTCGGCCCGCACATTGAACAAAAGTGAGCGGTTTTTGCTCCTTCTGCCGGCAGTGTTTCATCATGATATTCAAGCGCTCTTTCCGGATCAAGAGATAAATTAAACTGGTCTCGCCAGCGGAATTCAAAGCGGGCTTTCGATAACGCATCATCCCGTATTTGCGCTCCGGGATGTCCTTTTGCAAGATCTGCTGCGTGCGCAGCAATTTTATATGTAATGACCCCTTCACGAACATCATCACGGTTTGGCAAACCCAAATGCTCCTTCGGCGTTACATAACAAAGCATTGCTGTCCCATACCAGCCGATCATCGCCGCTCCGATCGCTGAAGTAATATGGTCATAGCCCGGCGCAATATCCGTCGTCAGCGGCCCCAATGTGTAAAAAGGCGCTTCTTTGCAAATGTCCATTTGTTTATCGACGTTCTCTTTGATTTTATGCATCGGCACATGCCCCGGTCCCTCAATCATCACCTGAACATCATGCTTCCAGGCAATTTGCGTCAGTTCTCCGAGGGTCTCTAATTCAGCAAATTGCGCTTCGTCATTGGCATCAGCGATTGATCCGGGGCGAAGCCCGTCCCCAAGAGAAAAAGCAATATCATACGTTTTCATGATTTCACAGATTTCTTCAAAATGAGTATACAAAAAGCTTTCCTGATGATGGGCCAGACACCACTGTGCCATAATCGCGCCTCCGCGTGACACGATTCCAGTTGTCCGTTTGGCGGTTAGCGGGACATACCGCAGCAAAACACCAGCGTGAATCGTAAAATAATCCACTCCCTGTTCTGCCTGCTCAATCAGCGTATCACGGTAAATCTCCCACGTTAAATCCTCCGCTACGCCGTTTACTTTTTCAAGCGCCTGATAAATCGGAACAGTTCCCACAGGCACAGGGCAATTGCGAATAATCCATTCACGCGTCGTATGAATATCTTTTCCGGTAGAAAGATCCATCATCGTATCCGCTCCCCAGCGGATGGCCCACGTCATTTTTTCCACTTCTTCTTCAATTGATGACGTAACCGCTGAATTTCCGATATTCGCATTAATCTTCACATGGAAATTCCGGCCGATAATCATCGGTTCACTTTCAGGGTGATTAATATTTGAAGGAATGATCGCCCGGCCGCTCGCTACCTCATCTCTGACAAATTCGGGAGCCACATGCTCGCGAATGGCGATAAACTCCATCTCAGGTGTAATGATACCCTTTTTGGCATAATGCATTTGGGTGACATTTTGGCCTGCTTTCGCCCTCAGCGGTTTCCGCTTTAGTTCTGGGTAGCTTATGTTTGGGTTTGCTTTTTTATAACCGTTATCTTCTGGTTTTATAGTCCGTCCTTCATATTCTTCAACATCGCCGCGCTCTGTGATCCATTTTTGGCGGAGCGGCTTTAATCCTTCTTGAATATTAATGGTCACATCAGGGTCCGTATACGGTCCGCTTGTATCATATACACGCACAGGCACGTTTTCCTCTTCGCCGAACGATCCTGTCGTCGGACTTAAGGCGATTTCCCTCATCGGCACTTGGATGTCAGAGGAAGAGCCCTCCACGTATACTTTTTTACTCCCCGAAAAACTCGACATAATGGAAATGTTGGCTTGCTGCACTGAATCGTTTTGCATCATTGATCCTTCCCCTCTCTTCGTTTGAAAGGACAAAATCAAGCCCATAACCAGCACAAAAAACCGGATTCAAATGAATGAACCCGGTTACAGTCAGAAAGAAACATATTATTGCCCAGCACGACAATAATAAAAACAATTCCTCTACTTCCCCACGCTGGTACGAACCAGATCAGGTCCAAAGGGTTAAGAAGCTTACCTTCTCTCTCAGCCCGAAAGCGGGCACCCCCAGTAACTATTGATTTCGGACTCATCTTAACATAAAACCAATTGAAAAAAAAGAGAAAAATAGAAAATATTCAGCCAAATCAATCCAAGTATTTGACCGTCAGCGGAATTTCAGATATCTCATGTGCACCCCTCATCACCCGATATGCCTTTGCATCCGGTCTTGAACTCACAGTCTGAAACAGCTGATCATTTATGAAATGGAGAGCCGCTCCATCGTCCGCCGCATAGCCATCGCACAAGAATTCGTTAAATATCAGCTGGTGGTATATCGGTCTCCGATTCTTTTCACCGTCATAATGAGGACAAAAGCTCCCTTGTAAAAAACCTAAACTTTTCATACTTGTCAGCGGTCCGGCTGAATCTGTCACCCCTTCTTCAAACCAGCAGATCGCACCGGCACTTAATCCAGCTAAAATCACCCCGTTCTTCCATGCCTCCCTGAGAATAAGCTCCAGCCCCCACTCCTTCCATAGCACAAGCATATTCCGCGTATTTCCCCCGCCAACATAAATCACGTCCTTTTCCATAACAAAAGAAATTAAATCCGTTGACGGCGGCTTAAATAAGGATAAATGAGACGGCACACAATCCAGTGTTTGAAATGCCTGATAAAATCGCTGAACATATTTTTGGGAATCACCGCTCGCCGTCGGCAAAAAACAAATGCGAGGCGACTCCCGTTCCGCTTGATTGATGATATATTGATCAAGGGACAAATTTTCCGGCTCCATCGAAAAACCTCCGCCGCCCATCGCAATAATCTGCTTCATCATCCCACTCCCCGAAAAAGTTTGTTAATCATTATAGCATTTTGTATAAATGCATGATACAAGGCTAAATACTTCTTAATAGGAGGATCTAGAAGAGAAAACCTCTGACAATAACACGAGGTGAAGCCATTGAACGATTTTCCAGCCCCAATTATACCTATTATGGTTCTTGATTGCTTAACAACAATACAAACCAGCATAAAAAAGTACACTGTCGCAATAACAGAAACTACAAACCCCGACCTCAGAACAGCGTTGCATGATCAATTAGATGCAGCTGTTCATCTGCATGGGGAACTATCTGAACTTCTGATGGAAAAAGGCTGGATCCTGAGTAAACCATTTCAAATCGATTTGCTTTTATATTGAGGAGAACTGTAACAAAGTCACAAAAAAAGACGGAATCTCATCTTTCAGATCCCGTCTCTCCCTTTTATTGCTCCACTCTTCTTAAAGCCTCGTTTACCGTTTCTTTTATAAACGCATCTTCACCGCTTAATCGGTCTAAACTAAGATCTCCGTTTCTCAGCCTTTCGGAAATATTGTTTATATCCTCCTCTACCGTGATTTGCAGCTCACCAGCCAAAAACATTCTGTGTAATTCATCAGCAACCATACTTTCTTTATCCATTTCAATCCGCTCCTTTGCTTTCAATATTATTCTTAGTCTGTCCCTAGGCCGGACGAATAATAGGTAAAAAGTATGAATCAAATGAATCTTTTTTCTTCCTTCTTACGTATATCTGTTGAGAAAAAGAAAAAGGGGAAGATCTAATATGTCATTTTTTAAGAAGCTTGCGGCAAGTGCCGGTATCGGTGCTGCAAAAGTAGAAACAATTTTAGAGAAAGACGCATATTATCCAGGAGAAGAAGTACGGGGAACTGTCCATGTCAAAGGCGGAAAAATCGCTCAGGACATCCGCTATATTGATTTACAGCTTAACACACGGTACGTCATTGTAAAAGACGATGAAGAGCATCGGAAATACGCTACAATTCATTCTTTTCGGGTCACTGGTTCATTCACCATTCAGCCTGGAGAAGAGCATCAATTTCCGTTCTCATTCACCCTCCCTCTTGATACACCGATTACTGTAGGGAAAGTAGAGGTCGCCGTGGTGACAGACCTTGATATCCAAGGCGGTATCGATAAATCCGATCATGACCGAATTTTCGTTGAAGCGCACCCTTGGATTGAAAGTGTGCTGGAAGCATTTGAAAACCTGGGCTTCCGTCTTAACGAAGCAGACTGCGAACAAGCGCCTTACTTCCAACGCCGCCTACCGTTCGTTCAAGAATTTGAGTTCATTCCGACATCGGGCTACTATCGTCAGATGCTTGATGAATTAGAGCTTATTTTCCTTTTAGACGAAGACGGTTTAGACATTATTTTCGAAGTCGACCGCAGGGCAAGAGGCCTGCGAGGATGGCTGGAAGAGATGTATAATGACGGAGAACAGCTCGTACGTGTCCGCTTCAGCCAATCAGAGCTTGAAGATGCAGAAGAGCTTAAAGAGGTACTAGAAGAGATCATAGACCAATACGCTGAGTGAATTATAAAAATAAAAACCCGTTTCTGTATAAGAAACGGGCTTTTTCAGTATACCGGTGGTCGGGGTCGAACCGACACTCCAGAAGGAACACGATTTTGAGTCGTGCGCGTCTGCCAATTCCGCCACACCGGCAAGTTTTACGTCGTATCTAACCGACGAATATAAATATATCATGGATCTTATAAAGTGTCAACGTATTTCAAAAAAGTTTTTTTGGAAAGATAATAATAAAAAAGTGTTAAGAGACTTAGCTGATAATGATAAATCAAACAATAAAAAAATGATCTACACAAGTAGATCATTAATATGATTAGTTATAATAATAAAACACAAACACCAATTCAACTTACCATGGTAAGTAAAATTGGTGCCGAGGGCCGGACTTGAACCGGCACGGTAGTCACCTACCGCAGGATTTTAAGTCCTGTGTGTCTGCCAATTCCACCACCCCGGCAAAAGAAAGGCGACACCCGGATTCGAACCGGGGATAAAGGTTTTGCAGACCTCTGCCTTACCACTTGGCTATGCCGCCGTAATTGGAGCGGAAGACGGGATTCGAACCCGCGACCCCCACCTTGGCAAGGTGGTGTTCTACCACTGAACTACTTCCGCATCTTAAGGGACTTCATACATCATATGCAATTTATATAAAAAGTGAGACTGGGCTAGCTGGATTCGAACCAACGCATGACGGAGTCAAAGTCCGTTGCCTTACCGCTTGGCTATAGCCCAATGATAATATGGGGCGATTGATGGGAATCGAACCCACGAGTGCCAGAGCCACAATCTGGTGCGTTAACCACTTCGCCACAACCGCCATAATCTCAAGATGTAAAAAATTTGGCAGGGGCAGTAGGAATCGAACCCACACCGGAGGTTTTGGAGACCTCTGTTCTACCGTTAAACTATGCCCCTATAAATGGTGGAGGGGGGCAGATTCGAACTGCCGAACCCTGAGGGAGCGGATTTACAGTCCGCCGCGTTTAGCCACTTCGCTACCCCTCCATATTAATGTTAAGAAAAGAGTGCCGGCAAGAGGACTTGAACCCCCAACCTACTGATTACAAGTCAGTTGCTCTACCAATTGAGCTACACCGGCATAGGTGGTGGCTCGGGACGGAATCGAACCGCCGACACACGGATTTTCAGTCCGTTGCTCTACCAACTGAGCTACCGAGCCTAAGTATTTAAATGGCGGTCCGGACGGGACTCGAACCCGCGACCTCCTGCGTGACAGGCAGGCATTCTAACCAACTGAACTACCGGACCATATTTATAAAGTGAATTATTTTAGTTGCACCCTTCGGGCACTCCTTATTTCATTCATATAATTTGGTTGCGGGGGCAGGATTTGAACCTGCGACCTTCGGGTTATGAGCCCGACGAGCTACCGAACTGCTCCACCCCGCGATGATAATGGTGGAGGATGACGGGCTCGAACCGCCGACCCTCTGCTTGTAAGGCAGATGCTCTCCCAGCTGAGCTAATCCTCCATCATATAATGACCCGTACGGGATTCGAACCCGTGTTACCGCCGTGAAAGGGCGGTGTCTTAACCGCTTGACCAACGGGCCCAGACTTTCAAATGTAATTATGTATAAGTATCAGTGGCGGAGAGCAAGGGATTCGAACCCTTGAGACGGAGTTGACCGCCTACACGATTTCCAATCGTGCTCCTTCGACCACTCGGACAGCTCTCCAATAATGGCTCCGCAGGTAGGATTCGAACCTACGACCGATCGGTTAACAGCCGATAGCTCTACCACTGAGCTACTGCGGAATGAAGTCTGCCTGGCGATGTCCTACTCTCACAGGGGGAAACCCCCGACTACCATCGGCGCTGAAGAGCTTAACTTCCGTGTTCGGTATGGAAACGGGTGTGACCTCTTCGCCATCATCACCAGACAATTTCAGTGACATTTAACATTATACTATGTATTCTTGAGAAAATCAAGTGTTTTTTTGAAAAAACTTATTCTCTCAAAACTAGATAACAGGTGTGACATCATTCAAAATGTGGGTTAAGTCCT